>DKJQ01000079.1:5433-40325 GCA_002454845.1 Ignavibacteria bacterium UBA6688
CCGAAAACGATTCTCCTCGGGCCGCCCCACTCGGTGACTCTCCCGGGGGCGGTGACGTTGGAGAAGATATAAGCCGCGCCGCCGTAGACCGTGGCATGGGGGATACAGCGCTTGATCGTTCCTTCGTTCTCCATGCCGTTCTGCAGACTGATCACTATCGAGGTGTCGGAAAGGATGGGAGCGAGTTGCTCTGCGGCGGATTCCGTGTCATAGGCCTTCACGCAAAACAGGACGACGTCCGGCGGTGGGACTTTTCCAGGATTGTCGGTCATTCTCCCGGCCTTGACGCGGAACGATCCGTCGGAAGCATGAACGAAGAGTCCTTTTTTCTTCATGGCCGCCAGGTGTTTGCCGCGCGCGATGAACCAGACCTCTTCGCCCGCTTTTGCCAGCATTCCCCCGAAATACCCGCCGACGCCTCCGGCGCCAAAAACGAGAAATCTCATGGATCGTGTTGCTCCTTTCATTGGATCACGTGCGGGCCAAATCTTTTTTCAGACGTTTCTGGATGGATGCGATCACCGTCCGAAGGGACTCGAACTCCCGTTTGAATTGCTCCCTCATCAGGACGTCGCTCTCCACTTTTCCTTCAGCCGCATGGTCCTCGATGGTTTTGCAGAAGGCCCCAAAACTTTTCGCCCCTATGTTGAGGCTGCTCCCCTTCAGGGAATGGGCCGCGTAATGAAGTTTCTTGGCATCCCTGTCGGCATAGGCTTGAAAGAGCATCGTGGCGTGAGTGTCCATCGATGGGATGAACGTTTCAAGCAAATCGACAAAAAACTCCGGACTGCTCTCAAGACCAAGCTGGCGGAGGCGCTCGAGAACGCTTTCCTCGAGGGACGCCAGAGCCGCGGTTTCCGGGCTTGCCGAAGGGGCTTCGCGGTGTCTCCCGGCTGCGATGCGAAGCAGGGTATCCCGGAGCTGGTCCAAATGGATTGGTTTCGCAAGATAATCGTCCATCCCGGCTTCGATGCATTTGTCCCGGTCCCCTTGCATCGCATCGGCTGTAAGGGCAATGATCACAGGACGGTCTTTCTTGCTCCATCGTCCGACAATGTGCCGGGTCGCATCCAACCCGTCCATCTGCGGCATCTGCACATCCATGAACACGACATCATACCGTGTTCGTTCAACGGCGCCAATGGCTTCAAGTCCGTTCGTGACGATCTCGGAACCGTATCCGAGTTTCTTCAGAAGGTGGCGCATCAACTGCTGGTTGACATCATTGTCCTCGGCAACAAGAATCTTGAGGGGGGATATTTGTTCCGGTGCGAGAACCGGCGTGATCGGTTCAGGCTTGCGTGGAAGGATCGATGTGCTGGTGAGACTCTTGACCAGGAGGTCGAAAAGCTGGGACTGCTTGACCGGTTTGGTCACAATGGCTGTAAAAAGTCCTTTCGTGACTCCTGCCGTCTCCCTCTCGCCTGACGATGAGAGAAGAAGGAGGGGGAGTGATTCTTGTTTTCGGAATTTCCGGAGTGCGTCCGCGAGTGCGAACCCGTCCATGACATCCATTCTCTGATCCAGGATTGCTATATCGAACGGGTCACCCTGGCGGATCCATTCCAGCGCCGTTGTGGGGGAATCCGTGGAGCGGGGCAGCATGCCCCACTGCTTACACTGGACGGTCAGGATGTGAATGTTGGTTGCGTTGTCATCGACGATCAGGACCCGCTTCCCGGCGAGTTCTCCGATATTTCCCTTCAGGTACATGCGGGGGAGCGCAACGTCGCTGGGCGTCGTGCCGACGGTGATGGTGAAGTAAAATGCCGATCCTTGTCCCACAGTGCTCTCAACCCAGATTGTTCCCCCCATGGCTTCGACCAGACGCGCACAAATCGCCAGACCAAGTCCGGTTCCGCCGTACTTGCGCGTTGTCGACGAATCGATCTGCGAGAAGGGTTTGAAGAGGCGCTCGATCCGATCCGGCGGGATCCCAATACCGGTGTCCTTGACGGAACATTGGAGCACCAACGCCAGCCCGGTTTGCCTGAGGGATTGCACGTGAATAACAATTTCCCCCTTCTCGGTGAACTTGATGGCGTTCCCCACGAGGTTGACCAGGACCTGGCGAAAGCGTGTCACGTCACCAATGATGAACGCCGGGACCAGCGGCTCGACCATATACAGCAGGTCGAGGTTTTTTCCGAGGGCCTTTTGTGCGACGATGTCGAAGGACTCCTCTATGGATGCTCTCAGGTCGAACGGTCGCTGCTCCAGCTCCACCGTTCCGGATTCAAATTTTGAGAAATCAAGGATATCATTGATGACGGTTAACAACGAGTCGCCGCTCTTCTGAATCGTTTCGACGTACTCCCGCTGTTCGGGTGTCAAGCCGGTGTTGGAGAGCAGCTCCGTCATGCCGATCACCCCGTTCATCGGGGTTCTGATCTCGTGGCTCATCATGGCGAGGAACTGTGTTTTTGCCCTGGTGGCGGTCTCGGCGGCTTCCTTTGCCAGCTCCAGTTCACGGCGGACGCGGACCCGCTCGGTAATGTCGGAAAAGATGCCCAGGAATCCGGTGATCTCCCCCTGGGCGTTGCGCAGCGGTGTCACGCTCAGGTGAACGGGGATCCTGGTTCCATTCTTACAGATCAGAGTCCATTCCCCCTCTTCCGTCTTCCCCGCGCGGAGCCTTGCGGCGAAGACTTCGAATCCCGGCTCGATCCTCCTTCCCAGTTCCAAGGAGAGAGTTTCCGCATGCTCCTGTATCTCCTCAGCATCATGAAGTAAGGTGGGGGTGGCTTTCCCGACCACTTCCTCCAGATTGTACCCGAGCAGTCGCTCCGCTGCCGTGTTGAAGGAACGGATAATTCCCTCCGGAGATGTGGACACGATCGAATAGTCGGCGCCGTTCAAAATGGCCCGCTGGAGGGCGAGACTTTCTTCCAACGCATTTGCAGTCTGCTTCCGTACGCGAATTTCGCGGTTCAGGAGCAGGAGCACCACCACCAGGAGCCCAAATCCCGCCAGGTTCCCGAACACGATGACATAGACAGCTTGTTGCACCGCTGTATCAGTTTCCGCTGTCCGCAGTGAAAGGAGCCGTCGTTCCTCCAATCCCATCAACTCCATAACGCTTCTGACGCTGTCCATCAAAACTCTTCCGGCGGTTGTCAAAAGGGCGCTCTGGGCACTTCGAACATCCCCATCCCGGGCAAGAGCGATACGTTGCTCTAATTGACGAAGCCGGAAGTTGACGAGGATCTCGAGCTTTGTGTAGGAGTCATGTTGCGTCTGGTTATCCGCTATGAGCACGGAGAGTGCCGCGAGGCGGGAACGGGAAGAGTCTGTCGCACTCTGCTGGAGCCTGAACGACTCCTCGCCGCCATTTAAGATATATCCGCGCGTTTCTGATTCAGCTTCCGTGATAAAAGCAAGAACTGCTTCCAGGTGCTGGATCGTTTTGTGACTCTGCGATAGATGGAGAATGTTCTCGCTGAGTTGCCTGTTGGTTTGATACGAAACCATGGCGATAGCGGAGAGCACGAGGAGCGCAGCGATGAAGCCGTAGGTTGCTTTTCGTCGGACCGACCATTTCATGGGGATGTGCCCTGTTAGATCTTCTTTGTTGCGAGATTCTGTTGCTTCACCGCATCGGAACGCGGATGCCCCAGCGCCGGGCATTATCGCTCGCGCGTACGTAGCCGGCATCAGCATGCCGAAGGACCCCCATCCCAGGATCGTATGTTAAGACCCGCTCCAGGCGCTCTTCAGCTTCCTTGGTCCCGTCACACACGACGACCATGCCTGCGTGAATGGACAAGCCGATCCCGACCCCGCCGCCGTGATGGACGCTGACCCAGCTTGCTCCCCCCGCCGTGTTCAGCATGGCGTTGAGAATCGGCCAGTCGGCAATGGCGTCGCTCCCATCTTTCATTTTTTCGGTCTCGCGGTTGGGGGAAGCAACGCTGCCGCAATCCAAATGATCACGGCCGATGACGATCGGCGCTTTGACCTCTCCCCGGGCGACCAGGGTATTAAAGATTTTCCCCATCTTGGCCCGTTCGCCATATCCCAACCAGCAAATCCTTGCGGGGAGCCCCTGGAAGGCGACCTCGCGGTTCGCCTTCCCGATCCAATTGCAGAGGGGTTTGTTTTCCGGAAACGTCTCCATGACCGCGCGATCGGTACGGTAAATATCTTCGGGATCGCCTGAAAGCGCAACCCAGCGAAAGGGCCCCTTCCCGTCGCAGAACAGGGGGCGTATGTATTCCGGGACGAAGCCGGGGATATCGAATGCCCGCTTGACGCCGTTTGCCAGCGCCTCCCCCCGGATGTTGTTCCCATAGTCAAACACGACCGCCCCCTTTTTTCGAAGCTTCAGGAGAGCCTTGACATGGTCGACGATCGAAGCCTTGGCCAGTTCTGCATACCGTTTCGGATTCTTCTTCCTCAGCGCCAGCGCTTTGGCATAGGAAAAGCCCGCGGGAACATACCCGTTGAGCGTATCGTGTGCTGAAGTCTGGTCCGTGACCACGTCCGGGATGAATCTTCCACCGGCGATCCGGGGAAGTATCTCCGCCGCGTTGCCCAGAAGCCCGACCGACAGCGGACGTTTCCTGGCGATGGCTTCTTTGATTTGTGCGAGGGCGTCGTCAAGGTTGTCCGTCATGGTATTGAGATACCGGGTCGCGAGTCTCCGTTTCATGCGGTCGGGATCGACCTCAACGACGAGGCATGCAGCCCCGTTCATCGTTGCCGCGAGCGGTTGAGCTCCCCCCATGCCGCCAAGTCCAGCCGTGAGGAGAAACCTCCCGGCCAACGAGCCGCCAAAGTGCTCGGCCGCGCAAGCAGCGAACGTCTCATATGTTCCCTGCAGGATCCCCTGGGTGCCGATATAGATCCAGCTCCCGGCGGTCATTTGTCCGTACATCGTCAGGCCGAGCCCTTCGAGTCTTCGGAATTCGTCCCATGTTGCCCAGTGCGGTACGAGCATGGAGTTGCTGATCAGCACGCGCGGGGCATTGGGATGGGTCTTGAAGACCCCAACCGGTTTGCCGGATTGGACGAGGAGGGTTTCGTCGTTTTCCAGTTGTTGGAGGCTCCGCACAATCCCCTCGTAACAGTCCCAGTTCCGTGCCGCCTTCCCCGTGCCGCCATAGACGATGAGTTCCTGGGGTTTTTCCGCGACCTCGGGGTCGAGGTTGTTCATGAGCATGCGGAGGGCGGCCTCCTGGAGCCATCCTTTGCAGGAGCGGGTTGTGCCGCGCGGTGCGCGCACGGTTCGGGATGAAGCTGCATGGTTTCGCATGGGTGATTCCTTCAAAAACTCCCGGGCTTCCCGATCGGCGGGTTCCGGTCAATCCCGCGCCGGTCGATTCATCGTGTCTTGTATGCGACGGCTGCGATCTCGACTTTCGCCTTGCGCGGCAGGTTGGAAACCTCGACAGTTGCTCGCGTGGGGTACGCTCCCTCGGCAAAATAACCGCCATAGAGCAGGTTCATTTTCGGAAAATCGTTTATGTCCTTGAGATAGACCGTGCATTGCACCACATGGCTTGAGTCATATCCCGCCTTCCGGAGAATGGACATCAGATTGTCGAGCGATTGACGCGTCTGGCTCTCAATATCCTCCCCAATCATTTCTCCCGTCTCCGGTGTCAAGCCGATTTGACCGGAAACAAAGAGGAAGTCACCGGCCCGGACCGCCGGACTGTACGGGCCTATGACCTGTGCATCCGTGATGAACGACCTTGTTGAAGATTTTGCCAACTCCTCCCGGACCATCCTTCGAACCTCATCGTCCGACGAACCGCAACCTATCAGGAGGATCGCGAGTGTAAGTATTGTCGCTTGTTTTGTTGGTGCATTCATGGTGTTCTCCCAAGAGGTTGTCTGCACTACACTCTTATCCGAGCTTATACCCGATCGTTCTCAGGAATTCTTTTCTTGTCCGGACATCGGCCTCCGTTTCAATCCCTTTCGTTTTCACCCCATCGATGACTCCCAAAATGCCGCGGCCCTGGTCCGACTCTGCGACGATCACCTCGACAGCGTTCGACGTGGCACAGTAAATATGACAGACCTCGGGGATGTTTTTGATGGTATTGAGGACATTGATGGGAAAGCCGTTTTCCAGGAAGAGAAGAAAGCAATGGCCGCATGAGAGGGCGAGGGCATTCTTTTTGGCAAGCTCGATAAGAGCAGGGTCGTTGCCCGACCAGCGCAGGAGCGCCGGGCCTGAGGATTCGCAGAACCCAAGTCCGAATTTCATTTGCGGCGCGGTTTGGACGATCGCTTCATGGATGTCCTCCACCGTCTTGATGAAATGCGACTGTCCCAGAATCAGGTTCGTCGTTTCCGGTTTGTCGATTCGTACCGTTTGAAGGTCCATCGTTGGTTCCCTGTTGGCTGGTGTCAGTTCCCCTGAATTTTCATCTGTTCGTATGTCACGATCCATCGCAGGATCCCACTCCCTTGTTCGATCGGGTCGGCCAGGTGCACGCATGCGAGGCTGCTTTTGCGCACTTCGACCTTGGCATGTTCATGGCCGGCAATGAGGTACGAGATCGCAGTGCTGATAAACGGCTCGTGCCCCGCCAACAGGACGACCCGCGCCTGCGTCCGGTTCAACTCCCTGAAAATCTGAAGGGGGTTGCTCATCGGTGCAAGGTATTCCGAAACAGTGCTCGGTACCCCGGGAAATTTCTCCCGCACGACCTCCGCGGTTTGCCGCGCGCGCAAAAGCGGGCTGGAAAAAATCGTATCGAGGGGAGGGTGGAGCGAGTGGAGAAACCCTGCGGCGGTCGAGACTTGTTGCCTGCCGAAATCGCTCAACGGTCGTTCGTCGTCGTGGAGTGTTGGACTGTCCAGTGCATCGCCGTGCCGGAGGAGAAAGAGGAGCATACCGGTGTGCAGGGATCAATGGTGACGCATGGCGTCATGCTTTCGGAATAAGCGAGTTCATCAGATCGAACGAGCGAGCCACGCCGGGTCACTCCTTCGAAAGGTTGTACTGCTGAATCTTTGTATACAGGGTTTTCAGGCTGATCCCGAGGATTTTGGCCGCGGTGTTCTTGTTCCAGCTCACGGTTGCCAGCACCCCTTTGATATGGGCCTTCTCGATCTCTTGTATGGAGACGGCGCTCCCGAGACGAGGCCCATCAGCGGAGGCCGCAGTGTAGGCTTCATACATCGAGCGCGTTCCGATCGGCAAAGCGATATCGTCCACCTGAATGATCTCGTCCTGAGTCAGGATTGCGGCCCGTTCGATGACATTCTCCAACTCCCGGACATTCCCCGGCCAATCGTATTTCATCAAGAGCTCCAGGGCTTTCGGATCCACTTTCTTCGCGGTACGGGAACGAAACCGATTCTGCAGAAAATGGTTGATGAGCAAGGGGATATCGTCCTTCCGCTCACGCAGGGAAGGGACCTGGAGTGTGATGACATTCAGGCGGTACAGCAAATCTTCCCGGAATTTGCCGGAGCCTACTTCGCGCCGGAGGTCCTTGTTTGTTGCGGAGATGAGGCGGACATCCGACTTGAAGTTCTTGTTGCTTCCCACCCTGCGGTACTCTCCCGTTTGGAGAAAGCGGAGCAGCTTCGGCTGCATCATCATACTGATCTCGGCCACTTCGTCCAGGAACAGCGTCCCATTGTTGGCGATCTCCACAAATCCCTGCTTCGTGGAAATGGCATCGGTGAAAGCCCCCTTTTCATGCCCGAACAATTCGCTCTCAATCAAGGTCTCGGGGATGGAGGCGCAGTTGAGGGCCATGAACGGCTGATCTTTGCGCAAACTGTTCCGGTGAAGGAAACTTGCGATCAGTTCCTTCCCTGTGCCACTGGGGCCCTGGATAAGGACCGTAGAATCGGTGGGGGCGACACGCGCCGCGAGGTTCAGCACTTCCTGGAGCGACTTGCTCTGTCCCACGATATGCGACGAGAGCGCGTACCGGGCGAGTTCGGATGTCAGCACCTTATTCTGAATAACAAGCCGTTTGCGCTCAAGAGCGCGGTCGATGACGGCCAGGAGCTCAGTGGCCGCATACGGCTTGGTGATATAATGAAACGCTCCCAGCTGCATGCATTCCACCGCCAGTTTCACATCGCTGACCCCGGTGAGCATGATGACCTGGGTATCGAAATACTGGTCCTTGATGAACTTCAGAACCTCGATCCCGTCCACCCGGGGCATTTTGACGTCGAGCAGAACAAGGTCGAATGGGAGAGTCTGGAGGATGTTGATGGCGGCCACGCCGTCCGAAGCGGCGTTGACATAGTACCCTTCGTGCGTCAGGACCGTGGTCAGGAGTTCGATGAAGGATTCCTCGTCGTCAACGGCGAGGATAGAGATCGGTTGCTTTGCCATAATGCGGCGGTGATGCAGTTAGCGAATGGGGAGGGCGAAGGAGAACGTCGCCCCCTTGTTCGGCTCGGATTCAACCCAAATTTTACCGTTGTGGGCCTCGATGATCCGCTGGCAGATCACGAGTCCCAGACTCGTTGTTTTATTTCCGTTTCCCTCTTCCACCACGTTCCGGTAGCGGTCGAAGATCAGCGGGAGCTCTTCGGCCGGGATCCCGGGACCGCTGTTGAAGATGGAAGTCATCACGAAGTCCTTGGGCAGTTGCCCCTCCTCCATCACCATGGCAACCGTCTTTACCTGTACCACGACGGCCCCCTGCTGGGGAGTATGCTTCATGGCATTGCTCAAGAAGTTTTGGACCACCTGCTCTATTTTTTGTGAGTCGAACTCTATGGCCGGCAGGTCGGGATCGCAGTGGACATCGAGCGTGATTTTGCTGGATTGGTAGGGAACGCGAAACTCGTTGGCCACCCGGTTCACACCGTCTGCAATGTTGGCAATGCCTTTGTTCAACCGTACCCGCCCCCCTTCGAGCTTGGTCAGGTCCATCATGTCGTTCAGCAGGCCCATCACCTTGTCGATGGAGTTGGTCATGTAGCCGAGCAGCTCTTTCTGGTGGTCGCCGACTGAACCGGCCATCCCTTTCATGAGGTAGCCGATGCTCTGCTTGAGCCCTGCAATGGGGTTATGGAGATCGTACAGAAGGCGTGCAGTGTGCTCCGACTGGAGCTGGCGAATCCGATCCTCCGCATCCCTTTTCTTGATCAATGAGCGGAGCTGGGGGACCAGTTGGTCCATATCGACCGGCTTTGTGAGATATTCTCTCGACCCGAGTTTCATGGCTTCCACGGCCATGCTGACATCGCTCATCCCGGTCATCATCACAACCTCCGTGGTGGGGGAGTTCTTCTTGATGAAACGCAGGACTTCCAGGCCGTTGGCTCCCGGCATCTTGATATCAAGGAGGGCAATATCGAAATCGCTGGATTGAACCACGTTGATTGCGTCGAGCCCGTTGGATGCTTCCTGGACGTCGAACCCCTCATCCCCGAGCCACGCGGCGATTGTCGTGCGAAGCGGATCTTCGTCGTCTGCCACGAGAACCTTGATTTTGTCCTGGTCCATAGATACGGAGGATGCTGAACAGTGCGTTCGCCGGATAGTCCGGGGTCCGGTTCCGAAAATCGGAATCACTGCTGTGGTGGGTCGCACCAGCGCGCACAGCAAGGGAAGTATTTCGATCCGGAGGGGAATCCCGCGAAGAAAAACGGCCTGAATTGTTGGTGATTATAGCGAGATTCGTCCCCAAAGTCAATCTCTTTCTCGCCCCGGGTTCTGTTGAATTTCAAGGAAGCCTCTGCTACATTGACCCCGAACATTACAAAACTACTCCATGACCCCCTTCTCTTGGTATGAAGACCTTCCCACTTGACGGCAATTCCCTTACGGTTCAAGCAGTGCATGAACTTGCATACCGGAATCGTAGGGTTCTACTCACTCCTGCCGCCAGGAAGCGGGTACAGGCGGCCCGGGCCTTGATTGAGTCATGGGTCGAAGGCAAGGAGACAGTCTATGGCGTTACGACCGGTTTCGGCGAATTCAGCAATATCAGAATCAGCAGGGAGAACATTGGGTTGCTGCAGGAGAACCTGATCATGAGCCATGCGGCCGGGGCGGGGGAATTTCTCCCCCCCGAGATCGTCCGAGCCATGATGGTCTTACGCATCAATGCGTTGGCCAAAGGGTTTTCGGGGGTGCGGCTGGAGACGCTTCAGTTGCTGGTCGAAATGGTCAACAAACGGATCCTTCCGGCAATCCCGTCCCAGGGTTCCGTTGGGGCGAGCGGCGACCTTGTGCAGTTGGCCCACATGGTACTGAGCATGATGGGACGTGGCCGCGTATTACAAGGGACGAAGGGAGGTGTTGTTCCCGCCTCCCTTGCGTTGAAGAAGCATCGGCTGAAGCCTGTCCGTCTGACGGCCAAGGAGGGGATTGCGTTGATCAATGGGACGCAGATGATGACGGCGTTTGCAGCCCTGGCTGTCCACCAGGCGATGGAATTGTGCAAGGTGGCCGATATCGCCGCAGCGATCACGGTCGAGGCCCTGCGTGGCAGCGATACCCAGTTTGACGAGCGGATTCACCGGCTCCGCCCGTACAAGGGCCAGCTCACCGTAGCGAAGAACATGCGGCGGATGATGAAAGGGAGTGAGCTCCGCGAGTCGCATCGCTTCGATGATCCGCGCGTGCAGGACGCCTATTCGATCCGCTGTATCCCCCAGGTCCATGGAGCGTCGCGCGACGCCGTCGCCTACGTGCACGATGTCGTCAGCATCGAAATCAATTCGGCCAACGATAATCCGCTGATC
The DNA here is from genome assembly GCA_002454845.1 of Ignavibacteria bacterium UBA6688. Classification (GTDB taxonomy): domain Bacteria; phylum Bacteroidota; class Ignavibacteria; order UBA10030; family UBA10030; genus UBA6688. The sequence continues at coordinate 16,117 of DKJQ01000079.1, forward strand.
ATTCCGAAAGACCGGGTGCATCTTGAGGGGGGAAACTTCCATGGGCAGCCGATTGCGCTGGCCATGGACTTCCTTGCCATAGCCCTGGCTGAGCTTGCCAACATCTCCGAGCGGCGCATTGAGAGATTGGTCAACGGGTCGCTCAGCGGACTCCCCCGGTTCCTGACAACCAACGGCGGGTTGAACTCGGGTTTGATGATCGCGCAGTACACGGCGGCATCCATCGTCTCAGAGAACAAAGTGCTTTGTCATCCGGGCAGCGTTGACTCGATCCCCACGTCGGCGAACCAGGAAGACCACAACAGCATGGGCTCCATCAGTGCGCAAAAAGGATGGAAAGTTCTGAAGAACGCTCAAACCGTCCTGGCGATTGAGTTGCTCTGTGCCTGTCAGGGGCTGGATTTTGCACGGCAGCTGAAAGGAAGGAAACCGATGAAGGCCGGGAAGGGAGTCGAGGCGGCTTATTCCTTTGTCCGCAAGCACATCCGGCATTTGCAGGCGGATCGGGTTCTGTACGATGATATCCAGAAGGCATTGGGATTGGTGGTGGATCACGGCCTGCTTGAAGAGGTTCAATCGAGAATCGGAACCATCCGGTAACGCATAAAGGCTGAAGGCGGTTTTGGACCATCGCGGCTTTAACACAGAAAGATCGGCATGAAATTGACGAAAGAACTTCTCCGCACGCTCCCCAAAGTTCTGCTCCACGATCACCTCGACGGCGGTGTGCGACCGCAAACCGTCATCGAGTTGGCGAAAGAGTCAGGCTATAAGAAGCTACCGACCACGAATCCGAAAGAGCTTGCCGTGTGGTTTCACCGCGGCGCGACGCGCGGGAGCCTTCCCTTGTTCCTGGAAGGTTTTGAACATACGTGCGGGGTGATGGAAACTGAAGAGGCGTTGGAACGCGTTGCGTATGAAACGATGGAAGACATGAAGAAGGATGGGGTGGTCTATCTTGAAACGCGGTTCGCCCCGGTCTTTCACACAGGAAAAGGGTTGCATCTGGAGACCATTGTGCAGGCCGTGTTGCGTGGCCTGGAGCGTGGGAAAAAGGATTTCAGTGTTGAGTACGGACTTATCCTCTGCGCCATGAGGCATAGGAAACCGTCGGACTCCCAGGAAATCGCAGAGCTGGCGGTCGATTTTCGGAATAAAGGTGTTGTGGGATTCGACCTCGCAGGCGAAGAAGGAGGCTACCCGCCGAAAAAACATGTCGACGCATTTCACTACATCCAGAGGGAGAATTTCAATATCACGATCCATGCTGGGGAGGCCTTCGGCAAGGAGTCGATCTGGCAGGCGATCCAATGGTGCGGCGCGCACCGGATCGGACATGCCACGCGGCTCATCGAGGATATGAAGGTCAAGGATGGCAATGTTTTGAATATGGGGACCCTGGCTCAGTACGTCCTGGACAAGCGCATCCCGCTCGAGATTTGTCTGACCAGCAACCTGCACACCGGGGCCGTGAAGGATCTCAAGGACCATCCGTTTGGCATCCTCCATCACTACAAGTTCCGGCTCACCCTCAACACCGACGACCGTCTGATGAGCAACATCACGCTGACAGACGAGTATCACACGGCCGCCGAGGTGTTTGACCTGAACCTGGATGATTTGGAAAAACTGACGATCAATGCCATGAAGAGCGCCTTCCTGCCGTACAGGAATCGCATCGCGGTCATCTACGACGTGATCAAACCGGGATTTGCAAAAGTCCCGGGGAAGGCCAAGCACTAGTCACGGACCAAGGACAGGAGGAAGAACGTCATGAACCACCAGCACATTCATTGGTTAGGACACTCATCCTTCCGGATCGAAGACGGCGCAACTCAACTGTATATCGATCCGTGGAAGCTCGCCGGGACGTTGCCGTCTGCCGATGTCGTTTTTCTCACCCATGCCCACTATGACCATTTCTCCGTCGAGGACATCGCGCGGATCAAGAAAGACACTACGGTGTTCTTTGCCCCCAAGGATATCGCCTATCAATTAAAGGGGACTGTCATCGTGGTGAGCCCCGGAGAATCGTACCATGTCGGTGAACTGAAAATCAAGACAGTTCACGCTTACAACATCGGCAAGAAATTTCATCCCAAGCAGAACAACTGGGTGGGGTACGTCATCGCACTTTCCACAGGAGAGCGGATCTATCACAGCGGCGACACGGATCTTACGCCGGAGATGAGGGGCGTGGTAACGGAGTTTGCGCTTCTTCCGTGCGGTGGGACCTACACGATGAGCGGCAAGGAAGCGGGTGACGCTGCGAACATCTTCAAGCCGCGGGCGGTGATCCCCATGCATTGGGGGGATATTGTCGGGACCAGGGCCGATGCGGAGGAAGTGCAGAAGATTTTCAAGGGGGAGACCATCATCAAATCGCCGGAGAAGGGATGAAGGATTGGAGAGGGTGGTTCGTGCTCTTGCTTCCCCTGCTTGCGGCTTGCAGCAGCTCCAACCCCTACCTGGTGACGACGGAGAACTGTTTTTGTGAAGAATTTACTTATCGGGATGAGCGGGCGAACTTCACCGTCGAAGTCAAGGCAACGTACGAGGTGCATGAGCGGGTAACCTCGGTGGTTGAACTGAAGTTCGGGAACGGGGGGAAGGATACGTTGGATCTGCGACAGGGCTTCATCAAGGGGACCGCCAAAAACGTCCGCTACCAGTTCAACGATCGGTTCCAGCCGCTTCCCCATGTGGTCGTTCCTCCGGGGACATCATACACCATGGTGATGCAGGGGAGCGATACCGAGCTCGTCGCAGAACCCTGGCACAAGATCGCGGGGGAACAGGTGACGATCGAACTGCGCGGTCTCCAGATGGGATCGAAACCGGTGAACCCGGTGGTGATCACCATGATTCCCCGCAACCCAAAATTCGGAACGTGATGGGGAGGAACACCACGCTATCTGTTTGATTTCTTCGAGACAAGATTCTGCAGCCGTTCCCGATCTTTCCGCCTGATCCTCATGCGCATGATCACATCGTTGTCCTCGTAAGTCCGCTCCAGCACCTCCCCCGCGCCGTGAAGCTGGGAGACGAGTTTCTGATTCTCCTGTGAAACCTTGAAGCTCTCCTCGACAAATTCGTGTTCAATCAGGAGGCGCACCTCTTCCTTTAACCCTGCGATGTTGATGCCGCGCGCCGCAGAAATGAAGACGCACCGCGGGTACTCGGTTGGAAGTGATTGAAGAATGGTCCGGTCCGTCAACAGGTCGACCTTGTTAAACACCATGACCGTCGGCCTGTCCGCCGCGCCGATCTCCTCCAACGTCTCCCTCACCACTGCAATCTGTTCCACAAACGTCTTGCCCGCCATGTCTACGACATGGAGGAGAAAATCCGCCTCGGTGACCTCCTCGAGCGTGCTCTTGAATGATGCGACGAGGTGATGCGGGAGTTTACGGATGAACCCCACGGTGTCCGTCATCAGGATCTGCGTTGACGATCCAAGAGGGACGATGCGGGTGGTCGGGTCGAGGGTTGCAAAGAGCCGGTTCTCCACGAACACATCCGACCCCGAGAGGAGGTTCAGCAGGGTGGATTTCCCCGCATTCGTGTAGCCGACCAGGGCTCCGCGGGTATGGTTGCTCCTTCCCTTACGCTGAGTGGAGCGTTGTTGTGAGATGCGCTCGAGCTTCTCCTTCAGGTGACTAATCCGGGTGCGGATCATGCGGCGGTCCGTTTCGATCTGCGTTTCGCCCGGTCCCTTTGTTCCGATACCGCCGTACTGTTTCGAAAGGTGGGTCCACTGCCGGGTGAGGCGCGGAAGCAGGTATTGAAGCTGCGCAAGTTCCACCTGGGTTTTCGCCTCGTTGGACTTTGCGCGGGAGACAAAAATGTCGAGAATCAGCGCGCTCCGGTCCAGGATTTTGCACTCAAGCACGCGTTCGAGGTTTCGAACCTGGACTGCTGAAAGATCGTCATCGAAGATGACGAGCGGAATGTTCTGTTCGACGACGAGCGTCCGGAGCTCCTCTACTTTTCCCTTGCCGATAAAGGTGGCCGCGTCGAACCGGTCGCGGTCCTGTGTGACGCGCGCGATCACCTCGGCCCCAGCGGTATCCGCGAGCAGAGCCAGTTCATCGAGGTATTCTTCGGTTTGCTCCCTGCTGGTTTGGCGTGTCGATACTCCGACAAGGATGCAGCGTTCTTTAACAGGATTGGCCAGTTCGATCATGATGGTACGGGTGTCAGTTCTTGTTTGCTGATGCGTGCAACGATCATTTCGAGGAGGGCGACCGCCAGGGCGGCCAGGAGAAGATGCTTCCACACTTCGACGCCGAGGCGTGATTCCAAAACCAGCCGCTGAACCTCCCGGGGTTGGTCGATAAAAGAAACGGAGGACGATTCGATTCCCACCCGACGGAACACGGTCTCCAGGTCGGACCGCTCAGCGGGGCCGGTGTTCGATTCGTCGGGATGAAGATTGACCGCAAACTTCCGGATGACGCTTGTTCCCGCCCGGACGGTGTAAAGACCCATCGATTCGGTCTCGCCGAATCGGACACTCTGCTGCACGCCGCGTGATACGGGCGTTGCAGCCACATCGATCATGGAAGGGTTCCGGATAGTCCATGGTCCCGGGGTTCGCACGGTGCTTCGGATGGACACCTCATCACCGGCAAGGTGGCCGGTGTTCTGATGTTGATCGCCGGCAAGATAGGAGACCGATCGATGCAGCAGGGGAACGAACAATCCCTTGAGCGGAAAGTCGGACCATTCAAGGTTCGGTGCCACGGCAACCATCAGGACGCGCCCGCTCCCGCTTTGGTGTTCAAGGAAAAAGGCTGAACCGCTCGTCAGCGTGATGATCTGGTTCGATTGAGCCGAAGGGGCGAATCGTACGGATCGTGCAATCCGGGGAGATTCAACGGTTTGTTGCCGGCCCCGCGTTTCCGGGACTCCCGGTTGCCCCGGGGAATCGAACATGCCCTGGAAGAGAGGATGACGAAGTTCGATCCGGTCGAACTCGACGAACGATGGCGGGTTCCCGTTCAGACTCTGCGGGATCGCACCGTCGACGCCGAGAATCGTGGGAAGCTTGAGCTGCGCCGCGAATGGTGTGTTGAACCGCTCCGGTGAAACGTTCGAGCCGGGAAAGAGAATCAGGCCGCCTCCCTGCGAGACGAATGCTGCAATCTGACCGGACTGTGCAGGGGACAAGTCCTCGGGAGCAACCAGGACAAGAACCTGGGCTCCCTGCATCTGAGTTGTGCCGAGGCGTTCTCCCCTCACCTCCTGCAATCCAAATACCGAGCCCTCCCGGGATTGACGCGTGCCCAGGGCGAGCCGGAGATACCTCGTTTCCGGTTCGGTACCGACAAGCAGGACGCTGATCCGTTCGGGAAGGTACACCGTGAAGAACCGTTTATTGTCTTGCTCCAGATCATCATCCTCTAATTCGATGAATCCCTCCACAAACCCAGCTTCCTCACTCGTGACGGAGAATTCGACTTCCGAGGATGTCCCCACCCGAAGATCGACGCCGCGTTGGGCCATGCGCGTCCCATTCAGGAACAAACCCACAAAATGGTTTTGCGCGTCCTCCCCCGAGTAGTTGCCGATACGCGCTCTTACGGTAAACGGTTTGCCCGGTTCGAAGATGGCGCTCGGGATGGTGACCTCCTCGACGCCAAAATTCTGGATGGACCGCTTACCCAGCGGCAGAACGAAAAAGCGGACTTCGGGGGGGAAGAGCGATTCGGCAGTAAGGATCGACGAGACCGATTGTTCGAGCAGGCCGCGCTGGAAGTCGGAAAAGAGATAGATCTCACGATTAAAATTGACCGAGCCCGCGATCACCCTGGCTGAGTATCGAAGTACCTCGGCCAGCTTTCTGTGAACTGGCGTGGGCTTGAGTTCTTCGATCGCCCTCCTCAAGAGCTGGGGGTCGTGTGAGAGCCCATGCTGTTGGTCCATGGATGTCCTGCCGACGTCCGAGAACTTCACGACCGAGACTTCATCCCCTTCTTTGAGTAGGTCGAGAATGGTCAGTGCTGCCTGGCGGGCCTGCTTCAGGATCTCTCCCTCCTGATCGGAGGCGGTCATGCTGAATGAATCGTCGATCAACATCACGATGCTCGTCTTTCCATGGGAACCGATCGAACCCATCATCGACCCCTGTAACGTCGGTCGGGCAAAGGCCAGGACGAGCAACATCACCAGGAGGGTCCGGAGGAACAGGAGGAGCAACTGCCGGATTTTCAGCCTCCGGATGCGTGTTCGTTGCAGTTCCTTGAGAAAGGTCAGCGTGCTGAACTCGATCGTCCGCAGTCTCCGAAGGTTCAGGAGATGGAGGAGGATGGGGATCGCCGCAGCAAGGAGGCCCAGGAGAAGGGCAGGGTTCAGGAAGGTCATCGTGGTTTTTTCTTTTTCAACGATAACATAACCCGAAGATGCGGGAAAAGCAAGGGAACTCAAGCCAACTGCGGGCTTTGGGAGAGTGGGAGGAGATGTCCTCAGGAGCTCGCAGGCATGAGGGTTCGCTTTTCAAGGACGTGGCGTTGGTCGGGAGAGCCTCCTGCCCGGGAACATTCCGTCCCCATCCTGCGTCCAAGGGCTATTCAATGAATGAAAGATCCAATTCCTCAGGAGGACTCTATGCGTATGCGCAAGAGATTGATTGGTGTCATACTGTGTTTGCTTTTCACTATGGCGGTTCTTGTTGCCCAGGAACGGCGGATGATGCAACTCGATCGCGCCACTGCAAGGCCGGCGCCGGAGATCGGTGTAATTTTTCAAAAAGGGGAGACCGATCAATTTTTGAAGGTCGCTTTCAAGCTTCCCGGAGCCGAGGTCAAGGGGATCGCACTCGACGACGGCGATGTCCTGCTTGCCGTGAACAAGAAACTGATCCGCTCCCTGGGGGATTTCGACAAGGAGTACAGCGAGGCAAAGGTTGGAGCGAAGATGCAGTTCGATGTTGAGCGGAAGGGAAAGAAGCTCACCTTCAATTTCATCAAACCGAAACGCCCTGAAAATGCGGGTGGCCGGACCATCATCCAGAGAAATAACTAAAAGCCCGAAGGGCGTGAATACGAATATTAGGGATGAACCACATCCCTGGAAACCCTGAAGGGGTTACATCAAAAACAAGGTTTGTCTGGATCCATCAACATACTGTCACCCCTTCGGGGTTGGAAAATCGCCATCGTAACGCATGCTACAAGAATATCATCCCTTCGGGATTATGAAAGCCTTTGCTAAGAAGTCCGAAGGGCTTGAATGTGAATAACAGAGCACAAAAACATCATTGTGAACCCTGAAGGGGTTCAATCCACAACAATGTGTGAATGGAACCACCAATGTGCTGCTGTGGTGTCCAAAACCAGCTTAAGCATGGACTGCTTCTTACAACAGGATCTTTTTCTTCCCCCATGACCTTCTTGCGTTTGTTTCTTTCATCCCTCTTGTTGACAGTTCTTGCCTTGCTTTCCTTGGAGGCTCAGACCGGCACGAATTACAACCCGCGCGACGATCAGTACAAACTGCTCGGGTTGAAGCGGGGGCTCGATGCGTACACCATTGCCCGGACCGAGTTCGATCGCCAGAAGGAGCTCTTCGAGCGTGGGATTATTTCACGCGCTGAACTTGAACGAAGCGAACGGACGTACCGTGAAGCGGAGGTGAACTACCAGCAGGCGTTCCTCGCCGTCATCTACGAGCGACGGTACATTTCCATTCAAAAAGCGGTGAAGTACCAATCCCCCCGCGGGCAGCGACGGGTCCGGGTGACCCTGGCCAATATGACGAGCGGCACCAGCGATATCAAACGTCTTCTGAACGCCGAGGAAAGTCTCTATGATCTGGTGCAGCCCGACGTTATCAATGATGTTTACGTTTCCTTGCTGAACGAGGCGGGAGCCATTATCAGCCAGCCGTATGAAACAAAGATCGAGGTCCTGAAGGTGGGTGAACCCCCCACCATCGAGTTTAGCCTGTTGCAGGACGTTGATGTGGCGACCGTGCGGCTCATCTACGGACAGAACCAGGATCAGAAACGAATCTACTTTCAGAAAGACGCCTCCTCGAACCGGGTGGCGATCGCCGCCGAGCAGTTCAGCCAGGAGGCGCCGCTTGGTTCCACGGCCACATTCCGGATGCGGATGGAGTTGTTCTCCAGCGCAGAGAACACGTTTCGCCTGGAGGTAGTCAACCTTCCGATCCAGTTGAGCTCGTACTTTCAGGATCCCCAGACCCAGGCTCGTATCACCCAGTTGAAATACACGGAAGGGGTCAACACCAAGAACGTGTCGCTCAACGTCCTTCTCCCCCAGCGGGCGAATGATGAACTGGACATCGATCAACCGATCAAGTTTCTTGTCCTTGCCATACCGCAGGGGAGCGACTTCCGGATCGACAGGTCGAAACCCATGACCGAGGAGCAGGTCATGGGATTGGGAATCGGATACGGAACCCTCGAACTCGTGCCGCGTGGGATCGGGCAATTGCTGGTCCGGTCGCAGCAGCTCTACTTTGAGATCAAGCCCGGCGAATCCGTGACGATGACCATGGACGTGATCAACGAGGGCTCCCGGTGGCTTGATAACCTGCGCTTCGATGCAGACATCCCGCTGAACTGGACTAAAACGATCGAACCGAACACGATCGATCGTCTCGACCCGACGGCGGAGAGGCGCATTACCCTCACGTTTATTCCGCCGGAAGATGTGGGAGTGGGGAAGTATGATATCCGTGTGCGGGCAACATCACGGTCGGACAACCTCCCCATCGAGGCGGAACCGCGGACGGTGACTATTCAAGTGACACCGCAGGCAAATGTGTTCGGCGCTGCCGCGATCGTGCTGGCGATTGTCGGCCTCGTCGCCGGCATCGTGATCTTCGGCATTCGTCTTGCAAAACGATAACTTCTGGTACGTGAGGTTTTTTTCCGCGAATCTGCACGAATCTTCACACATGAAAGTTTATTCTCATTCGAATCCTTCCGTTCATGGTCCTGATGATGAGCGGAGATTCGTGAAGATTTGTGGGTACCTCTTCACATCCGTATTCATCAGTGACAATCTTTGAACGAAAGGAAGATGGTATGAAGCAACAATCCATCATTGAAGCCGAAGGCCTGACGAAGGTTTATGAAGACGGCCACTGCGCTCTGGACCATGCCTCCTTTGGCGTTCAGCCCGGGGAAGTATTCTGCCTGTTGGGGGGAAACGGGGCCGGGAAGACGACCGCCATCAACATCTTTCTCGGGTTTCTCCCGCAAACGGAAGGGACGGCACGGATCAATGGCGTGGACGTTCGCACCGATCCGCTGGAGGCTAAGAAACATGTCGCCTACCTTTCCGATGTGGTGATGCTGTACCCCAACTTCACGGCACGGCAAAACCTCGATTTCTTCGCGCGCCTGGGAGGAAAACAGAACCTCAGCCGGGAGCAGTACTACAGCGTGTTGCAGCAGGTGGGCCTCCAGGAGAAGGCATACGAGCAGAAACTCAAGGGATTTTCCAAGGGGATGCGCCAGAAAGTGGGACTTGCCATTGCGATCATTAAAGAGGCCCCTGCGATCATTCTCGATGAGCCGACGAGCGGTCTGGACCCCAAGGCGGCGAATGAATTTCAGTCCATGATCCTCCACCTTCGATCAAAGGGCCGGGCGATCCTCATGAGCACGCACGATATCTTTCGGGCGAAGGAGGTGGCAGACACTGTGGGAATTATGAACGAAGGAAAAATGCTGGCGATCAAGTCCAGGAAGGAACTTGAGCACGAAGACCTGGAGAAACTGTATCTCAATTATATCCATGGAAAAGTTGCTGCGTAACGACGGGGTGCCCATGATCAAAATCCTTCTGGAAAAAGAACTTCGCGATATTATTTCCTCCACCAAGTTCGCCATTACGTTCGGCGCTGCCGCCATCCTGGTGATCCTCAGTTTCTATGTCGGGATCCGTAACTATGAAGAAAGCATGCGCGAGTTTGAGGCCGCCCGGGCCGTGAATGCGAACAATGTGGCGGCGCTGACGGATTGGCGACAGGTACAGCACAAGTTGTTCCGGAAACCCCAGCCGTTGCAGGTGCTGGTGAGCGGCGTGACCAACGATATCGGCAGGACGACGGAAGTCCGACCGCAAGGGGAGCTGACGCTTATCAACAGCCGGTACAACGTCGACCCCTTGTTTGCCGTCTTCCGCTTTCTGGACCTGACGTTCGTAGTGATCATTGTTTTCAGCCTTTTCGCGATCCTGTTCGGGTACGATGCCATCAACGGGGAAAAGGAATCGGGGACGCTGAAGCTTATCCTCTCGAACTCCGTCTCCCGTGCGGATGTCGTCCTCAGCAAGTTACTCGGAAGTTTCCTTGCCCTTGTTGTGCCGTTGCTCGTCCCAATCCTCGTCGGTTGCCTGATGCTGATCGGCTTCGGGATACCGATGTCCGGAACGGAGTGGACTCAGCTTGGACTCGTGATTGTGGCCGGGTTGCTCTGTTTCGGGGCGTTCCTGATGCTCAGCATCATGATTTCCGCCTCTGTCACGCGCAGCAGCGCTTCGTTTCTCCTTTCGCTGGTCATCTGGATCTTCTCCGTGTTGATCATTCCGAAGGGGGCCGTTCTTGTTGCGGCCCAGGCGGTTGATGTCCCAAGCCTCGATGGCGTCGAGGCACAGAAGCGGAAATTCACGTTGCAGCAATTCGACCAGCGTTTCCAGAAGATGGGAGAATTCCTCCGTGCGGACATCACGCGCGATGAAACGTGGTCCCAGCGTTTTGCCGCGTTTCAGGACAGCCTCAACAAATCATTCGAAACGGAGCGTGAGGAGTACTTCCGGAAGTTGAACGAGGACTGGAGGAACAAAAAGGACCGACAGGAACAATGGGCGTTTTCGATGGCAAGGGTCTCTCCCACGGCGGTGTTCCAGATCGCCGCGATGAGCCTTGCGAACACCGATGTGTCGCTCAAGCGCCGTTATCTGGAAGACCTTGACCGTTACCAGGAAGGGTATGCGGAGTTTCTCCGGAAGAAAACCGGGTCGTCGGGGGGAATGCACATTGTGATGCGGTTCTCCGGTCAACAGGGAGCCCAGGAGGAGGAAAGGAAGCCATTAAACCCGACCGAGCTCCCGGAGTTTACTGAACGAGGGAGGACTCTGGGTGAAACACTCTCAGCGTCCCTGGCCGATCTCGGGTTGCTTGCCGTGTTGAATATCCTCTTTTTTGTCGGAGCGTTTATCCGGTTTCTCCGGTTCGACGTTCGATAACGAGACTTGGAAGGAGTGTACCCATGTGGAAGATCATCGCTGAAAAGGAACTCAAGGATCACCTGCAAAGTGCGCGGTTCATCGTGACCGCGGGCATCAGTATGTTGTTGTTGATTCTGAGTATGGGGTTGGGGATTCAGCACTTCAAGGCACGTATTGCGCAACACGACCAGGCGATCCAGATGATGCTGGAGACCGCGGCGCAGCAGACGAACTGGAGCACCGTGCCCGTGGCTGCCTACCGAAAGCCGGATGTGATGGAGGTCTTTGTCAATGGGGTCAACAGCGACATCGGACGCTTTTCCGAGATCACGCTCATGCGCAATGTCCGGCTGGTTCGGAGCGAATTCTCGGATGATCCGATGCTCGCTGTTTTTCAATTCCTCGACCCGACCTTCGTGGTGTTGATTGTTCTGAGCCTCCTTGCGATCCTTTTCACCTATAACGCTGTCAATGGAGAGAAGGAATCCGGTACGCTCAAGCTGGTCTTTGCCAATGGGATTTCGCGGGCGGAGTTCATTCTCGGGAAACTCACGGGGGGATGGGTGGCGCTCCTGGTGCCGGTGGTCCTCTCGTTCATGATCGGCGGACTGATGTTGATCCTGATGGGAGTGGAGATGGGCGCGCCCCAATGGGGGAAGTTTGGATTTTTTGTGCTGGCGTCCGTGTTGTACTTTACCTGCTTCATGCTGATCGGCGTGCTGGTCTCGTCCTTTACCGCCAGGTCGAGCATCTCCTTTCTCGTCTTGCTGGTGGTCTGGATTTCGTCCGTGTTGATCATCCCGAAAGCCTCCACCATGCTGGCCGGCCAGGCCATGCCGGTGCCAACGGCTGACGAGGTGGAAAGTCGCCTGGCGAGCTTTGCGACGCAGGCCCGGACCGAGTACTTTGGGGGCATGCAGGAGCGCTGGCGCGAGCGATTCCGTCCGACAGAGGGGATGAAGCCGGATGAGGCGACCCAGTACCAGGCTGAAAACCGGCCGATGTGGGAAAAGGAAGACAACGATGCCCGGCAGGAGATGGAGAAGAAGATTGCGGACCATGGCGCCCGGGTGTACGAGGAATACTACAACCAGAAGACGCGGCAGGAACAACTTGCATTTTCCCTGGCCAAGATGTCCCCTGCTTCCATGTTCCAACTCGCGGTCATGAAACTTGCCGGGACGGATACCGGTTTGAAGCGGCGGCACGAAGACGCGATGAAGAATTATCGCGATCAATTCATGAAGTTCGTCCAGCAAAAAGGGGGAGGCTTCGGCGGGATGCGCATCACCATCGGACGGGGTTCGGGAGGGAACGTCTCAATGGGAGGTGCGCAGGATGGAAAAAAAATCGATGTGGGCGAAATGCCGCGTTTTCAGAGTCCGCACTACACGTTGGGCGAAGCGCTGACCGCATCCCTGTTCGATCTCGGCCTGTTGGCAATCTTCAACATCCTTGCGTTCATCGGTGCCTTCATCGCGTTTCTCAGGTTTGATATGCGGTAAGAGCCGCGCAGGCCCATCCGCGCCGCTTCGGAACAATTGCGCCGGCGTCCCTGGAAAGAGGCTGAGGTCATTTTTTTGGGCCGGAACTGACGTTGAAATTGCGATAGATCCGAATTGACAGATACTACCGTATCTGGTAGAAGGACACTGAGCCAGATTGTTGGATGCTGACGCATCCTTTAGTCGATAAGCCTCCGGCCGGCGACTCGTTGCAATTCGGGTCACATTTCGGTATTTTTTGGGCCGAAATGCGACGCCGAACCTCCCATACCACATCGCTCTTTTCCCGGGTCATCTTCCTGATCCTGCTTTCCGGTTCAACGTCCCTCCACGCGCTCCAGTCAACCCAGGAAATCCCGGTTCCGAGAGTGCTTGCCCCTTTGCTGGACACGGCCACCGCGCAGGAACCCATGCTGTTTCCACATCAACCCGCAAAACGGCCCAGGCTCGCGCTCGTGTTGAGCGGAGGTGGGGCGCGAGGAATAGCGGCTATTGGGGTCTTCAAGGTTTTCGAAGAAGCAGGCATCAAGATCGATCTGATCGTCGGGACCAGCGTGGGAAGTATTATCGGGGGGCTCTATGCTGCGGGGTACTCGACCGAACGGTTGAGGACTCTGGTCGATACCACGCGGTGGACTGAGGTGCTGGACTTCAGCGATGAAGCACAACGAGCAGATCAATTTCTCGATCAAAAGATCGCGAGCGACCGGAGTATCCTTACCGTCCGGTTTGACGGTTTCGAGCCGATCATTCCCCGAGCGTTCTCCTCCGGACAACGCCTGACCAGGTACCTGAACCTCCTTGTCCTGCAAGGGATCTACCGGGCGGATCCGAGTTTTGACGCCCTTCGCATTCCGTTCCGGGCCGTGACGACGGACTTGCTATCCGGGAGACAAATTGTCCTCTGGGAGGGAGACCTGACCGAGGCGATGCGGGCAAGCTCCTCAGTGCCGCTCCTGTTCAGCCCGGTCCAGCGGGATTCGACCCAGCTCCTCGACGGTGGGTTGATATCGAACATTCCTGTTGACGTTGCCCGGAAAGAGGGGGCCGACCTTGTTGTGGCTGTCGATGTCACAAGCCCCACTCGTCCTCCGGGAAAATTAAACTCGATTTGGGAGATTGCGGAACAGGTGATCGGCATTGCCATGCAACGGGCGATCGAAGAACAGCGCGCCAAGTCGGATGTGGTCATCCAACCGGCCCTTGGAGATCTGGAGACGAATGATTTTTCGCAGGTCGATTTTCTCATTCAGCAGGGGGAGGCAGCTGCAGAAGCTGCTCTCCCGATGATTCGTTCGATGCTGGAGGCGAAATTCAAGGCTCAAAACGAGCAAGCGTCAGGGGGGCGGATGTTCGTCAACGCCCGGTTCCAGTTCGATGCCTTGAAGCTCAACCAGCGGTGGTTAACACGGGCCATGCCCGTCGCGCGCAAGCTCAATCTTCCGGAGTCGGATGTCCTGGCGCTTGTTACAGAGATGCATGCGAGCGGCGAGTTCCAGGACGTTGCTGTTGCCGTGACGGAACAGCCCCAATCTGTCACTTTGCAGCTCCGGGCGGAGCCGCATCCGGTGCTGAGCAGTGTCCTCTTCGAAGGGAACGCGTTGATCCCCGATGATACGCTTGGTGTATTTTTCGAGCACTTGCTGGGGCGACCGGTGACCGATCCGGACTTCCGGGCCGCTGTGGATCGGCTGCTTTGGGAGTACCGTGAACAGGGATATTCTCTGGCACGTGTAGACTCAATCTCCTTCGATGGCAGGGCAAACAGCGCAACCCTGGTGCTCGATGAAGGAATCGTCTACCGACGCGACATTTTCGGCACGTCGAAAACCAGGGATTATGTGGTTTGGCGCGAGCTCCCGTGGGAAGAGGGAGAAGTGTTCAATATCACAAAGGTGGGACAAGGTTTGGCGAATGTCTACAGCACCAATTTGTTTGAACAGGTGGTGCTCGGAGTGCATCGGGAAGGGGGGAAGAACGTCGTATCTTTTGCCATCAAAGAGCGGAGTACCGAGCTTATCCGGTTCGGTCTTCGTTCCGACAACGAACGCTCGATGCAACCCTCGATCGACATACGGGATGAAAACCTGCTCGGCATTGGGGCCCAACTGGGGGCGCACTATGCGGGTGGTAACAGAAACAGGACCTTGACAGCGGAATTCCAGGCAACCAGGGTTTTTGATTCCTACCTGACCTTCAATCTGAAAGCTTACTACGCCTTCCGCGATGTCAATGTCTTCGCGGACGATTTTCTTCCCGATCCTCAAGAGTGGAACCGGATCCGGGTCGGGGAGTATCGGCAACTTCGACAAGGCGGCTCGGTGACGTTCGGGGCGCAACTCGAGCGCCTCGGCTCCGTCACGGTCCAGGGACGGTTGGAATCGCACCGTGTCTGGAGCTTTTCCGGCGACCCGTTTCCTACCGAAAGCTACAAGATCGCTTCCCTCAAATTCGGCACCGTGATCGACAACCTTGACCGCTTCCCCTATCCCCGGAACGGCGTGGCCATGGACTTTTCGTATGAGTCTGCCCTGATTCGCGTTCGCAGCGGCATCGGGTTCACCAAGATGTCGCTGGGGTACGAATCCTATCAGACGTACTTCAACCGCCACACCTTGCGGCCGCGAATTCTGTTCGGGTTCGCCGACGAGACCCTGCCACTTTCGGAGCAATACAGCCTGGGAGGTCAGGAGACATTTTTTGGACTGAGGGAAGATAACAGCCGTGGACGCCAGTTGGTGGTTGCGAGCCTCGAGTACCGGTACCATAGTCCGATCGCGATTTTCTTCGACACCTACATCAAAGCGCGCTACGACCTCGGCTCAATCTGGGCGACCGCCGAACAGATCCGGCTCAAGGACCTTCGTCACGGAATCGGATTGACGCTCGCGTTTGACACCCCGATTGGACCGGCTGAGTTCTCGGCCGGGCGAAGCTTTTTCTTTCGAAAAGAGATCCTCGATAACCCTGTCAGTCTCGGGCCGCTGCTCCTGTACTTCAGGATCGGACACAACCTGTGATGGCTTGAACGCTCTTCAAAAACTTTCTATATTCGTCGCGAATAATCCTTCTCACCAACAAACCTTGAACCGCCATGGCAACCAAACCGCCGCCGCCGATTGCTGAATTTCCGGCAGAGTCACTCGAGAAACTCGCTTACACCCTCGTGGCTGATATCCCGACCCGGGAACCCAATGACCGGAACCGGTTGGGATACAACCTCTGGGCCTGGCTCGCGGACCGCAAGGGGACCCTGGAAGAAGCTGTCAAAAATTCCGGCTCGCGCACCACAATCCCTCACGAGGAAGTAATGAAACTGCTGACCCAGCGCCTGGAAGAAAAAGGCATTAAAGCGTTCTGACATGGTCGAAGGCACAATTGCCTTTGAAAAGGAGGTACCATGGATCTCGGACTCAAGAATAAGATTGCCCTCGTGACTGCGTCGAGCCAGGGACTTGGCAAGGCTTCCGCCATGGCCCTGGCACGCGAAGGAGCAAAGGTTGTGCTCTGCTCCCGCGTCGAGAAAACCCTTCGTCAAACGGCGGAGGAAATCCGGACCAAGACCGGAGCAACTGTTCTGCCGGTTGTCGCGGACGTGAGCAGGGCAACGGACATCACCAGGCTTGTTGAAACTGCACTCAAGGAGTTCGAAACGATCCACGTTCTCGTGAACAACGCAGGGGGACCGCCAGCCGGACATCTCATGTCGCTTCCTGATGAAGAGTGGGGGAAGGGGGTTGAACTGACGTTGATGAGCGTCGTCCGTCTCATGCGGGCCGTCCTCCCTTCGATGGACAAACAGAAGTGGGGAAGGGTGATCACGATCGTATCAGTGGCCGCCAAACAGCCGATCAACGAGTTACTGATTTCCTCAACGCTGAGGCCCGGGATTCTGGGTCTCTCAAAGGTCCTCTCAAACCAGTACGCAGGGAACAACATCACGGTGAATACGGTATGCCCCGGACTTATCCTGACCAAGCGGCAGGAGGAGTTGAGTGCATCACGGGCAGCGGAAAAGAAGATGTCCTTCGAAGAGTATCTTGTGGAGTCAGCCAAAACGATTCCCACCGGGCGACTGGGAAGGCCTGAGGAAATCGGAAATGTTGTCGCCTTTCTTGCTTCGGAGCAGGGGAGCTACATCAATGGCGTCAACCTGTTGGTCGATGGCGGACTTGCGAAAGGGATTTACTGAGGTTGAAGTCGGGGCGAATGGGCTTTGATCCGATTTGGGGATCGCTAGCGCGATCCGCCGGAGGCTTACTGATGAAGCCTGCGAAGCAGGCTACTACTTGGACACAGGCCAACGCTGAATTCGCGCAGATCCAAACAGTCGCACGCTTGCGCGTGCTTTGATCCAAATAGAACGATGCTGACGCATCGAGTAGTTATAGGCCTTCGGCGGCCTCCGGCGGTGGAAGGTGGAAGGTTGAGCCGACAATGTTGTTATCCAAATAGGAGAATGCTCTCGCATTCTTCAGTTAATGGGCCTCCGGCGGTTGAAAATGGAAGGTTTTGAACTGTTCCACTGTTCACGTTTATTTGATGGTAGTATTGGATCAGTTCCCGCAGGTGTATCACCCCACTCTCTCATAATCCTCAAAGCGGTATCCCTCGTGTGGCTCCGAGTTCACCAGCCTGAACGTGTCTCCAATGAGATGCTCATACGGCGGGAAGAAGGTGTCCCCTTCGACCACCTGGTCAACGATGGTCAGGTACAACGCTTGCGCTGAATCGAGCAACTGGGTATACAACTCCCCACCCCCAATAACGAATACCTGTTCCTGATCCTGAAGGGCCTGGAGAGCGTGTCCGATGGTGGGATAGGTTTCGACGCCCTGGATCTTCTGTGAAGTGAGAACGACATTCCTGCGGTTGGGGAGGGGTTTGCCCATGGACTCGTACGTTTTTCGACCCATCAGAACGGTATGTCCTGTCGTCAGTCGCTTGAACCGCTTGAGATCCTCGGAAACATGCCAGGGTAATTTTCCCCCGACACCGATAACACGATCACGGTTTAACGCGGCGATGATACTCAGCTTCACACCGCCACCTCAAATTTGATCGGCTCGTCGCATTCATAGCCGATCAATTCGAAGTCTTCGAACCGGAGCTGATCGAACGGTTCTTTTGCGATGACCAGTTTCGGCAGAGGCTTCGGGGTCCGTTTGAGTTGCTCCTTGAGTCCGTCTATATGGTTGACGTAGATGTGCGCGTCGATGATGGTGTGGCTAAAGTATCCCACATCAAATCCGGTCTCCGATGCGATGGCCTGGGTCAGCAGGGCGTACGCAGCAAGGTTGAACGGAATGCCAAGGGCGATGTCACCGGAACGTTGCGTAAGATGGCAGTTCAGCTTGTTCCCCTGGACATTGAACGCGAAGGTATAGTGGCAGGGGGGAAGTTTGCTTCCCCAGGCGTTTCCCGGTTCCCATGCCGACACGACCATCCGACGTGAGTGCGGATTTGTCTTGAGAGCCTGGAGGACGGCCCCGATCTGATCGAATTCCTTCACCTCATACTGCCCCGTGGCCGGATTGATCTGCGCGCTAGGGAACCGGCGCCAGTAGCGGCCATAGGCGGTATCGAGGTTGCCGTTCTCGTCCGCCCACGCGTCCCAGATCTTCGTGTGGTTGCGGAGATTGCGGATGTGGTCCTCGCCCGAGAGATACCAGAGCACCTCGCGCAGCATCGACTTGAAATTCATTTTCTTGGTGGTGATCAGGGGATAGCCCTCGCTCAGGTCCACTTTGTAGTACTCGGAAAAAAACGACAGCGTGTCGACGCCGGTCCGGTTCGGCTTGAGCTGTCCCTTGGTGAGTACGCGTTCAACGAGGTCGAGGTATTCTCTCATCGGTCTCCCTGTGATTCGTTATCTAAAAAACAATTGCTCAGCCCACGAAACACACAAAATATATTTGGCAGGGCCTGCTGAAATGAACTTTCCGCCTTTTACAAGGAATAGGGGAAGAGAGCCCGGGTGAAACAATTCTTTCGTGTATTCCGGGTGTTTCGCGGGTCAAGAAAATGATCGTACCCAGTGAAAGTAATTCTTCCGACATCAAAAGTCAAAACTTGAGCTCAGAGGCAAGCGGAAAGTTTGGTTCGATGTCGGTCGGGACTTCCTTCAGCCTGTCCAGCGCGCTTTGCATCGATGGCCGGATCACGCCGTACTTGTCGAGGAGCGCCTTGGCTTTCTCGTAGCTTCCTTCCGCTTGTACCGTCATGATCTCACCGGTAAGCTTCTTCGCTGCCGCCTTGATTGCAGCAAGATCCACCTTGAACGTCCCCACCTCCTGGTCGAACATGATCGCCCCCTCGTCCATGAGGTAATTGAACTGGAATGCCATTCCTTTCCCGTGCGCGCCGTTCAGGCCGAAGCGGACGGAACGGAACGAGCTGGCCAGGTAGGTAACGTACATCGATTCTTCCATCGATTTTTCGACCACCCCTTTATCGATCAAATACTGCAGGGCGAAAAGGCCGGAGATGTCGGCTTTTGCCTCCTCGAAGGCGGAGCTTAACTCTTTCAGCTCCTGCCGGACGGTTGTCTTCTTCCCGTTGACCGTGATGTTATGTGGCCCGAGTCCGTGCATCAGCTCATGGGCAAGGATGTGCGTAAAGAACGGTTGAAATGCGACCAGGGACCGCTGACCCGGCTCGAGGACGACGCCTGCAATTGGCGTCAGGACCTTGGCAAATTTTGCCTCCTGCACGTTCTTAAGCATCACGCGTTTGCTCCCTTTTTCCTTCACCACTCTCTCATCGTTCGGAAGGTTGAACGCCGCCGTGGTTACTCCCTCACGCGCTTCACCTCCCACCATCACCTGATCGACGACACGGATGGGGGAGAGCTCTCCCAGTTTGGCGTTCCGGTATTTCTTGTCGATGGGGAGGTTGTTCTCGATTTCCTGGAGGTATTGGGAATACTTCTGGAGATTCTGCGTCTCCGCGTCGTTTCTCAGGGTGATGAATGATTCGAACGCCGCCTTGTAATTAAAGAGCTCGTCCATATACACTTCGTACGGGCCTATGGTGGGTTCGATCGGGCTGTCAAGCTCCATCCAGGCCACATCGCTTGCATAATAGTTGTTGCTCAAGAATGCATCGGCGCGCGTGGTGAGGTAGTTCTTCAGGCTCTTGTCCGAGGTAAGGGCCGCGGCCTCGTGAAGCAGTTTGGCTGCCGGTTCAAGAAACTCTTTGTATTCTTCGTTATACGGAACGGTCATGAGTGCTCCACCGGCTCCGCGACGAATGGTGTGAAAGTAACCGGTTGCTTTCTCTTGCTCGCTTACAGGGAGTGTAGCGAGCCACCGCTCGAACTCCTCCTTCGTCATATCGTCCGGGTAATAGTTCGCATGTGCCGGCCGCTCCGGCACCCCATCGATAAAGGGTGCGTTGTCGTCAAGGCCCGACCATGGACTCATGTTGATAGTATAGTACCGAAACCGCTCCTTCCCTTCAGGAGACACATCGGCTTCCAGTTTTGCCCTCAGTGCATCGTTCCCGCTCCAGACCTGGCGGGTATAGATCTTGTCGATAAGCAGGGATGCTTCAAACAGCTTGGTGAGGGCTTTGCGATCCCCTTCCGACAGCCTGGAGATGTCGGCGGTGATTTCCGCGGGAGCGAAACGTTTGATCTTCATGGTGAGGTCGGAAGTACTTTTGGTATCCATTTCTGTTTTTGAACATCCTGTAAGAAGGAAAAGAAAACAGGCCAGCAAGCAAAAACGGGTCGTTGACATGGGAAACTCCGTGATCTGAGGTCGAGATTTGAACACTGAGGGGAAGCGTTGATTGTGCGTCAAAAGCTGCTGCATCTCTGGGGCAAAAGGTACGCGTTAAAGCGTGGAGATGCAAGACACCCTTACGGCGCGGGTTGTTGCTGCGTGAGACAGTGAACGGTTCCAAGTCCCCACACCAGATCGACCGCGTGGATGCCGATCACAGGACGGTCGGTGATGAGCTCAGACAGGATACCGAGTGCCATCCGGTCGTTAGGATCGTTGAAGGTGGGGACGAGAACGGCGGCATTCGCAATGTAGAAATTGGCATAGCTGGCCGGGAGACGCTGGCCGTCAAGAAAGAGAGGGGCCGGCATGGGGAGATGGACGGCTTCCACCCTGGAGCCATCCTCCAGTCGCATGGCTTGCATCAACTCGCGGTTCTCCTGGAGCGGTCGATAATTTATATCACCGGGGTTCGATTCCTGGACCAGCACGACGGTTGTGGGATTGACGAACCGGCAGAGGTCGTCGACGTGGCCGTGCGTGTCGTCGCCGGCAATCCCCTGTTTCAGCCAAAGGATGTTCATCACGCCCAGGTTCTCGCGGAGGGCTTGTTCAACCTCCCCCTTCCCGAAGCCTGGATTGCGCACCTGGACAGCCGGATCGAGCAGGCACTCTTCCGTGGTGATGAGCGTCCCCCGGCCATTCACGTCGATACTTCCCCCCTCCAACACGAAATCTTTTTTCCCAATCCTTGCGCGGAGGGACTTCAGACCAAGTTTCCTCCCGACAGTATCCGGGATGGCGTCGTCTCTCTTCCAGTCGGGATATTTTGCCCAGCCGTTAAAACGAAAACGGGCGATGACGGTTTCCTTCCCCTTCCTGAGAAAAATAGGACCGGTATCCCGGGTCCATCCGCGATTGGTAGGGATGTTGAAATACTCGATCTGAGCCGGGTTTATCCCGACCCGTTGGAGGATGCGCTGTGCCTGGTTCCTGGTGCGAGGGTTGACGAGAAGTCGGACTTTTTCGCCCGGAGCGATTCTCCGGATCATCTCGCCGTAGACCCAGGGGATGGGAGCGATCTTGCCCGGCCAATCGGTCCGGTTGTGGGGCCAGCCAAGCCAGGTCGCCTCATGGCGTTCCCACTCGGCAGGCATATGGAAGCCTGATGCAGACGGTGTCGTATTCACGAAGGAATGTTACCTGGGCGCGGTGTCGTCAAGAAAACGTTGTGTGATATCGCCGTACGCATCGATCCGCCGGTCACGCAGGAAGGGCCAGTTGCGCCGGATCTCTTCAAGGTGGGTAAGATCAATATCAGCGATCAGGGTTTCTTCCTTGTCGGTTGAAGCTTCAGCGAGGATCACCCCCTGTGGGTCCGCGATAAAGGATGATCCCCAGAATTCGATCCCCGCAGCGCCGGGCACCGGTTGCTCAAACCCGATACGGTTCACAGCGGCAACGTAGATACCGTTGGCGATGGCGTGTCCTCGCTGGACGGTTTGCCAAGCCTCGCGTTGTGCTTTTCCGAACCGTTCCTTTTCGTGCGGGTGCCAGCCGATTGCCGTGGGATAAAACAGGATGGAGGCTCCCTGCAGGGCGGAGAGACGGGCGCCTTCAGGATACCACTGATCCCAGCAGATCAGCGTGCTGATCCTTCCGACTGTCGTATCGAAGGCTTTGAAGCCGATGTCGCCGGGGGTGAAGTAAAATTTCTCGTAATACGATGGGTCGTCGGGGATATGCATCTTGCGGTACAACCCGGCGATGGTTCCGTCCGCCTCGATGATTGCGGCGCTATTGTGGTAGATGCCGGGGGCGCGGCGTTCAAACAGGGGGGCGACGATAACAAGCCTTAGCTTTTTGGCGACTTCACCGAGGGCTTTCGTGGTGGGGCCGGGAACCGGTTCCGCGAGGTTGAAAAGGTCCGCATTCTCACTCTGGCAAAAGTACTGGGAACGGAACAGCTCCGGCAGACAAACCAGCTGCGCGCCTTTCCGTGCGGCATCTTCGATTTTGACGATGGCCCGCTGCAGGTTGACCTCGGTGTCTTTGCCGAAGGCCATCTGGATCAGCCCGATGGTATAGTTCTTTTGCGTGGTCATTGTGCGAAGCCGGTCCCGTGCCTCTCTGGAAAGCTCTCGACAACTGTCCCAAAATGTGCCGACAAAAATACCGGAATATGGAATGAGATGCAAGATGGGAGAAGACAGACGGCAGACTGCAGACGGCAGACGACAGGGCGCAGATCAAGAAGGCTGTTTACTCTTATCTGTGATCTGCTGGCTGCAATCTGCTATCTGCAATCAGTCTTCTCTGCTTCTTGACAAAGAGCCCAATACTCGCGATAATGGCTGCAACATTTCTATGAAACCTGCCAAACGCATTCAGTTGATTCTTCTCCTCCTCATCGGCCTCTGGTCGGCGGGCATCCTGCTCGCACCCATGCTCAGTGCCGCCGGAAGTCCCATCGGTTCTGCGCTCTATTCTCTCTATGCGCCGGTTTGTCACCAATTCGACCATCGTTCCTTTCACGTTGATGGGGAAAAACTCGGTGTCTGTGTCAGGTGTTCCGCGATCTATTTCAGTTTCTTCCTTTCCTCCGTCGTTCTGGCGGCGTGGAGAAAGAAAGCTGCTGCATCCCTTCCGGCTCATCGGTGGATCTTCGTTGCGGTCATTCCGATGGGGATCGACGCGATTCTGAGCCTGCTCACCGGATATGAGAGTACGACGGTTTCACGCGCCGTTACTGGCGCCCTGTTTGGTTTGATCATGCCCTGGTATGTCCTCCCTCTTTTCATCGAAGCGCTTTCCCAGCTTCGAACGCAATTCATCATCAAGGAAGGTTCACCTTATGTTCGAGAAGCCCAGTAAATGGCGTGCGGGATTGATCGGCGGGGCTGTTATCGGTGCGGTGGCCGGGATTCCCGGCATCAGTCTCATTAATTGCTGCTGTTGTGCCGGGGTGTGGCTCGGCGGCTTGCTGACGATGTATCTGTATAAGAGTGAATTCACTCCGGAGATGGAGCCGCTCGAGTCATCGGATGCACTCATTCTTGGTTTGATTTCCGGGATTGCCGGTGCTTTTATCTCAACTACTATCAGTGTCCTGATCCTGACGATCCTGGGGCCGGTGGAAGCGGAGTTTCTTCGTTCCATTATCGAGAAGGCGTTGGAACGGCTTGCAGAGGACGGGAGTCTGCCCGGCGAGACGGTCGAGCAGATGCGCGAGCAGTTTGAAAGCTCACTGAAGGATTCAGCCAGCGTTTCGGGCATCCTCGGCAATTTGTTCGTGACGCTGATCGTGTACCCGCTCTTCTCGATCCTTGGAGCGTTGCTCGGGTATGCGCTCTTCCGTCCGAAAAAACCTGCTCAACAGATTCCAACACAGCCAGCGTAAACAGTTGTTGGAGGGTTAGAATTCACCGCAGAGGCGCGGAGAACGCGGGGGAGAAGGTGAACGAGAACATATTAACGCAGAAAATAATTGGGGCAGCCATCGAGGTTCACAAAGTGCTGGGGCCTGGACTTTTGGAGTCCACGTATGAAGAATCTCTTTGCTTTGAACTATCTGCCTTAGGGATTCACTATGAACGTCAAAAGCCTTTACCTCTTATGTATAAGGGAGTCCGGCTCGACTGTGGTTGCAGGTTAGATGTGGTTGTTGAAAGTGAGGTTGTTTTGGAAATTAAATCGGTTGAATCGCTCCTTCGAATTCATCAGGCTCAATTGTTGACATATCTTCGGCTTTGAGGTATATCGGTTGGTCTCCT
>DKJQ01000080.1 GCA_002454845.1 Ignavibacteria bacterium UBA6688
CGGGATAGACTGTCTTGTTTTGAGATTACTTTTCATACCAAGACAAGATTTCGTAGACTCCCGTGAGGGGGAAATAGGGGGGGGCTTCCTGCATCAACCGACTGTCATATCGGTAGTTCTTACGGTAACCATGATTGATCACGGGGGGGGTTCCGGTGAACGTTCCCACAGCCTGCCGTGAATTCTGTGTAATTCCTCCGTAAAGATCGATCACCCCTCGTGGATCACCGCTGCTGTAATCTTCAGCAGAAAGCCCACCGTTCAGGGAAAACAATGCTGCATCGATTTGAATATTCGTCTGGTTCGCGGTGTTATCCGTCATAATGATGTTATTCTGTGCACAGATCCCCATGATGTCATCAGAGGGTCCGACACGCGGGTCGGCCGCATATTTAATATCATCGTCGAGATACACCCTTCCGCGTGTCGATCCGGTTGCTGCAATGGTCACTTTTCCATTGACCGTCCCCTGAACACGGAGGTCCCCGTTCCTGACACAAATGACACCATTGGGGGCCCAGGTTGAGATGTTCACGTTGTTCACCCATGAAGCGCTCCCGATTTTATGGTTCAATGTTCCATCCGCGTTAAACGTAATATAAACGGTGTTTACCCCGGTGATCAACCTCCCCCCGGCGCTCGCAGAATTCTCGATGGTGCTCATATCGTTGGGAAGGCTGACGGAGACACCGGTTTGATAACCGCCGAGGAACTGCGGGTGCGCCGCGGTGTCTTTGAGAATCAATCCATCGCGATTGGTGGCCTTCCCCTGGAACACCGGAGTCCCCGCTGCACGCATTTTATCCTGGGTGTGAAACGGTCCCCACACAGTATCCCCGGTCACCCACCAGATGGAACCTTCCACATTGCTGTAGTACGCGAATTTCGAGAAGCGGCTTTGTCCCCAGAGGACTACGACCGTATCGCGTGCGTTGAGGTATTGCGTCGAGACGATCAACCTCGCGTGTTTTTGATCCCCGACGCTAAACTTCTGGATTGTCGCCTTTGCTGTTCCGCCGAAGATGCTCATGGTATTGTAGCTTGAAGCACTCCAGGTTGAGTCACGGAAGAACTCGTTGCATGCCATGTTCGCAACGCTGCCGGCAATATTATGTGCGGTCGTCCGTTCATAGTAGCCGATGTAATTTTCATACGCGGCGGTGGAGACTTTGGAAAGGTCAAATCCGAACATCATGAGAGCCGTGCTGAATCCCATGATCATAATGAGTGAAGTGCGTCCCATCGTAAAGCTCCTCTCTATTATCGGTTACGAAGATTGCGTGCTGCCAGACGAAGCTGTCGCCAGAACACCTGAAAATCAGCCAGCGTATCGCCGACAGAGGTGTACTCCAGCTGGTACGGCGCGGGGCTCTCAACAGCCATGGAGATTTCCAGGGTGTGAACCTGGCGCGGATCGACAACCGGGAGGGTTATGGAATCTCCCAGGGAGTCGAAGTACCTGAATCGAAATTGAGTCACCCCGATCTGCATGACCAACGGAGACCCGGTGTTTGTTTGCCGGTACAGGATCCGGTCCCGCGGATTTTGGGTTTCCGCAACAGCCGCTTCGCTTGTCGAACCGACATAATAGTAAATGGAATCGAGCGCCCCGTTATTATCAACGTCGGTCCAGAACCTGATGCTCGATGAATCGGCCAAACGGATGGCCTCCGTCGGGTTGTCGATCTTGCTCGGATCGGCGCAAAAGCCAATCCTCCGAAAATCATGCTCGATCACTCCCACGAGGGAAATCATGTTCTGCTGGACCATCAGGTTGGTGTGGTAGACCAGCGCTGTTTCATTTGCCTGCGCGCTCAACCGGATAACCATCAAGAAAAGAATTCCCGCGATCACGGTTGAACTGACAATGTCGAACATCGTGCTTGCGCCCATAGGATCACCTGAAGTACCAGTAACTGAAGATATAAGGGACGTTTATTGTATCGAGCATCGACGGACCGGTCACGGAGACGAGCATTCTCTTATGCCATGTTCGCGTGCCGGCATCGGTGTTGGGATTGGAGGGATTGATATAGAACACGGTGGCCCAGATTTTCAACGTGTCCACCCCGGTGATGAACACGCTGCGCGGCGTTGCGGTGCTATAGTCATCGAAATCGTCAAAGTTCGGATAGACTTCCCCGGTTTCCGGACCCAGCGTTGTCGATAGGTCACTCACGGACGTGGCAATCTGTGTGTTCAGCGTGGTATCGAGCGGGGGCGCCGTGTAGGAGTCGAAAGCCTTTCCCGCCGCCTCTTCAATCAAACCCTGCGCAACCGAAACGGCATAGAGACCGATTTCCGTTTGCTGGAGTATCACACCATGCTGGAAGGATGTGCGGTTCGTGGTAACAATTGTCGTCCCCAAGAGAATGAGGGCGCCGATAGTAAGAAGAGTCTGACCAGTGTTCATCGTTTTCCCGTTTGAAATTCCACAGTGATGCCATAGAAGAAGGCAAGACACGTACCATCACGGGAAGTTCGTTTTTTCCGGGAAAATCTATGAACAGGGAGAAACACCCAAGGGGTGAAACTGCTCAAGCGGGGGGATTTGACACACTTGTGACGAAGGACACGCGGGCAAACTACGGCGTGAGTTTGTATTCTTTGATCTTGGTGAAAAGGACGCGACGGCTGATCTTCAGCAGCTTTGCCGCCCTTGTTTTGTTCCATCGGGCTCGCTGCAGGGCCGTGAGGATGACATCTCGCTCTACCGTCTCAAGAATATCGCGCAGAGCGAGCGAAGATGGGTCGTTGGAACGGGATTTCGTGACGCTGTCAGAAGCGGAAATCGTGGGAAGGGAAATATGTTCATGGGTGATCGTCCGCCCCGGAGTAAGAACCACAGCCCGCTCGATCACGTTTTCCAGTTCACGGACATTCCCGGGCCATTCATAGTCCTTTAGGAGTGAAAGGACCTGGCGCGTTGCAAGAAGATCACGCTTGCCCCCATGTTTCTTCAAAAAGTGATTCACCAGGGGAGGAATATCCTCACGTCGTTCACGCAGGGGCGGGATGACGATATGAACCACTTGTAGGCGGAAAAAGAGATCTTTCCGGAACCGCCCGGCCTGCACCTCCTCCTGCAGATTCCGGTTGGTCGCAGCAAGGACGCGGACATCAACGCGCAGCGTCTCCTTTCCGCCGACACGCTGGAATTCTCCCTGCTCGAGGACACGGAGGATCTTGGGCTGGAGGGCCGGACTCAGTTCCCCAATCTCATCCAGGAACAGGGTGCCCCCATCTGCCAGCTCGAACCGCCCCTGCCGTTGTTGATGGGCCCCCGTGAACGCCCCTTTTTCATGCCCAAATAGTTCGCTCTCCAGCAATCCTTCCGGGATCGCGGAACAATTGACTTTCACGAACGGTTTTTCCCTGCGACGGGAATGGTACTCGATCGCGTTTGCGACAAGCTCCTTACCGGTTCCGGTTTCCCCTTCGATCAACACGGTGACGTCCGACGGAGCCACTTTGCCAATCATTTTGAAGATCTTTTGCATGGACGGCGATTTGCTCACAAACCGGTCCGGTTGGTATTCGCCAGCGTCCACATCCGCAAGACGCTGGCGAAGAACTTGCACTTCCGTGGCGAGACTTTTGTGCTCCACGGCCCGCCGGATCACCTCCACCAGCTCGTCGATGTCGAACGGCTTCGTGAGATAATCGAAAGCGCCACTCTTCATCGCCTCGATAGCGCGGTCACTGGAACCAAATGCAGTAAAGACAATGACGGGGAGCATCGGCTGAAGCAGTTTGATGTTCTTTAACGTCGTCAGCCCATCCATCTTCGGCATCCGGATATCGAGCAGCACGACATCATAGGAATTCCGCTTTACCATCTCGAGCCCATCCAGACCGTCTCCGGCTTCATCGACCGCAAAGCGCTCCATGGAAAGAAGGTCCCGGATGTTCAGGCGACTCGAAGGTTCGTCGTCGACGACCAGCGCGCGTCGACGGATGGATGAACGACTCATGGTTGTTCCGTTGAGGTAGAGAGTTTCCGCATGGTCGGAAGTGAGAGGATAAAACGGGCTCCCCCTCCGTTCGTTTTTACATACTCCAGGGTTCCTTGATGCGCGTGGATGATCTCATAGGCGATGGAGAGACCCAACCCCGTCCCGGATTCCTTTGTTGTGAAGAAGGGATCAAAGATCTTTGCCGCTACCGCGGGCGGTATCCCTTCTCCGGAATCCTCAACCGTCACGGTCATCCTCTCGCCCGTCCGGTCGGTTGTTATACTGATGGATCCCCCCTCCGGCATGGCTTCCATAGCGTTGGCAAGGAGATTCAGGATTACCTCGCGAATTTCATTTTCATCCATAGGGACCATGGGGGAACCCGTCGTGAAAAAGCGTTTGATGGCGATCCGCTTTTTCCGAAGGTTGTGCCGAACCACGTCGAGCGCGGAATCGATCACGGCATGGAGGTCTCCGTCCCGGAATTTCGGAGTCCGTTCCTTGGAAAAATACAACAGCTTCCTGACAATGTTCTCCATCCTATCGAGTTCACGCACCACCATGGTCATGGACTCCTTCGTGATATCCGTCCGAGGAGACCGCGCACGCGTCCCCCTGGCTGCCCGTTGCCAGAGCTGGATGCGCGTCTTCATGGCGGCGAGCGGCGTCCGGATCTCATGCGCGACGCCGGCGATCAACTGACCGAGCGATGCCAGCTTTTCCTTCTGCTGGATGGCCTTCTGGAGCTCTGTCTTCTCCCGCTGCTCCTTCTGGATCGTGTCGGCCAATTCATTGACTGAGGAGGCGATGCGTCCAAGCTCCGAACGGGAGACGGGGAGACGAAAGGAGAGATCCGATTTCAGCCGGTCGAGCCTTGACTGCATATCAGCAACTCCCCGCCGGAGGGAGATGACGAACATCGACGCAAGAAAGATTCCGAGCACGACGAGAATCTGGAGCAACGGCGTACCATCGCGCACCAGGACATCGGCCAGCTCATCGTCGAGATCGTCGAAAGCCCACGCAACCCCGACAAGGTGGTTCCGCGCAAAGACCGGTTTCGTCACAATCAGATAGTTGGCGTTCTCCGATTGGTGATGACCCCATTGTTCCTGCCTTTGATCAATGGTTGATTGGGTGAGGGCACCGAGAAGGCGTGCGTAAGGGGTGCTGGAAGGAGCATGCAATGCCGCGAAGCCGACCTCCCTGTTCCAGAGAGAATGGAAGAAACCTGCCTCGGCGTTGGGAGCCTTGAGAAGTTCCTCCCCCGTGATCCCGGTCAGGACCGTTGTCAATTCCAGACGCTGGGATAATGAGGTGTCGGCAAATTGTTCGGGAGCGACAAAGGAGATCACCGACCCGTACCGCCGGCTGAGATCCCCCGTTAATGACGAGAGACGGTCCCGGTTCAACCGGATGATGCTCTCACGCGCCCCTTCAACAGCGTTGGCAATGAAGACCGTCGCGCTCAGCACACCCAGGGCGAGAACACTGACGATGATAAAAACCTGTGCCCGAAGCGAGATACTTCTCATGGTTGGGTTGGACGGTTCCTGGCGGCATCATTGCCGATGCACAAGATGCCAAAAAAAAAAGGCGTGAGCAAGGGGGAGTACCATCGCTCACGCCTGCGGAGACGAATTAACGTTCCCGCCCGTGGGAATCCGGCGAACCGGGAGTCAGTGGGATTCCGGCCCCAGGTTCCTCAAAACAATGTAGCCCACAATCCCGGAGAGCAGGGACGCCGCAAGGATGCCGACCTTTGACGCGGCGAGCATGGCGCCTTCCCCGAATGCCAGTCCGGCAATAAACAGGGACATGGTGAAACCAATCCCGCCGAGCAGGGCAACGCCGTAAATTTGCTTCCAGGAAACGGAGGCTGGGAGCGAGGCCCACCCGGCCTTCACCGCGAGCCATGCGAACAGCGTAACGCCGATCTGCTTTCCGAAAAACAATCCGACAATGATCCCGAGTGTGGTCGGATGACCGAGGGCCGAACCGATATCGCCTTCCAGCACCACCCCCGCGTTGGCGAGAGCGAACACCGGCATGATAAAGAACGTTACCCATGGGTGGAGGGTATGCTCGAACCGTTGCATGGGTGTTTCGACATGTTCACACGCCTCCTCCAGCGTGTAGATCGCCGCCTGCTGATCGGAATCCATGGTTTCGGACGGGGTGTCATCCGCGCGGTCAAAAACGTCGAGAACGGCGCGCGCCCGCTCGAGAAATGCCTGCGCATGCAAACGCGTCCGGGCCGGGATGGTCACCGCGAGAAGCACACCGGCGACGGTCGCATGCACACCGGATTTCAGGAACACAAACCACAAGCAGGTTCCGAGCAGGCCGTAGACCAGCGCGTGCCGGACACCCATCGCGTTGGCCACCAGAAGCAGCGCCAGAAACCCGGCACCCCACAGAAGATATCCCGCCGCAAGGTCGGCGGTATAGAAGAAAGCGATGACCAGAACCGCTCCGATATCGTCAACAATGGCAAACGCCGTCAGAAACACTTTGATGGAGACCGGAACGCGGCTTCCCAGCAAGGCCAGGACGCCGAGCGAAAAGGCGATATCAGTTGCCATGGGAATTCCCCATCCCGGTGCCCCTTCCGTTCCTGCATTGAAGATCAGGTACAGCAGAGCGGGAGCGATCATCCCCCCCAGGGCTGCAGCCACCGGCAGCATGGATTTCTTCAGGGACGCAAGCTCGCCGATGAGAATTTCGCGCTTAATCTCCAATCCCACGACAAAAAAGAAGATCGCCATCAAACCGTCGTTGATCCAGAGGAGCAGCGGTTTGGAAAGGAGAAAATCACCGTACCCGACCGTGAGCTTTGCCTGCCAGAGACTGGTATAGCTTTCACCCCAGGCAGAGTTTGACCAGAGGAGTGCAATCACCGTACAGAGGAGCAATAAGATACCCGCCGATGATTCAAGTTGCGCAAACCTCTGAAAGGGGAGCATGATCAGATCGATGCTCTGCGGATTCGGTGGCAGCTGCGAAGGACGAGAAGATGTCATACCACTCTCCTGGTGCTGATGGTGCAGAACGGATAGCTGTTGTTAAAAAGTTAACTGGTCTTTGTTTGAAGGGCAACAAAAATGCAGCGACGCTGTTTTTTCCGGGACTCAGCCGGGATCCGGGTTCAGCGATGCTGCGCATCTCTATAGTAGAGGCAACCAGCGGTTTTCGTTGCACCTCACCGGTGCAGAGGCTATATTGCTGTTCCTATCATCAGCAGAGTATCGCAAGAGAGGAACCTATGAGCGAGCTTGATCTTACATCGTTTGAAAAGAGCATTGTCATCCGCCCCATCAGGATCGACGACTACGATCAGCTTATCGCGCTGCAGTTGAAATGCTTTCCCGGCATGAAACCATGGAGGCGCGAACAACTTGAGAGTCAGCTTTCCCTCTTCCCCGAGGGCCAACTCTGCATCGAGTATGGAGAATCTCTTGTCGCCTCCTCGAGCAGCCTCATCATCGATTTCGACCTGTATGGAGAGCGGCACAGCTGGCGGGAGATCGCCGATGAGGGGTTTATCCGTAACCATAACCCCGAGGGCGAGACACTGTACGGGATTGAAATTATGGTAGACCCGGAATATCGCGGCATGAAGCTTGCGCGCCGCCTCTACCAGGCCCGCAAGGATCTCGTCAGAGATAAAAATCTGATGCGCATCGTCCTGGGAGGACGGATTCCCGGCTACGCGGATCACCAAAACAAAATGTCCGCCCGCGAATATGTGGAGAAGGTCATCAACAAAGTGCTCGTGGATCCGGTTCTTACGACACAGCTCTCGAACGGATTTGTCGTGAAGCGCTTGATCGAATCGTACATGGATTCAGACAAGGAATCCAAAGGTCATGCGACCCTGCTGGAGTGGACGAACCTCGATTATGCGCCCGATCCTCACAAGAAGTACGTGGCGATCAAACCGGTCCGGATTTTTATCGTCCAATACCAGCTCCGGGAGATCAAGAGCTTCACGGAATTCGCGCAACAATGTGAGTATTTTGTGGACGTGGCGTCGGACTATAAAAGCGATTTCATTATGTTTCCCGAGCTCCTCACCATGCAACTTCTTTCGTTTGTCAAAGCAAAGCGACCGGGACTTGCCATGCGAAAGCTGGCTGAGTTCACGCCGCAGTACCTGGAGCTGTTCTCACGCCTCGCGATCAAGTACGATGTGAACATCATCGGCGGTTCTCACTTTACGATCGAGAACGAGGATCTCTACAACATCTCGTACCTCTTCAAACGCAACGGCGGCATCGGGAAACAGTACAAGCTTCACATCTCTCCCAATGAGAAACATTGGTGGGGTGTAAGACAAGGCAAGAAGATCGAGGTGTTCGACACGGATAAGGGGAAGATTTCCATTCAGATTGGCTATGATATCGAGTTTCCGGAAATCAGCCGCATCGCGGTCGAGAAAGGGGCGCGACTCATCTTTGTCCCCTTTTCAACAGACGAGCGGCATGGCTACCTCCGCGTCCGTTACTGCTCCCAGGCGCGGTGCATCGAAAACCAGGTCTATGTCGCGATCGCCGGAACGGTCGGCAACCTCCCGTTCGTCGACAATATGGATGTCCAATATGCCCAATCCGGAATCTTCACACCGTCGGATATTCCGTTCTCACGCGATGCGGTCGCATCGGAGTGCACACCGAACATCGAGACCGTGAGTGTCACCGATGTCGATCTGGAATTGCTCAGACGCCGTCACCAGAGCAGCAATGTCCTGAATTGGAAAGACCGCCGGCTCGATCTTTATGAGATTCGCGTGAAGGAATGAGGAGCGATCTTCCTCAACTCCCTCAAGCCCCTGGATGCTTGTGAACCTTTTCGCAACATCCGCCCGGCGAAATCTTCTTTTTGCCGCTCTGTACATGAGTGAAGGCGCCCCGATTGGATTTCTCTGGTGGGCACTCCCGACGAAGCTCCGCGCGGCAGGACTCCCCATCGAACAGATCACCACGCTGACTTCGCTTCTTGTCCTCCCCTGGGCTTTCAAGTTCCTCTGGGCGCCGCTCATCGACACGCTCCGATCGGAGCGCTGGACCTTTCGGTCCTGGATCCTCTCCATGCAGCTGTTCATGGGGCTGACCTTGCTGCCGTTGTTCTGGCTCGATTTTGCATCCGACTTTTCATGGATCGCGTTCTTTCTCATCGCTCATGCCGTTTGCGCCGCAACGCAGGACGTTTCGATCGACGCACTTTGCATTTCCACGACGGCACACCATGAGCGCGGTGCGATCAACGGCTGGATGCAGGCGGGGATGCTCGCAAGCCGGGCGCTTCTCGGCGGAGGGGCGTTGGTTCTGAGCTCGCATGTCGGGGATCAATGGGTCGTCGCTCTCCTGATCGCCGTCATCTGGCTCCCCTCCGTGCTGCTGCTGGTCTCCAGGGAACCTCAGGCCGCGATTCCGTTCGGCTCCGCAGGAGGTACACGTGGAAGAGAGTTTCTGAGCCTGCTGAAAACCATACTCCGCCAGAGGATAACCTGGTTTGGGTTGTTCTTTGCCGCTCTTGCAGGGGCAGGTTTCGAAGCCGTAGGCGCGATAGCCGGGCCGTTCCTTCTCGATCGCGGTGTCGCCTCAAGCGAGGTAGGCTGGTTCTTTCTTCTTCCGGTGATTGTTTGTATGTCGGGAGGGGCGCTTCTCGGGGGCTATCTGGCCGATCGCTTTCAGCGCCGGCAGGTGGTGGCGGTCTTTATCGTATTGATGGCGGTCGTCATTACCGCCCTTGCGGGTGCAGACGTTTTGATCGACGCACCTTCATCCGTCAGCCTGATGGTGCTTCTGGGTGTGCTGTATGTGAGCATCGGACTCTTCACTTCGTCGTCCTACGCGTTGCTGATGGATGTGAGCCATCCTCGCCTGGCGGCGACGCAGTTCAGCGCGTTTATGGGAGCGACGAACTTGTGCGAATCATGGTCCGCGTTCGCTGTGGGAATGCTCGTCGGAGGATTTGGTTATCCGGTGGCGTTTGTGGCTATGGCAGCCGCGTCATTCCTCGCGCTTCCGTTTCTCAAGAGGCTTCGGATCGATTGAACTATCGACACCGCCGCGTGTTTCCTTTGAGGAGACGGATCCCACGTCAAACGTGCCGCTCCTGAGGTGAAGATCTCGCTGTGGGAATGGAATCTCAATCTTGTGCGCGTTGAAGAGATCGTAAATGGCGAAATTCAGCGCGCTGATCAGAAGCCCTTTCCGGTGTTATGCATATTCGATCACGCGCGGCGCTCCAACCGAATCCCGTTATCGCCGGGGCCATCAACCGGACGTCGGGGGTTGGGTGCGGTGCCCCTTCGGGATCGTCGACTTATTCCCATCGCGCTCCGCCTCGTAATGGGGCGACATGATTTCGATCCCTGCCTCGTTGAATGTATCCTGAATGTTCTGATGCAGTCTTGAATAGAGGGTAGACATCCGATCCGCCTCGGAGGTGTATGCATTCAATTCGTAGCTCACATAGAAATCATCCAAGCTGTTCTGCAGAACGAACGGCGCCGGATCCGGACGAATACCCTCGGTCGCGGATGCTGCATCAATCAGGAGTTGATGAACCGCCCGCCAGGGCTCGTTGTATCCGATGGTGACAGTCGTGTGGAGGATGAGCCCCCGATCTTTTGCCAGGGTGCTGAAGTTGAGGATGTGGCTGTTCAACACCTGCGCATTGGGGATGGTGATATCAACGTTCTTCGTTGTATTCACACGAGTAATAAGAAGAGTCCTCTCCACCACATCCCCCATCGTCTCACCGATCTTCACCCGATCTCCGATCCGAAACGGCCGCATGTAGGTCAGGACGAGTCCGGATATGATGTTGCTGACGGCGCCGGCTGACCCCAGCGAGAAAAGAATTCCCAGAAACACGGAGATCCCTTTGAACGCATCGGAGTCCGAGCCCGGCAGATAGGGAAAAATGATCACCGCGGCAAACGCGATGATGAGGAATCGAACGATCTTGTATGTGGGGATCGCCCATTCACGATGGAATCCCGTGAACGTAATAGTTCCTTTCTCCACTTCGAGGAAGACCGTGCGGACGACCTTGATGACGAAATGGGTAAGGAAGACGACCACAACAACAAAAAACAGCTTGGGGAGGAATGCCACGACGCTGCTCAGCACCTCTGAGAGAGGATCGGTGACATACCGAAACAACGTGGAGGCCCATGTCTCCGTAAATGTGAAGAAACTGAACAGGAGAGTGATATACCCATAGAGAAGACCGAGCAAGAGACCAGTCCGGACGATGGTAAAAGCTCCATAGGCAAATTGCGTCAGGCGTTCACGCGAAATGACTTCCACCGTCTGAATGCGGATACTGCTCAGCCGGGTTTTCTGCCATGCATCGAAACTTATTCGGCCGAGGTGCTCCAATGCGCGGAAGGCTTTGATCATCGTCCACGCCGCGATGGTTACAAATACCCCCTTTGCAAGCCCCAGGAATATTTCTTCCATTCCCCACCCGGCTGCCTGCGGGACGAGGGAAACGAGTCCCACAAGCGCGTAATACGCTACAGCGAGGGTCAACACCAGGCGGAGCGCTCGAGGAAGAATCAATGCCCCGGCCAGAAGCCCACGTGAGGAGATGAACTCAATCCCCCGTATCTGGACTGGCCGGAACAGAGTCCCTTCCCACCGCCCGATCAATTGATACACGCGGGGAAAGAACCAGGCGATGAGGGCAAAGACAAGAAGCGCTGCTGCCACGATCCCGGCAGCAAGAAGGAGACCGAAGAGGAGATCGTTCCAACCGGAGTTCTGTCGCGCGGTCGCCAGGGAAGTTCGAACTGTTGACAATAGATGGTCTGCAAGTTCGGCCCGTTCCATTCCGGCCTGTTTTGCATCCGTGTCGCTGACGGCAAGAATGGCGATGGTGTCATATCGCAGGATTGTCCACTCCGGAAACACTTCGGTAACCCATCGGGAAGAATCGAGGTCGGGAATCCGGAGCAGGCGTTCGATGACTTCCCCCGCCCGAATTGCGCGCTCTCCTGGGGTATAAGGCCCCAGGTTCGTTTTCAGAACAATGAGCGTATCGGCGCGCAGGACAACCGCACCCTCTTCACCCTGTTGTGACAGTGCCTCCGAAGAAATCAACCAGCCGAAAAGAAGGAACATCCCGCCGATCCGTTTGAGCCGACCGCTTGGATAAAGTGTAGTCATCATGAGTCGCATTATTCCTTTGGGGGCAAGGATGTCAACGAGCCGCTACGCACATGAAGGTCGCGTTGTGGAAATGGTATTTCAATCTTATTCTGGGTAAAGATTTCATAGATGGCGAAATTCAGCGCGCTGATCAGAATTCCCTTCCGGTGCGTATAGGTGTTCGTCCACGCCCGCAACTCAAATTGAAGTCCGTTATCGCCGAACTCCATAAGCCGGACGCCGGGGACCGGATCCTCGAGCACGTCGGGATTCTTTGTTGCAACCTCGATCAGCAGGCGCTCCACCAGCCGTGCATCGGAACCATAGGCAACGCTGACCGGGATCCTGAACCGGACCTTTTCGTCGTTGTGGCTCCAGTTGATGACGTTTTCCGAGATGAACTGCGCGTTCGGAACGATGACGGTGATGTTATCGTTGGTCACCACTGTGGTACTCCGGGCTCCGATCCTCACCACATCCCCCTCCACATCTCCCACCTCGATTCTGTCCCCGATCTTGATCGGCCGCTCGAAGAGAATGATGATTCCGCTGATAAAATTGTTGGCGATATTCTGCAGGCCGAACCCGACGCCGATGCCGATCGCGCCGGCCAGGACGTTCAACGTCGTCAGGTCGATCCCCACGGTCTGAAGGATCACCAGAAGGCCGAACGAGATAATAAAGTAGCGGATGATGGAGACGGTCGCCTGTCTTGTACCGATTTCCAGTTGCGTTTTCGCCGACCACTTGCGGAGAAGCCATCGCTGGATTCTCCCCGTCACAACGACAAGCAGGACGAACAGGATACCGAAATACAACAGCGTCCAGAGCGTGATGCGCGTCGGCCCGAGGCTGACGATGGGAATTTCGAGGAATTCCTTGATCTGCAGTAATAATTTTTCCATGACTTTTTTCTTCCGTCGGGTGCTACTTCAGCCAACCCGGCATGGCGTTACCATTAAGATTGGTATTCTCTTTCGAAAGCTTGAAGAGCTGCGCCGCGTTTTCCCACATGATCTTTTTCTTTTCCTGAGCCGGTATCTTCAATTCCTCCATGAACCGCAGGTACGATTCCATGGAGGAAATCGGCCAGTCGGTGCCGTAGAGCACCTTCTCGGGCTCCACACCGTACAGAATCATCTCCTGGATCTGCTTGCGCATGTACACTTCGAACCGGTCGGTGAAATCCCCGAGAACCAGCCCCGAGATGTCCGTGTACACGTTCTTGTTCTTGTACACCACCTCCATCGTGTCACGGACCCAGGGATTCCCGATGTGACAGATGATGATCTTGACATCCGGAAAATCCACGGCAATTTCGTCCACATGGAGCGGGTGGGCAAATTTGACCTTCCCCATCGGGTTGAGCGTATCCCCCGTATGGATCATCACCGGCACATCGAATTCACCCGCGAGCTCGAAGACGGGTCGCATCCGTTCGTCTTGCGGATAGAATGTCTCGTAGCCCGGGTAGAGTTTTAAGCCGCGGACCGAGCCTTCCTGAAGAAACCCCCGGATCTCCACCAGATCGTCCTTCTTGAATCCGTCATACCGGATGCCCGCGACGATGAAGATATTGCTCAACGCCCGTGTGGCCATGACCGCATCATGGGTGGAGGGACGGCCGGGATTAACCTTGTAGGAAGTCAGGACGATGGCGACATCGACCCTGTTGCGCCGCATCTCCCGCTGCAGGTTCTCCAGCGAACCGGGGAGCGCCGGTTGATTTTCGTCCTCATAGTAATTGATGTGGGTGTGACAGTCGATGATCATTCAACCTCGCGCAGAGAGTGAGTCGGTTGCTTTGGATGATCGGGTGAGGGGTGCCTCACCTTATTTCTTCCACAGTTTTTCAAGAACATGAGCCGCCCATTCTCTCCCTCCAAGCCCGAAGGCGAGAGCCAGGGCAAGACAGAACGCGCCAAAGGCGATCTGGAACGCCGAGACGAGAACCAGTCCGCCAATCGAAAGCTGTTCCAGGGCCAGGGAGACGACGAAGATCAGGACCGCGTACTGTGCGACGGTACCCATCAGCTGCGCCCCGGAAATGCCGATATTGTTCAGATAGGTAAACGTGATGCCCTGGATCACCTTCGCAAAGAGCGTTCCGAAGATCAACACGATCATCGCGACGATGACATTCGGGATATAGAGAATAATCTTGTTGAAGAGTTCGGCTGCAACCTGCATCCCCAGCATGTTGAGCACGGCGAGAATGGAGGTGAACAGGACCAGCCAGTAGACGAGGTTCCCGATCAGGGTAACCGTCGTATAGCGCACGCCGCCCTGGAGCAGGAAGTCCTCGATGCCCGAGCGTTCAGCCATCTCGTCAACCCGCAGGAGTTTCAGTATTTTCATCGTTCCTTTGCGCAACGCCTTCGCGAGAAGCCAGCCCAGGACAACAAGGACGAGTGAGCCGAGCACCTTGGGAAGAAGAAAGACGAATTGGGCCCAGAAGGACTTCAGCGAGTCAAGGATGACATTGAGTTGTTCACCCATACGGATCTCCTTTGAGGCCGCCGATTAAAGCGGCCAGAAGTACGGGATCATCAAGGTGGCGATGATCCAGAACAGAATATTGAGCGGTGTTCCAACCCTCAGGAAGTCGGCGAAGCGGTACTGACCGACTCCGTAGATCATGGTATTCGTCTGATACCCGACGGGCGTCATGAAGCTCGCTGATGCCGCGAAGGCGACCGCCATGAGAAACGGCCGTGCATCCACCTGGAGCAACTCGGCCGAGGCAATGGCGATGGGAGCAAGCAGGACCGCCGTCGCGTTGTTGGACATTGCCTCTGTCAGCAAGGATGTAAGAAGGTAAAATGAAGCGACAAGAGCAAGGGGTCCGAGCTGACCGACGGAATGAATGAGCAGGTTTGAAATGAACAACGCCGTCCCTGTTTTCTCCAACGCCACCCCCAGGGTCAACGCCCCGGCGAGGAGAAAGATCACCTTCCAGTCGATCGCCCTGTACGCCTCCTCCAACGTAATGCACCTGGTAACGACGAGCATGACACAGCCGATAATGGCGCTGATAACGATCGGGAGAATCCCCAGGGCAGCCGTGGTAACCACCCCGGCCACAATCATGAGCGCCGGCAGTACCTTGCGCGTCCGGTATTTCGGAAGCCCTACCTCGGAGACGAATACGAAGGCGTCGTCTTCCTTCAACCGCTCGATGGCTTCCTTCCGCGCTTCGATCAGGAGAACGTCCCCCGCGGTCAGGATCGTTGTGCCGACATCGTCATGCATCAGGGTTCCCCTGTGCCGAATGGCCAGAGCTGTTGCTCCATACGTATCGCGAAACCGTGCACGTTTCAGGGTTTTCCCCTCCAGGGTCGAATTGGGGGCAATGACCGCCTCGAGTAGATCGATTTCATCCGAGACGATATCCTTGTCCTGGAACTTCCGGGAGGGTTTCAGTGCAATTCCCTCCCGCTCCTGGAGTTTTTTGATCTTCTCCACGTTCCCGCGCACACGCAGCACATCTCCCGCCTGTATGATCGTCACGGAGGGGGGAAGGGAAATCCGGCGCCCGTCCCGGATCACCTCGAGGATCTCGATACCCACCTCCTCGACCATGGAACACGTGGCGACGGGCTGTCCGACCGATTTCGCCTCGGGCTGGACGATGATCTCCGTCAGATACTCCCCCATTCCGAACTCTTCCGTGAGTTCTTTGTCTGTCCGGCGGTCCGGGATCAGGCGTATGCCGATGAGAAGCATATAGACCAAGCCGGCACCGAAGAAGATCAGACCGAGCGGCGCAAACTCGAACATGCCGAACGCCGGCTGTCCGTATCGTACGGCGATCGTGCTCACCAGGATATTTGTGGATGTACCGATGAGGGTGCAGACGCCGCCGAACATAGCGGCAAAGGAAAGAGGCATCAGGAGCTTGGATACGCTGATGTTCATGCTGCCGGCCACACTGAGCATGATGGGGATAAAGATCGCCACAACCGGTGTGTTGTTGATGAAGGCGGAAAGCCCTCCCGCCACGATCATCATCGTGGCCATCGCCAACCAGAAGTTCACACGGAACACCCTGATCACCTGTACGCCAAGGAAGTTCACCACGCCGGTTTTAAACAACCCGGCGCTCAAAATGAACATGGCCCCCACCGTTACCGTCGCCGTGTTGCTGAATCCCGAGATCCCTTCCTCCGCCGTCACGATGCCGGTGAGGAGAAGCGTGGCCATGAGCATCAGCGCAACAAGGTCGACCGGATACTTCTCGGAGGCGAACATCACAACGGCGATGATCGCAAGCAGGAGGACGACACCGATTTCAAGCGTCATGCGGGATCCAAATGATAGCAATCAGGTGAGTGGTTCCGTTTTCACGGTAAGATTTCTGTCGATCATCACGAGGTGATTTTGGGGGATGACATTCCAATCTTTCGGCCGGTCGGTGAGCCGCTCCGAAGAGACAATGACCGCGTGATCGCTCGTGACAGTATCAACGAGCCGTGCTTCGCCGCCGATCAGCCTGTACGATCCCTCCTCGGAACAGTACAGCGAGGCAGGATTCTTTGAGGGATCCGACACGTAACGGACGGCAATCGGATCGTCGCCGTTGGAGACACAGAAGTCGAGAAAAGACGTTTCGGCAATATTATTATCCCGAGCGAGCCTGGCCAACGTCGCGAGGGTTTTGCTCATGGCGATCTTCATCTGGTACAACATCGCCGTCCCTTCCCGTTTCCCAAGGAAATCCAGAAACAGGGCAAACGCGTGTTCACTGTCCGTCGTCCCCTGGATCGTGGCGTACCGATCCTCGGAGAGGAGGTTGATTAGTTTTCGTTTCAAAAGGGGGAACCCGCCGACCTGACCGTTATGCATCCAGAGAAGCCAGCCCGCCATGAACGGGTGGCAATTCACCTCCATCACCGGGATACCATGCGTGGCAGCCCGGACGTGGGCAAAGAAACAACGGGACCGGATCTTGGTTGCCAGGTGGCGAAGATTTTGATTGCTGCAGGCCGGCGTGATGCTTTTGAAGACGCCGGGAAACGGATCAACCTCCGGCGTATACCAACCCACGCCAAACCTATCGCCATTCAATGGCTCCTCGCGTTCTTTCGCCTTGTAGCTCTGAAGGATCAACGAGTTGTTGGGAGCGTACAACAACTCATCCATGAGAATCGGCTCACCCGTGTACGCAATAAATCGACACATCGAGACACCCGTTGTGTTCGGAAACTCAAGGCACCGGAATTGGGCCATCCAACGAATCCGAGGTTGTGGTGTTTCGGACGGCGAAATCTATGCAGAAAGGGGTGGAATTGCAATGAAGAACCATCATCACGGAAGACACGTTGTGATCGGGCGGGAATGACGGCAGCAGCGTGGCATTCCAACTCATCCGTGATGTGCGGATCGATGGTGGGTCACTCTATTTTCGATTCTTCAATGAACGCGGTCCGATTTTCTCGAAGGGAATCCGCTCAAACCCCGGCACTTTCTCATAGACTTCGGAATCGTCTTTCAATTGAAAGACCAGGCGCTCCGCATCAACGAACCCCGGGTCCTTGTCGGTGATGTAGTTCTCTCCAAAGTCCGTTTGAGCGTATTTCCCGACCAGCCGGAATGTCTCTTCATGCTTGACCAGCACATTCCTGTCGAACACATTGCGCCGGGGCCGCATTCCCACGTAGGTCTGGCCGTCGGGAAGGAGGTCGAGCCAGTCCGTCAATTTTGGATAGCGCTCGCTGTACGGAGGTTTCCGGATATCCACGGCTTTGGTGAGCCGGCGCGTGTAGATTCCCTTCTCCCCGAAGAAATACGGGATGGAACTGATGCCAAAGTCGTACCACATGGATTTCAGTTGATAGGCTGGGCCATACCCCTCAATGAAAATGTTGTTCTTCACAACAATGTCGTGCCCGCCATTGCTGTACACGGTGCCGTACGAAGCAACGCGATAGAACACATTCCCTTCGATCCGGACGTTGCAGGTGGCGTCGTCGCAGTAGACACCCATCATCCACTTGCGGTCCGGGCGGCCGACATGATGGAAGAAATTCCACCGCACGACATTCCCCTGATCGCTGGGATCGCGACCGAGATACCAGGCCGACGCGTCGTTGGAGTTAAGAGCAACATGATGAACGTGGTTATATTCGAAGAGATGATCGTTGCCATGGGTATAGATCGCCTGAAGGTCCGCGTTGTAGATCTCGTTGTGGGCCACCCGGTTGCCACAACCATCCACAATCACACCGGCCGCCCCCGCTTTATTTCGGCGGTTGAAATCATGAATGCGGCAGTCCGTGACAAGGTTTCTTCCCGGCACAAGGTCCTTCTTGCTCCCGCCCCCCAGGATGATTCCTCCCGATCCGGTGTTATAGACTTCGCAACCTTCGATGACATGGTCTTCGCCGGAATTTCGGTCCCAGACGGTATTGAGGTACATGTGCGAATGGAAACTCCCGACCTCCCGTGAGGCGGGAACGCCCTCATAGTCGTCCGCGGTGATGTGCGGAAATGTTTGCCGCGCCCCCTGACCGAGCATGATCCCGACAGTCCCAAGGTTGCGCACCACACAGTTCACGATGCGGTTGTGAGCTCCTCCTTCAATAGAAATCCCGAGCCCTCTTCCGTTTTCGACGATGAGATCGCTGAGAGTACAATAAGAGGTATTGTCGAGAGCAATCAGTGGTTGTTCCAGGAGTGACACGCTTACCCTCGCAGTTGTTATGTCGCCCGGGGGCCACAGGAACAGCAGTCCGGTTGAATTATCCACATACCATTCACCGGGTTGATCCAATTCCTCGAGCACATTCAGCGCGACGTACTGGTTGAAGTTTTGTCCGCTTCCGAGGCTGTACATGTGGGGAGAACTCAGAGTCACCTCACGGCGGAGGGTGTCCATGGAAGCGATACGGATCTTGTCGTCGGCGAAACCGTGGTTGAAAAATCCCTGCAGCCAGACATTGGAATTTCCGGCCCAGCGAGCATGGCGAGAATCTGTGTATTGGAACCGTCCACCGCGATTCGAATAGTCGCCGTTTCTGGGCATCGAGCCCGGGTCCAGGATAGGGCCAATGTCGATTGCCCCTGTGTTGGGATAGCGAGCCAGTTGCATCACGGAGTCATTCCAAAACAATTCCATCGGC
Source organism: Ignavibacteria bacterium UBA6688 (assembly GCA_002454845.1). Lineage (GTDB taxonomy): Bacteria > Bacteroidota > Ignavibacteria > UBA10030 > UBA10030 > UBA6688. The sequence goes on from DKJQ01000080.1 coordinate 19,243, forward strand.
GCAGGAACCACCGGCAGCCCGTGACCGAATTGCCGGTGCTTGCCGAAGTCGCGTATCCCCAACGCGCGGAGATCCGCCTGAAGGACATGCTGCCGCGCTTCCGGCGGCAGACGCAGAAGAGTGCCGCGATCAGACGCCGGACGAAACGAGGAAGGGGGGATGCTCATGCCGCCGGAGAGGCGAACCAGTTCGTGATTATATGCGGCGTAGGTCACGGGAGCGCCTGGAAATCCGGCATCCTCCCGCGTAAGTTCGAACGTTCGGGGAAGGTGATACGTGCCGCCACGGAGCCAGACCGTAACGGCCTGAAAGCTTCTTGCGGGAGTTGCCCGGCGAAGCGCACGAACAGCATCCCTTGCGCCCTCGAGGGTCCGAAGTGGTTTCTCCATCGTGCCCACGTTACCATCATTTCCGCTCGGAGCCACAAAGAGTATCTGGGCATCGACATGCGCGAACATCAAGGAGATAAGGAGGAGCAAGGACAGGAGGTTCATGGCGTATCTCTGATGTGAGACGTATGAAGGGGTTTCGTTGGGACGGGATCCTGCTTAGCCGATCGCGAGATAAACAACGATGATGCCTTGAATGAAGAAACCTGATCACGATGGTGTTTAGAGGGTAATAATTTCTGCCGGGAGTTGCAAGGAAATTCATCCCCGCGATTGCAATCCACTGCGGACATCCGTATATTTTTCCCTCACCCTCACTCCATTCTTTCTTGTGCACTCGTACCGCCAATTTCTGGAACTTCTGAACAAGCTTCGACTCCTGATC
>DKJQ01000316.1:0-4249 GCA_002454845.1 Ignavibacteria bacterium UBA6688
GGTTCAAGAAATTCAGTTTCATGTAAGAGAAGCCGCGAAAGGAACATTATGCGAAGAATACCACGACGAATCGTTTTCTCCTTTCTTCTTGTCATCATAGGGACAGTCGTAACTTACGGTTGTCCTGTATGCTACGGGGCCGCCGAAACCTCGTCAAGCTCCGGCATCACCATGGCCATAGCTACCCTGCTTGGGATAACCGGGAGCGTCCTGGGCGCCATCGTGGCGTTCGCGGTTCGCCTCAACAAGCGCGCAAAGCTCATACTCAACGGCGACCTTGATCGAGCCAGCCTCAATTCAATAGAGAGAGAATTAAACCATGCTTGAACTCCTCGGACTGCCTCTGGATGCTTCGGTTCATGGTCAGAAACTTGACCAAATGACGGTCGTGGTACACTGGCTGATGCTCATCCTTTTCGTCGGATGGGGTTCCTTCTTTGCGTATACCCTTGTGCGCTTCCGAAGAGGGCGAAACCCGAAAGCGGATTATACTGGTGTCAAATCGCATGTATCGAGTTACCTCGAGGTCGGGATTGCCTTGTTCGAGACCGTTCTCCTGATCGGCTTCGCCGTTCCGCTCTGGGCCGAACGCGTTAACGATTTCCCCCCGGATGCTGATGCGATCGTCGTCCGGGTGGTCGCTGAACAGTTTGCCTGGAATGTACACTACCCCGGACCCGATGGGGTCTTCGGTCGCACGGATCTCAAGCTGGTTTCATCAGAAAACCCACTCGGACTGGACAGGGAGCATGAGGATGCAAAGGACGATATCTGGACTGTCAACCAGTTGAACCTGCCGGTGAACAAGCCAGTCATTATCCGTCTCTCAAGCAAGGATGTCATCCACAGCTTCGGGCTCCCATTGTTCCGGGTCAAACAGGACGTAATTCCGGGGGAGGTCATCCCGCTTTGGTTCACACCAACCATGACAACTGCACAAATGCTCGAGACGACAACCAGGACAGTCCCCATCAGTCTGGAAGATACCACGAACACAGTGCTCCACGCCATGGTCGCACAGGCGGAGTACGCCGGCGCCGATGGGACGGTTATCCTCTCAAGGGAGCAATCGATTACTCCGGATGTTATCCCGCTTCTGGTCCAGGCTGGTATCAGAGAAATTAAAGCCGTTCATCCCACCCCCGCTGAAATCGCATGTGCGCAACTCTGCGGACTCGGTCATTACCGCATGAGGGGATTCGTAACAATCCAAACCGAGGAAGAATTCAAGGCCTGGTTGGAAGAAGAGGCCTCCTATATATAAGTGCGAGAAAAAGCTGAGGCAGCGTTCCGTTCCAGATCTTCCGGAACAACCCAAACCCATGTTCGTATGAAGCTCCCTTATAACAAAGCGCTCCATGTTTTCTCGGTCTCAACAGCCATTGCGACGTTCTTCCTTGTCGTTGCGGGGGGATTGGTGACGAGTACCGGATCCGGTCTCGCTGTACCGGATTGGCCGCTTTCCTATGGGATGCTCATGCCCCCCATGATCGGGGGGATTTTCTATGAACATGGACACCGGATGATCGCGACGTTCGTCGGATTTCTCACCACGGTTCTCGCCGTGTGGCTATGGAAACGAGAACAACGACGTTGGATGAAATGGCTCGGGTTCGCCGCTCTGGGGGCCGTCATACTCCAGGGAATGCTCGGTGGTCTCACTGTCCTGTTTCTCCTCCCGACGGCAATTTCCGTGAGCCATGCCACGCTGGCACAGACTTTCTTTTGTATCGTTTCCGGGATTGCCGTTTTCACCTCTCGCTGGTGGATGGAACAGGATCATAGGCTCCTGGAGGAATCTGAGGGGACGATGTTGCGTAAGCTTGTTGTCTTCACGACTCTGGGCGTCTATGTTCAGCTCATCCTTGGCGCTCTGATGAGACATACAGGGTCAGGACTTGCAATTCCTGATTTTCCGCTGGCATACGGACAACTGCTTCCGCGTCTTGAGCCCGACCATCTGTCGTTATACAACCGACAGCTGATCCTCGATGATATCCGGCTTGCTGCCGATGGTCCGATTACGGCTCTGCAGATCGTATTGCATCTTGCGCACCGGTTTTGGGCAATTGTTGTATCCGGAACTGTCATTTGGCTGGCAATTCGCCTGAAGAAATCCTCCGGAGTGACGAAGAGGCTCGCTGCATTCTCCAACATCCTTCTGGTGGCTCTTGTTGTACAGCTTTCCCTCGGGGCTCTGACGGTGCTCTCGAGGAAGTCGGTGGATATTACCACGGCCCATGTGGCGACCGGAGCGTTCCTTCTCGCAATGTGCTTCCTGACGACGCTGCATGTGTTTCGCCTCTCTGCGGGAAAACCTTCCGTTTCGGCAGCATACCTTCCAGGCGAGGCTCGCGCATGAGTTCAGACGTCAAAATCCTTGAAGGCTTGGTCGCAGGGGAGAGATCGAGAATTCTCGACTTCATGGAACTTATGAAACCCGAGCTTACGGGCTTGTCTGTCCTCACTGCCTTGTGCGGATTCTATCTGGCCACGGATGGAGCGATGGATTTTCTTTTGTTCCTCTGGACAGCTTTGGGAACCATCATGGTAGGGGGTGGGGCTGGAGCTTTGAATCAGTATCTTGAGCGGGATTATGACGGGATGATGAAACGAACTGAGCGACGGCCACTTCCGTCCGGCAGAATCTCCCCTCAAACGGTCCTGGTCTTTGGTGTCATGCTCGCGTTGGGCGGAATTGCCGTCCTCTCTCTGGCGGTGAATCTCCTCACCGGGATCCTTGGAAGCGTCACAATCCTTTCCTATTTGTTTCTCTATACTCCCTTGAAGCGAGTTACTCCTTATTCGACTCTCGTTGGCGGAATACCCGGAGCACTCCCGCCGGTCATGGGATGGAGCGCCGCGGGGAGGGGGATCGATGAAGGAGCCATTCTCCTCTTTGCCGTCCTCTTCTTCTGGCAAATGCCGCACTTCCTTTCACTTGCCTGGATGTATCGAAAGGACTATGCCAGGGCGAAATACAAGATCCTGAGCGTCCTCGATGAGGATGGGTCACGCACAGGCACCCACTGTCTCCTCCACAGCCTCGCCCTGCTGCCCGCGAGCATAGGATTGACCATAGCGGGCATTACAGGGTATTTCTACCTTGCTGTGGCCATCTTCCTGAGCCTTGGCTTCATTCTGTACAGTCTCTCGTTCGCCCGGTCCTCTGGAAAAGAGAACGGTCTGCAACAAGCTCATCTGACAGTATCCTCCCGGAAGCTCTTCTTCGCCTCTCTCGTTTATCTGCCAGTTCTGATGATTGGAATGGTCATAGATAAACTCTGATGGAAGCACGCAATGTGCTTCACGCACCCGCGCGTTCCAACACGGCACACTTCTCCCCGAGAGACCATCAGTCGGCTGCAAGCTTTTAATACTATTATTTACTTTTATTATGGCGTCTATATTACCAATTTATCGCAACTTAACAAGTTTAACTACTGAATAGCACGATGTCTTTCCCTGACCTCCCTGCCGTCAACGCGGTCCTCAATTCCTTGAGTGCTGCCTTGCTGGTGGTTGCGTATCGATTCATTCGGAAAAAGAAGATTGAAGCCCATAAGAAGACAATGATTGCTGTCTTTGCAGTATCGAGTCTTTTTCTGATCTCTTATATCGTTTACCACTATAACCACGGGTCACAGCCTTTCCAGGGGCAGGGTTGGATCCGGGTGACTTATTTTTCAATCCTCTTCACGCACACCATCCTTGCCATGGTCAATCTCCCGATGGCTATAATTACCCTCAGAAGGGGACTCAAAGGATCGTATGATTTGCACAAAAAAATAGCCAAATGGACGTTTCCCATTTGGCTCTACGTTTCAGTGACAGGTGTTGTGATCTATCTGCTGCTCTACCAACTCACTCCGACCGTCTAGCAAAAGGAAGGTCAGAGCCCCAAAATTGCCCCCTTCATGAGTTCGGTAAAACTCTCCTTCACTCTCTGGGCTGTTTGATTTACTTCCTCGTGCGAAAGCTTCTCCCCAGTCATTCCCGCTGCCATATTGGAGATCAAGGAGATCCCTGCGACTTTCATTCCGAGTGCCCGGGCCCTGATAATCTCAGGGACAGTAGACATTCCCACGGCATCTGCTCCCAATCGTCTCAGCATTTCAATCTCGGATGGGGTTTCGTACGAGGGTCCGGTGAGCCAGCAATAGGTCCCCCTCCTTAAAGGTATCCCCAAATTTTCAGCTGTCTTGTGAAAATGAGCAGAAAGGCCCGGATCAAGTGGGGTCGGTGACTT
>DKJQ01000316.1:4308-11673 GCA_002454845.1 Ignavibacteria bacterium UBA6688
GAAAGAGGCTGACTATGTCATCGATGAGCATTAAATCACCAGCCGAAAACAGTCTATTGATCCCCCCGGCTGCATTCGTTACAATGAAAATACGTGCTCCCAATTCCGAAGCGATGTGGACAGGAAGGAGAGTACGCTCAATGTCGGTCGTCTCATAAAAATGAACCCTCCCCTGGAATACGACCAGTGGTTTAGACCGAACGCCCTTTCCTACGAGATGCCCGAAGACGAGCTTTCCTGCATGACCCTGGACGGTCGAGACTGGATAGGAGGGAAGAGACGAGGTTGGTATCGTCGCTGGATCGGAGAGCTCATCGGCGAAATCTCCTAACCCGGATCCCAGCACTAGTGCAATTTCCGGCCTTAAAGTGGTTTGCCGCCTGATAAACTCTAAGGCTCTATCTAACTCCAGCTTATAGCGCAAGAAGGTGACCTTTTTATCCCCCAATGAGAATGCCGGCGATTGTCGCGGTAAGTAATGTCGCCAGCGATCCGCCTAATACTGCTCTCAGTCCGAGGCTCGCAAGGTCCTTCCGTCGGTGTGGAGCCATGGGACTCAATCCGCCGATTTGAATCGCGATAGAAGAGAAGTTCGCAAACCCGCAAAGGGCAAATGTCGCCATAGCAATGCCTTTTTCAGAAAGAATCTTGTTTTCAGCCACCATTTTTGCGAGGTCTAAGTAGGCCACGAACTCATTCAGCGCGACTTTTGTCCCAATGAGGCTCCCGAAATAAAAAGCCTCATTCGACGGAACACCGATTGCGTACGCAACAAACTGCAGCATTAATCCGAGTATCAGCTGAAGACTCAGGGGCTGGCCCCAGGACGCCTGCAGATACTCATTCACGCCAGTCCACGATCCAATTGCTCCAAGCAACGCATTGAGCAGAGCTATTAAGGCAATAAAAGCCAATAGCATTGCTCCAACATTAAGAGCTAATTGTAGGCCATCCGCTGCACCACCGGCAGCCGCTTCAATCACGTTGCTTGCATTTTTTTCGACATTCACTTTTACCTTCCCCCGCGTTTCAGGTTCTCCGATCTCTGGCACGATGATTTTTGAGATCAGGAGTGCGGCGGGGGCGGCCATGATTGATGCTCCCAGGAGTTGGGCAGCAAATTTGATCTGGGCCGCTTCGATCGTTATGCCGTGGGTTTGAGCGAAGGAATACCCCAGCATTTGAACATAAGCAGCCATAACACCGCCGGCGATAGTGGCCATTCCCCCTGTCATGACGGTAAGAAGTTCGGATTGCGTCATTCCTGCAACATAGGGACGGATCATCAGTGGTGCCTCAGTCTGACCCACGAAAATATTTGCCGTGGTAGAGAGTGATTCTGCCCCGCTGGTTCCCATGAGCCTCGCCATCACCCAGGCCATTCCTTGCACCACCTTCTGCATAACGCCAAGATAGTACATCACCGCCATTAACGAGGAGAAGAAGATGATCGTGGGTAACACCTGAAAAGCGAAGAAGAACCCGAGGGTCCCTTCAAATCCTTGTCCAACGGCAAGGTTCCCGAAGACAAACCTGGCTCCCTCAGTGGTAAAGCCAAGAATAATCACGAAACCCTCCGCCAGCCAGCCAAAAAACTGTTTAGGCCAGCCAAGGGGGGTGAATACCTCTCCCATGTCCGATCCTTTGATCACCAGAGTCCCAAACACAATCTGGATGAGCAATCCCATCCCCACAAGACGCCAGCTTACTTTCCGTTTGTTGTTCGAGAACAGGTATGCAATCCCGATAATCACGGCAATTCCAAGGAGTCCGTGAAGGAGAGAAAGGAGGCTCATAGTAATTCCTCTGGCGAGTTGAGGGGAGGGGTGGGGCTAAAGTTCTGTCGGTGGCTCAAAACATTGGCGGCATCGGGCTTCATAGATATCTTTGGCCCCGACGACGACCCGGTCGGCTTGCTGCGTCTTTCGTTGTGTCCGGTCCGCTGGGTTGCCGCACACGACGCAGATGGCCAATGTCTTGGTGATGTACTCCGCGACGGCTAACAACTGCGGCATCGGCTCGAAGGGTTTACCCCGGTAATCCTGGTCCAGCCCGGCAACGATGACCCGTTTTCCCTGGTTTGCAAGATACTCGCAGACTTCCACAAGGTTCGCTTTGAAAAACTGTCCTTCATCGATCCCGACCACCTGGGCTTCCCGGCTCAGATCCAGGATTTCCGATGCATCGTCCACGGGGGTCGAAACGAGAGACTGCTCACTGTGAGAAACTATATGTTCGACGCTATAGCGGTTGTCGAGGCGGGGTTTGAAAATAGCAACCTTCTGTTTTGCGATTTGCGCCCGGCGTGCCCGGCGGATTAGTTCCTCCGTCTTTCCGCTGAACATGCAACCGCAGACAACTTCAATCCAGCCAATGTTCCGAGGAACGCTGTGAAGTGCCGATGTATCCATGGCTCAGTGCTTGTATTGTTTTGTTCTGGTGAGATTCTTCTTGCCGAATGCATGGGGAAGGAGGGTTTTCATGGTGAGAACCTTGATCCTTCCCTTGGCGTTCACCATGAGAAAATCGATGTTCCCGGCGAGGTCCATCAGAACTTGCCTGCAGGCTCCGCAGGGAGGAGTGAAGTCCGGATCATCGGACACGACAGCAATCGCCTTGAAATTTCTCTCGCCTTCGGAGATTGCCTTGAAAATGGCGGTCCTCTCCGCGCAGATGGTCAAAGCGTACGTGCTGATCTCGACGTTGCATCCGGAATAGATCCGCCCGTTGCCCGACAGAAGGGCTGCACCGACGTGAAAGTGTGAATAGGGAGCGAAGGCTCGTCGTTTGGCTCGCCGCGCGGTTTCGACCAGTTCGATGTACTGTGCCTTCATACCCGGAGGTGATGGTTTCTGTCAAACAAGAGAAACGAGAAGATCGGCTGTACTATTTCTTCTCCCTTGAAAGTGAAAAACTTCGCCGAAAATATAGTCAAGAATGGAGTGAGATGCAATGCGATGAAGGGAGAGAGAGGACGTGCAGAGACCCCCCCCATGGGTCATGGCCGCGTCGTGGCCCTTCGGTGTGAGTAGGGGATACCGACGGAGGTTCCAGAAATTCACCGGGCGGGGGGGTAAGGAAGGAATTCCCTGATCAGTCTGTTCATGGCTTCAAACTCTATCAGAAAAGCGTCGTGCCCATGGGGAGAATGGATTTTCGTATGCCGGGCGTGCGGAATCAGACCGGCAATCTCTTCCTGTTCTTCGACCGGATAGAGAACGTCCGAATCAATTCCAACGCTCAATGTCCTCGCCCCGATACTTCCAAGCGCCTCCTCAAGAGTCCCGCGGCCTGCAGAAACGTCATGGAGATCCATCGCCCGGGTGATGGCGATGTATGTGTTGGCATCAAAACGATCCACCAGTTTCTTCCCCTGATAGCGAAGATAACTTTCCACCTGGAAAAGTTTCCGTCCCTTTCCGAATGGATCATCGAACTCTTTCCCCGACCTCTCCGGTTGCGCACTCCTCCCAAATCTATCGTTCAGGGACTCCGCGCTCCGGTACGTGATCATGGCCACCATTCTTGCCAGGGCAAGACCCCGGGCCGGCTGATCGATGTACCGTCCGCCGTTCCAGGATGGATCGCTCATAATGGCAAGGCGGGCCGCTTCGTTCAAGGAGATGCACCAGGGTGAATGTCTTGCTGCAGTGGCGATGGGGAGGAGGGAATCTACCATCTCGGGATACAGAAGTCCCCATTCAAGAACCTGCATTCCCCCCAATGAACCACCCGCAACACTCACGAGCCGATTGACACCCAGGGTTCGCAGGAGCTCATGCTGGACGCGGACCATATCCCGTACGGTCATTTGGGGAAAATCGACCTGGTACGCATTCCCTGTTCCCGGATTGAAACTCACAGGCCCCGTTGTGCCGTAGCAACTCCCAAGGAAGTTCGAACTCACGACGAAAAACCGGTCCGTGTCGAAACCCTTTCCCGGTCCAATGACGCCGTCCCACCATCCCTCCTGCCCGTTCTGATGGGGGGGGAGATTGGCGGCATGCGCGTTTCCGGTCAAGGCGTGACAAACGAGGATGGCGTTCGTCCCCTCGGCATTCAGCATACCGTAAGTCTCAAATGCCACATCAACCGGGGAAAGGATTCCTCCAAGCTCCATCCTGAGCGGTTTTTGCCCGTCGAACACTCTCACCCTCTTCGGTTTCGAAGGCGAGAGTGGTTCAGTCGATTGGTTCGATGGTCGTTGCGTTGTTGTTTCCATACATCCTCCTAGGCCGTTACCGGTTCCGCAACTGCGCGGAGCGCCGTTTCGAAGTCCTCGATGATATCGTCGATATGCTCAATGCCGACCGAAACGCGGACCATATCCGGCATCACACCGGATTCTTTTTGTTCTTTCTCGCTCAGTTGCTGATGAGTGGTGGACGCCGGATGGATGACCAACGTCTTCGCATCCCCCACATTCGCAAGCAGGCTTGCCAGCTCCAGGTTATCGATGAGAGTGCGTCCTGCCGCTAGCCCGCCTTTCACGCCAAAGACCACGATACCGCCGAAACCATTTTTCAAATATTTCTTTGCCGCTGCATGGTACGGATGGTCCTCGAGTCCGGGGTACGACACCCAACTCACCTGCGCGTGTTGCTTGAGCCATCGCGCAAACTGGAGCGCATTGTCGCAATGCCGTTGCACTCGCAAGGAAAGAGTCTCGAGACCCTGCAGAAAGAGGAACGAGTTGAAGGGACTCTGCGATGCCCCCAGATCGCGTAACTGCTCCACGCGCGCCCGGATGATGAAGGCGATGTTTCCGAATGGTCCCCCGCTCCCGAAGACTTCCCAGAAGTTCAGGCCGTGGTATCCCGGACTGGGTTCCGTGAAGATCGGGAATTTCCCGTTCCCCCAGTTGAAAGTGCCTGCATCGACAATGACACCGCCAATGGAAGTGCCATGCCCGCCAATCCATTTCGTGGCGGAATGGACAACGATGTCCGCCCCATGCTCAATGGGCCGGATGAGATACCCTCCGGCACCGAACGTGTTGTCCACCATCAGGGGAATGCCATTCTCATGGGCAACTTTGGCAATCGCCTCGATGTCGGGAATATTTAACCGAGGATTCCCGATGGTCTCGATATAGAGGGCCTTGGTTTTTCCATCGATCAGTTTTCGGAACTCTTCGGGATCATCCCCCTCGACGAACCTGACGTTGATGCCAAGACGCGGCAAGGTCACCTTAAACTGATTGTAGGTCCCGCCATAGAGAAGGCTCGTGGACACAATATTCTCACCCGCCTGGGCAAGAGTCGTGATGGCGATGAACTGAGCCGCCTGTCCCGACGATGTTGCAAGGGCGGCCACCCCTCCCTCGAGGGCGGCGATCCGCTCCTCGAACACCGCCGACGTCGGATTCATAATGCGCGTGTAGATGTTCCCGAATTCTTTCAGTGCGAACAATGTGGCAGCATGCTCAGCATCGTTGAAAACGTACGACGTGGTTTGATAGATCGGGACCGCCCGTGCATTGGTTGCCGGGTCGGGTTTCTGCCCCGCGTGCAGCTGCTGAGTTTCAAAGCGGTAGTGACGTTGTTTCCCGTTGCTGCTCATGGCTCTCTCCATTGGATGTGTGTGTGTTGGTTGAATGATTTACTGACGTTCTCATGAGGAATTGATGGTCCACCTTCATACAGCGATTCTGAATCAGGAGACATCCTGCCGCCTCAGCTTTGCGGACCGCCTCCTCGTGCGTTCCAACCCCGAGCTGAAGCCAGACGACCCGGGGGTGCAGCTGAAGAGCTTCCTCGACGACCGCCACCGCTTCTTCAGGCTTTCGGAAGATATCGACGGCGTCCACCGGGAACGGAATGCTCTCCAGATTTGGATAACATCGCACACCAAGGATGGTGGAAGCTGTGGGGTTGACGGGAACGACGGTATAGCCCGCCCGCTGAAGATACCTTCCAACATAGTGACTGTCTTTATGTTCATTCTTGGAGATCCCCACGATTGCGACCGTCTTGATCGTGCTGAGAATCTGCTCCACCAACTTCGTTTCTGCAACCAGTTCGGGGGTCGCAAGCATCTTCCGTTCATACCATCTTCTGAAAACAGGTTCCATGAACTCCTCTCTAGATAAACAAAGTAACTTCTGCTTCGGAGGCATAATCCAAAAAGGTTGCCGCCCCGGCAAACTCTGCTCCCCCGATGATGTCCGCTTTCTGAACCCCCATCACTCCCATGGTCGTCGTACATGCAAACAATCTCACCTTGCCCTCCTGCGCGATGGCGAGGAGCTCATGCAGGGGAGGGATCTTTGCCCTGGTCATCCAGTTCTTCATCATCGCCGTCGCCACAGCCGTCATGCCCGGCAACGCACCGATGATGTTGGGGACGGGCACCGGCATGGCGGGATTTCCCAGTGGGGCGACCTTGAACGAGCGGATCTTCTTCTTGTTCAGGATATCCAGCCCGTAGAACGTGCAGAAGATCCCGACTTCCCAACCCATCGATGCCGCCGTCGTCGCAAGAATGAGGGGAGGGTAGGCCATGTCGAGCGTCCCTTTCGAGGCGACGAGCGCCAGACGTTTCTTCTTTTGAGCAGACTTACGGGCAAGGATCTCCTGCACCCTCTGCTCAATTGCCTCATCCAGATCAGGACCGATTACGATATCGCTTGATGGCATGGCTTGAGCCCCTTATTGGAGACGCTTGACGAGAAACCGGTGAACGCTTTGATCCAGTGAATAGGTGAGAAATTCATGGCCGACATTCCTGGCCCACGCCGGTATATCACCGACCGATCCATCGTCGGTCGCGAGAATTTCAAGGATCCCTCCGATGGGAACGTCTTGAATGGCCCGCTGCGCCCGGATGACGGGGAGGGGGCAGAATGTATCGCGTGCATCCAGCGTGCTGTACGTTCCTGGATTGGTAGTAGCCATGGCGTTCACCTCTTTCCATTGATGGTAGTACATAAAAAAACCTCTTTTGACTTTTTTCATCCCGGGAGGGAAAGAGTCAGAAGAGGTTTTTGGAGTTCAAAATCCATCTTCTCTCATCTTTCCCCGCCCCGAATGATTCCGGGGCCTTGCTCACATTGCTGTGAGGTAGGGCAGGAGTTAGCACCTGGCGTCTTTTGGACCGGTTGCTACGGCGTCATCGGGCCTGTTTCCCTCGACCGTTCTCGATAAGAGATTCGTATGTCGTAGTTCGAAATGCAGTCAGCCCGTCGACGTGGTCGAAGGGCTTTGGCTTTACCGACTCCTTGTCTGGTTCAGACCCATGTGCCCTTCGTATGGGATGCTACAACACATACAGGGACACATCGAGTATTGGAAGTTGGTCATAAGGATGATACTTTACTTAAGTAAACTTGTTTTTAATATAACTTATCCACGAAGTCATGTCAAG
>DKJQ01000367.1 GCA_002454845.1 Ignavibacteria bacterium UBA6688
TCAATGCTTCCCACCTCGTCTCCGGTGTGTATATCTATCGGTTGTCGACACAGAACCTCGTTCTGTCCAAAAAAATGACCCTGATCAAATGATGCTGCAAGACGGGGCTTGAGCATTCCCCTCAAGCCCCGCTTCTTACAGTGCTGTTTGAACTGTCGTGGAGGAATTGCATATTTGATCGTGAAATACTTTCTTAGAGGTGTCGGATTGTTTCTGTGGGGCATGCAGCTGCAAGCCCAGATCTTCGTTGCTCCTTCCGGGAACGATGCGAATCCCGGAACCCTGGAGCAACCGTTCGCTACGATCACCAAAGCGCAGTTGGTCGTCCAGGCCGGCGACACGATTTTCGTGCGCGGGGGTGTGTATCCTCTCGGAGCGACGGTCAATCTCTCGAAATACGGTGCAGCGACTCAACGCATCCATTTGCTTGGATACAATGGTGAACGACCGGTACTTGATTTCTCGGGAATGGTGGTGGGGGGGAGTAACAGGGGAATTCGCCTTCAGGCATGGTACTGGCATATCAAGGGGCTTGATATCAAAGGAGCCGGTGATAACGGGATGCTGATCGATAACGGCTCGCACAATATCATCGAGTTTTGCTCATTCTATGAAAACCGGGACACCGGACTGCAACTCGCTAATGGAGCCGCATACAATAAAATTATCAACTGTGACTCGTACAACAATGCCGACCCGGGGCATGGGAACGCGGATGGGTTCGCGCCAAAGCTCACTGTCGGGACCGGCAACTATTTTTACGGCTGCAGGGCATGGCAAAACTCCGATGACGGCTTCGACGGTTACTTGCGGGGAGCCGACAATATGGAGACAGTCCTGGAACATTGCTGGATCTTCAAAAACGGCTATCTGAAGGACGGCAGTGCGAGCAGCGGAAACGGAAACGGATTCAAGCTCGGGGGCGGGGACAATGGTAACAGCGACAGCCTCAAACATAACGTGATTCTCAGAAATTGCCTCGCATTCGACAACAGGGTGAAGGGCTTCGATCAGAACAATAACCGCGGGTCCATGACCATCTACAACGGTTCAGCATACCGAAACGGAACGAACTATAGTCTGACTCAAACACTCGTGCACGGAAAAACGCTGACCGTGATCAATTCCCTCGCGATGGGGACTGTCGGTCCCATCGCCAGTTTCGCGGTTCAACAGACGAACAGCTGGATGCTCCCCTTTACCGTGACGTCGGCTGACTTTGTTTCTCTTGATACCACCGGTGTGCGTGGTCCACGGAAACCGGACGGGAGTCTGCCCGATGTTCCGTTTCTCCGGCTTGCAGCCGGGAGCAGGTTGATCGATGCAGGAACGAATGTGGAAATTCCTTACAACGGTGCCGCCCCGGACGTCGGGGCGTTGGAATCGGGTGGACCGATACTGACCGCGGGATCCTACAACGTCCCTCCACAGTCGTTCTTCGTTCACCTGAATTACCCTAATCCCTTCAATCCGGAAACGACAATCGAATTTGACCTCGCCGTGCACGGAGAGGTCACCATCCGGGTGTACGACCTTTCCGGCCGGCTCGTGAAAGAAGTGCTGCGACGGGAACTTGCCGCAGGGCGACATCGTACGCGTTGGGATGGAGGCAATGCCATGGGTCGCCGGGCTGCTTCGGGAATGTATCTGGCAGTTGTGCAGTATGGAAATCAGAAGAAAACGCTGAAACTCCAATTATTGAAGTAACAACAGTCACAACACACCAATGAGCTGATTCGATATGAAGGACTCTCTCAGGAATCCATCAATTCCATTTCTGTTATTTTGCTTCTTGTTCGCAGCTTGTGCTCAGCCGTCCCCTGTGCCGAAAGAAGGATGGGACGCACTGCCGGGTATCCTGAAGAACATCCAGGCCCCGGCGTTTCCGGACCGGGATTTCGACATTACCGCCTTCGGGGCCGTCGGGGATGGGACAACCGATTGCTCGGATGCGTTTCGAAAAGCGATCGAGGAGTGCAATCGTGCAGGGGGAGGAAGGGTGGTCGTTCCCAAAGGAGTATATCGGACGGGTGCGATCCACCTGAAGAGTAACGTCAATCTTTATGTTACGGAAGAGGCTACCATCCGTTTCAGCACGGATCCAAAAGACTATCTCCCGCTCGTCTACACGCGATGGGAGGGGGTCGAGTGTATGAACTATTCCCCTCTTATTTACGCGTACGGGCAGGAGAACATTGCCATCACGGGAAAGGGACTTCTTGACGGGCAAGGTTCACCAGAGCATTGGTGGTGGTGGAAGGGGCAGGAGCGCAACGGATGGAAGAAAGGCATGCCTCATCAGAAGGCTGGTCGTGACTCGCTTTTCGCAATGGGAGAACGGGGAGTGCCAGTGACGGAGCGGATGTTCGGGGAGGGGTATTTTCTTCGCCCCAATTTCTTCCAACCTTACCGGAGTAAAAACATCCTCGTCCAGGGTGTGACCTTCAAAAACTCTCCGATGTGGTTCCTCCATCCTGTCCTGTCGCAGAACATTTCCATTCTCGATGTCACCGTCAAAGGGCTTGGCCCGAACAACGATGGATGCAATCCTGAGTCTTCAAGGGACGTTTTGATCAGAAACTGTTATTTTGACACGGGTGATGATTGTATTGCGATCAAGTCGGGGCGCAATACAGACGGGCGGCGCGTAGGAGTCCCCACCGAAAATATTGTCATTCAGGATTGCCAGATGAAAGACGGGCATGGCGGGGTGGTTATTGGGAGTGAGATGTCGGGAGGAGTCAGAAACGTCTATGCGGAACGCTGTACGATGGATAGTCCCAACCTTGACCGCGCCTTGCGGATCAAGACGAACTCCGTCCGGGGCGGCTTCGTGGAAAACGTCTTCATGAGGGATATCGAAGTAGGAGAGGTCGCTGACGCGATCATCAGGATCAATTTCTTCTATGAAGAAGGGGATGCCGGCGCGTTTCCCCCCGTGGTTCGAAATATCCAGGTCAAGAATGTCAAGAGCGGCAAAAGTCCCTACGCCCTCTGGATCAGGACATACGCTCATTCACCGGCATCCGACATTTTTCTTGAAGATTGTGAGTTTAACAACGTCGCGAATCCGGATATCATCGAAAACGTGAAGAATCTGCACCTGAAGAATGTTCGGGTCAATGGTACAATGGTGTCCCAGGAAGACAGGGATTGAAACACGGTTCGTTGCAGGATGGAGTGAAACTTCTTGATGTGTCATCCTAACAATATAGCTGGGAAATCGCGCTCCTTGCTTATGAGCGTCCAAGCCCTCATCCTCATGGTGAGTGCATTCACGCTGTTTTGCCCCAAACCGCTTCTTGCGCAGACTTCCGGCAAAATATCAGGATCGGTCAAAGATGTTCAAACCAAGGAAGCGCTGTTGGGAGTCAACATCGTCATTGCAGGCTCAACCATGGGAGCTGCAACCGGGCTGGATGGAACGTTCTTTATCCTCAATGTCCCTCCCGGAGAATATGATCTTACAGCCACGATGATTGGATACCAGCAAGTGGTGATGCGGGGCGTGATTGTCAACGCGGGAAGAACGACCACGGCGGACTTTGAACTTTCCGAAGCGGTGCTTTCGATGCAGGAAGTCGTCGTGCAGGCCGTCCGACCCGATGTGGAGCGCGAAAAGACTTCCACTAGTGCCATCGTCCGGTTCGATGATGTCCGGGCCCTGCCGGGTATGAGGGATGTTCGCGACATTCTCAGTCTTGCAGCCGATGTCACCGACGGACATTTCAGGGGCGGCCGCCTCGGCGAAGAGTACTATACCCTCCAGGGGATGGGGATCGTCAATCCTCTTGACAACTCCTCTGCGTTTCTGCCAATCATGAGCGGTGTGGAGGAGGTTGAGGTGATCACAAGCGGATTTGGTGCCCAGTACGGGAATGCACAATCCGGAGTTGTGAACATCTCGATGAGGGAAGGAAGGTCGGACCGGTGGCGGTCGCGGGTCGAGTCCCGAAGCCGGGCTCCCGGACGTAAACATTTCGGACCAAGTGCGTATGACGTGGACGCCAATCCGTACCTCACGCTTTTGCTCAGCAGCGATGTCTGGCTTCGAGGTGACCCGAGTGCGGAAACGCAGCAACCGTATTACGGGGGAATGGGTTCCGGGCTCACCAGCAGTTACGCGCGGGACACCCTGGTTCAGCTCGCCGTTGCCCAGGCCCTCTGGAGACAAACGAGAAGGGATATGAACCGGCCGTATGGGAGCGACATCGATTATTCCATCGAGGCGGCCACCGGTGGACCGATTCATCCCGGCCTCAGGATGTTCATGGCGCTTCGATCGAGCACGGAATGGCCCATCTTTCCTACGGAACAACCCAACATCGAGTACCAAGCCATGGGGAACATCGTGGCCGATATGGGGGATGGGGCAACGTTTCGTTTGAGCGGGGGCTTCACCGAGCAGAACAGCGCCGGGTTCCCCGGGTCGAACGGGGTCGGAGGCTATCAGAGGTGGCTCTGGGACAGGATCACCGGGCTGAGCTATCGGAAGCGGACCAATGCTCAACTCGGGGTACGGTTTACCCAGGCCCTCAGCCCGAACGCCTATTACGAAGTGAAGATCAACTCACTCTTTACGAACAATACCCTCGGGGCAACCCCCGTTCCGGGTTTCCTCCCCGATTCCATTAACTTTGCCTGGCCCACGGCCGTTCTTTCCTATCCTAATAACAATTCCCCCGACGGAATCAACTATCAGTTGG
>DKJQ01000021.1 GCA_002454845.1 Ignavibacteria bacterium UBA6688
CTCCGGGATCGCGTATGGACTTGGGGAATTGTTTTATTCGGAGTTGGAGATCCCCGATTCTTCATTCTTCTGGTATAACGAGTCTCTCAGGCTCCATCAGGATAGCCTCAGGGCGGGCCGCACATTTTTCATTCTTGCAGAAATAATTCGTTCGAATCCGGAAAAAGAGTACGGTGATTCCGATGAGCTCTATCGCCGTCTCATTCGCGAGGCTCCAGGGTCGGCCTACGCCGAGGAAGCCCGGGCACGGTTAGGAATCCCGAAACCGGCCAGGGACATCGATCCCGCACAGAGTGCCTTTGCCCGGGCGGAATCATTATTGGTCTCCGGAAAGCACTCGGCGGCGCTGGAGGCTTGGAAGGATTTGGTCCGACTCTATCCAAAATCCCCCTTTGCAGCGAAGAGTGACTTTGCGCTTGCCTGGCTGTACGAGAAACATCTTTCCATGCCGGACAGTGCTCTCGCGTACTACAAGCGTATCGTGGAACAGTACGGTTCGACGGAGTACTCCAAAGTTGCCATGCGACGCATCATCGATCCCGAGGCCGATTCCCCCGCTCCGCAGCAAGCGGCGCCGGATTCTCTTGCGAAATCCCCCGTTCCGCAGGCTGATCCTGCGAAACCAGTCATCGAGCTTGACCCGGATGAAGAACGTCTGTTCAACGCCCGCAGCGATACTTCCAAAACCCGACGGGGCAAAGTGAAAGAAGTCCAGTAATGCCCCTTCAACAAGTCGCACCGGTGCTTTCCAACATCCAGATTGCAGAGGGCATTTTCCTCCTTACGCTTGAGTCAAAGGAGATTGCGCAATTGGCGCGCCCCGGGCAATTTGTCAATATTCGATCCACAGACGGCTCTCTGCCCTTCCTGAGAAGGCCCTTTAGTATTTCCCACGTACACGAAGATTCGATCGACCTGATGTTTAACATCGTCGGACAGGGAACGCGGATGATGGCCTCCCGCAGAGTCGGTGATACCCTGGATGTGCTGGGTCCGCTGGGAAAACCGTTTGGCTATGAAGCACATTTCGAGACTGCGATCCTGGTGGGAGGAGGGCTTGGTGTCGCGCCCTTTCCACTGCTGACCCGTTATCTGAAGAAACACTCAAAAAAGATCACCACATTCCTCGGTGCCCGCACGAGCAGGCATATTGTCTCAACCAACCTTGAAAATATTCAGATCGCAACGGACGACGGGTCATCGGGCTTCCATGGAACGGTGGTTTCTTCCCTGGAAT
The DNA here is from genome assembly GCA_002454845.1 of Ignavibacteria bacterium UBA6688. Lineage (GTDB taxonomy): Bacteria > Bacteroidota > Ignavibacteria > UBA10030 > UBA10030 > UBA6688. The sequence continues at coordinate 1,238 of DKJQ01000021.1, forward strand.
CGTATTGGGGGTCCCATGCGCTCCCGGGTCCGAAGATCTTTGGCTGCGGGCCAACGCCGATGCTCAGGGCGCTTTCTGAGACTGCACAGAAACTGCATATCGCGTGCGAACTTTCCCTGGAGGGAGATATGGCCTGCGGGGTCGGGCTCTGCCAAGGTTGCCCTGTCGAGACAACGAAGGGGGAGAGGAAATACGCCCTTGTGTGTATCGAGGGTCCCACATTCAACTGTAACGATATTATCCTTCGCTAAATGGTCAAAGAATCGTTTACCCTGAGGGGAGTGGAATTCAAGAACCGTGTCCTGGTTGCCTCGGGCACCTTTGGTTACGGCAACGAGGTGAAGGAGCTTGTCGATGTTAATTTGCTGGGAGGGATCTGTACGAAATCGCTTTCCTGGAAGCCCCGCGACGGAAATCCTCCCCGGCGCATTGTTGAAACGCCGAGCGGCATGTTGAATTCAATCGGACTTGCCAACGTGGGTGTGGAGTATTTCATCCGGGAGAAGCTCCCCTATCTGCGCACGGTCGAGACTGTGATCATCGCGAATATCGCGGCAAGCTCCCTTCAGGAATACGGTGATGTCCTTTCGCTCCTGGAGAAGCAGGAGGGGATCGATGGGTACGAAATCAATGTTTCGTGTCCGAATGTCAAGGAGGGGGGACTCAGCTTTGGGACGGATTGTGCCAAGACCAAAGAGATTACCGCCAGCCTTCGCCGACGCACGGAAAAGCCGCTTATCATCAAACTCACTCCGAACGTGACGCATATTTCGGAATTTGCGCGTGCCGTGCAGGAGGCGGGTGCCGATGCCATCTCCGTGATCAACACCGTTGTAGGAATGGCCGTGGATATTCATAAGAAGAAACCGAAACTCTCCACGGTGACCGGCGGACTCTCCGGCCCGGCCATCAAACCTATCGCTCTTGCAAAAGTATACGAGGCCGCGCAGGTAGTCTCCATCCCGATCATCGGCATCGGAGGGATCATGACGGCGGAGGATGCGCTGGAGTTCTTGCTGGTCGGAGCCACGGCCGTGCAGGTTGGTACAGCGAACTTCATTGACCCATCAACCGGCGTCAAGGTGGCAGAGGGGATGCGTTCGTATGCAGAACGGTACGGCGTTTCCGATCTCGGCCAGCTCGTCGGTGCGATGGAGTCCAACAAGGAATTCTCGGTGCTCCAATCCTGGCTGTAAGACCCTCACCCCCTTCTTCTATGTCCTACCCTGAAACAGTCCGCTATCTCTACGCGTTGCAGCAGCATGGTATGAAGTTCGGGCTTCAGGGGATCCTGGCTCTCCTTCATGCGTTGAAGAATCCTCACCGGTCCGTGCCGGTCATCCACGTTGCCGGGACGAACGGGAAGGGATCAACGGCTTCCATGCTCGCGGCAATCCTGACTGCCGCCGGGTACAAAACGGGACTTTATACCTCACCGCACCTGCTCGATTTCTCGGAACGCATTCGTATGAACGGCAGACCCATTGGACGGAAGGAGATTGTTCGATTCACGAAGAAGATGCGACAAACGATCAACCGCCATCAGTCTACCTTTTTTGAAGCGACCACCGCAATGGCGTTCGCCTGGTTCGCCGAACGGAAGGTGGACATTGCGGTCGTCGAAGCGGGGCTGGGCGGCCGACTCGATTCGACAAACGTCGTACGACCCCTCGTCTCCATCATCACCAACATCGGGTTGGACCATAAGGAGATCCTTGGAGAAACTGTTGAAGAAATCGCCCGGGAGAAGGCAGGGATCATCAAGAGGAAAGTCCCGTGTATCACCGGCGTAACCGATCGACGGGCGCTGCGTGTGGTCAGAAGGGTTTGCAGGGAACGAAGCTCGCCCTGGCTGGACGGGAGCAGGTATAAGGCCCGGATCAAGGGGGCCACATGGGAAGGAACATCCCTGGACCTGGCGCTGGGAAACACAAAGATTGTGGATGCTCATATCGGACTTGCCGGTCTCTTTCAGGTGAGCAACGCAGCGATGGCGCTTGGTGCGATTGATCTGTTGAACAAAACAGGAAGGTTTGAAATCTCCGTTGATGAAGTGAAGAAGGGGTTGAACGATGTCCAGGCGCTTACGGGGATCCGGGGACGCCTCCAGCGCTTCCGGAAAGATCCTCCGGTCTTTCTGGATGTTGCCCATAATCCGGACGCGGCGAGGACACTCGTCCGTAGTCTGCAAAAGCTTTCGTCCGAACCCTTCATGCTCGTGTTCGGCGTGATGAGGGACAAGGACTGCGATGCGATCGTCCGGGCTTTCGCTCCCATCGTGTCGGAGGCCATTGCCGTCGCGGCAAGAACCGAGCGATCGTTGAGCGCCAGCGATGTCGCTGCAGCGTTCAGCAGGCGAAGAGTGCCGGTGACAGCAGCCTTGAGCGTCCGGGAAGGGGTGGAGCTGGCGTTGAAGCGTTCGGGTCACCGGCGCCCGATCCTCATTTCAGGATCACATTTTGTCGTCGGCGAAGCGTTGCAGGCGCTCGCTTCCAAAAAAGTTCTTGACAATCACTCGGCATTCGGGTATATTGGCAGGTGAGTTCAAGGGGTTTCTTCCTTAGTCCAACCTCCACCCTAGCTAGACACTTCTGGTATCCAAATTTCCAACCTTTGATACTTCGTCGGATTATTTCCTCCGCTGAGTTAGGTTCATTCTATTAAACATTTCCCGTCCTCCAACTTCCTCTTAAGGTTTTACGCTCATGCCAATGGACATCACTGAACTGAAGTCCAAAAAAATCGCTGAGTTGAATCAAATTGCCAAAGAACTGAACATCGGCGGCTACAGCGATCTCCGGAAACAAGAACTGATTTTCAAAATCCTCGAAGCCCAAACTGAAAAGGATGGACTGACGTTCAGCAAGGGGGTACTGGAGGTATTGCCTGACGGGTATGGATTTCTTCGCTCCGTCGACTACAATTATCTCCCTTCGCCCGACGATATTTATGTCTCCCCATCCCAGATCAAGAAATTTGGATTAAGGACCGGGGATAGTGTAAGTGGTCAGGTCCGCCCCCCGAAGGAAGGGGAGCGGTTCTTCGCCTTGTTGCGCGTGGAGGCGGTGAACGACGACCACCCGGATGTCATCCGCGACCGTATCCTGTTCGATAACCTCACCCCGCTGTACCCCACAAGCAGGATCAAACTTGAGACCATTCCCGGCGAATACGCCATGCGGATCCTCGATTTACTGGCCCCGGTGGGGAAGGGGCAGCGCGGGATGATCGTTTCACCGCCAAAAGCTGGTAAGACGGTCCTTCTTCAAAAGATGGCAAACAGTATCGTCCGCAATCACCCGGAAGTCAAGCTGATCGTGCTGTTGATCGACGAGCGCCCGGAAGAGGTGACGGATATGGAGCGGTCGGTCAGCGCGGAAGTCGTGAGCTCGACGTTCGACGAACCCCCGGAGCGACACGTTCAGGTTTCCGACATGGTGCTGGAGAAGGCGAAGCGCCTCGTGGAAGCGAAGAAGGACGTTGTCATCCTCCTCGATTCGATCACCCGTCTGGCCCGCGCCCATAATACGGTTGTCCCGCATAGCGGAAAAATCCTTTCGGGTGGTGTCGATGCCAATGCCCTCCATCGTCCGAAACGCTTTTTCGGTGCTGCGAGGAATATCGAGGAGGGAGGAAGCCTCACAATTATAGCGACCGCGTTGGTCGAGACCGGCAGCCGCATGGATGAGGTTATTTTCGAAGAGTTCAAGGGGACGGGTAACATGGAAATTGTGCTGGATCGCAAGTTGAGCGATCGTCGCGTCTTCCCGGCCATCGACGTGAACCGGTCCGGAACAAGAAAAGAGGAGATTCTGATGGATCAGGAGGAATTAAACCGTGTCTGGATCCTTCGGAAATTCCTGAGCGAATTGACGCCGGTCGATGCGATGGAGTTCATTCAGGAAAAGATGAAGGGGACAAAATCCAACAAAGAATTCCTGAAATCGATGAACAGTTGAACGGTCAACGGTTGTAGCCTCCATGCTTCCTCAATCCTTCGTCTGCGTCACATCCCACCAGAACCCGACACTTTCTTTTCAAACGTGCAACCATGAATGACGCCGTTATTGTCAGTGCTTGCAGAACCCCGATTGGCGCTTTTCTCGGGGCGCTCAGCCCACTTTCTGCCCCGAAGCTCGGAGCACTTGTTGTCGAAGAAGCGGTGCGGCGCGCAGGCCTTCAAAAATCCGATATTCAGGAAGCGATTCTTGGGAACGTCCTTACCGCCGGGGAAGGGCAGGCGCCTGCGCGCCAAGCGGCGCTCTTCGCCGGTTTACCGGAGTCGATCGAGTGTATGACGATCAACAAAGTTTGCGGCTCCGGACTGAAGGCCGTCATGCTTGCTGCACAAGCCATCAGGTTGGGAGATGCCGAAACGATCGTTGCGGGAGGGATGGAGAGCATGTCGAATACTCCCTATCTTCTTGAACAGGGTCGAACGGGATTCCGCCTCGGGCATGGCAAACTCACCGACTCCCTGGTCAAGGATGGATTGTGGGACGTGTACAACGATTTTCACATGGGAAATGCCGCGGAGTTATGCGCCCGGGAATGCTCCGTCACGCGCGAGACGCAGGACGATTTTGCTGTCCTCAGTTACACACGGGCACAACAGGCCTGGAAGGATGGACACTTCCGGGAAGAAGTCGTTCCCGTTACGATCAAGAACAAGCAGAGCGAGACGATCGTGGAACAGGATGAGGAACCGTTCAAGGCAAATTTTGAGAAGATACCGAAGTTGAAACCTGCGTTTCAGCCGGACGGAACGGTGACGGCGGCGAATGCGTCCAAAATCAATGATGGCGCTGCCGCTCTTGTGGTTATGTCCGCCGCCAGGGCTGCGGCCATGGGATTGAAGCCTCTGGCTCGTATTGCCGGTTATGCTTCGGCCGCGAAGAAGCCAGAATGGTTTACGACAGCTCCGGTGGACGCGATCACGAAAGTCCTGACCAGGACCGGCCTCAAGCTTGACGACATTGACTTGTTTGAGATTAACGAGGCGTTTGCGGTCGTAACGCTGACAGTAAACAAAATGCTCGGTATTGATAACAACAAAGTCAATGTCCACGGAGGCGCGGTTGCCCTCGGTCATCCGATCGGGGCGAGCGGCGCCAGGATTCTCGTAACGCTGCTCCATGCGTTGAAACAGCGAAACAAGAAGAGAGGCATGGCGGCTATCTGCATCGGTGGTGGTGAGGCGAGCGCTGTGATCGTCGAGTTGATGTGATGCTTCCTTTCGAATCCCCGGAGACAAGTCTCCCGGGTTCACTGCAGAATAACAAGGATGAATGGTATGTCCTCTGAACGCAAATCCAACATTACGGTTGTCGGTTCCGGGACGATGGGAAACGGTATTGCCCATGTGTTCGCCCAGCACGGGTTCTCCGTCACACTTCATGATCTGCAGCAGGACTTCCTCGATCGTGGACTCCGGACGATCGCATCGAATCTGGATCGGCAGATCAAAAAAGGGACGCTCAGCGAGGGAGAGAAGAACGAGATTCTTGGAAGGATCCGTCCGTCGCTTGATCTCAGGGATGCCTGCGGGAACGCCGACCTGATCGTCGAGGCGGCGACGGAGAACGCATCTGTCAAAAAGGAACTGTTTCGCAAGTTCGATCAAGACAGCCCACCCTCCGCCCTCCTGGCTTCCAACACCTCCTCCATCTCCATCACAGAAATTGCAGCGGTCACACGTCGGCCCGACAAAGTCATCGGCATGCATTTCATGAATCCCGTCCCCGTTATGAAACTCGTGGAGATCATTCGTGGCCTGGCGACTTCGGATCAGACATTTCAGACGGTCAAGAACTTGTCCGAACAATTGGAAAAAGTCCCTGTCGAAGTCAACGATTATCCCGGCTTCATTTCAAACCGTGTCCTCCTCCCCATGTTGAACGAGGCGATGTACTGTGTGATGGAAGGGGTTGCGACGCCCGAGGCCATTGACACGGTCATGAAACTGGGTATGAACCATCCCATGGGACCGTTACAGCTGGCGGATTTTATCGGTCTCGATGTGTGTCTTTCGATCATGCAGGTGCTTCACAGCGGTCTGGGGGAAGACAAGTATCGGCCTTGTCCCCTGCTGAAGAAAATGGTTGCCGCAGGTCATTTAGGAAGAAAAACGGGGAAGGGATTCTATTCCTACTCCTGATCGGGAGTGCACCATCTGACGGTTGAAAAGGATCGGCGATTCGTATGAATTATATATTCACAGAAACACAATTAATGATCCGCGATACGGCCCGGCAGTTTGCGGAAGAAGTCCTCGCGCCTACAGCGGATGAACGGGATGAAAAAGAGGAGTTTCCGTTCGAGGCGGTCAAGAAAATGGGGGAGCTCGGATTCATGGGGATGATGGTCTCCGAGCAATTTGGAGGAGCGGGACTGGATACGATCTCCTATGTCCTCGCCATGGAAGAAATAGCCAAAGTGGATGCCTCGGCTTGCGTTATCATGTCGGTCAACAACTCTCTTGTCTGCTGGGGAATTGAGACGTTCGGTAGCGGGGAGCAAAAAGAGAAATATCTCAAGAATCTTGCAACCGGAGCGATGCTGGGAGCATTTGCCCTGTCGGAACCGGAGGCGGGAAGCGATGCGACCAATCAACGGACTACCGCGCGGCGCGACGGGGATTATTTTATCCTTAACGGGACGAAGAATTTCATTACGAACGGCTCCCAGGCAGATGTGGTTTTGGTGATGGCTTCGACCGATCGCTCCAAGGGGGCGAAGGGAGTCAGCGCATTCATCGTTGAGAAGAACATTCCGGGCTTCTCGGTCGCGAAAAAGGAAAAAAAACTGGGCATCCGCAGCTCGGATACCGTTTCGCTCTCTTTTCAGGACTGCCGGATCCCGGCTGCCAATATGATCGGTGAAGAGGGGACAGGCATCAAGTTGGCTTTGAAGACTCTGGATGGGGGGCGCATTGGTATAGCCACACAAGCCCTGGGCATCGCGGAAGCGAGTCTGGAAGCCTCGATCAAGTACGCAAAAGAACGAAAGGCTTTTAATCATCCGATTGCTGAATTTCAGGGAATTCAGTTTAAGCTTGCCGATATGGCAACGAAGATCGAAGCTGCGCGCTCACTTGTTCTGAATGCCGCTTCTCTCAAGGACCGGAAGCAGCCGTACGCAACTGAGGCCGCCATGGCAAAGCTGTTTGCGTCGCGGGTGGCTGTCGAATCCGCTCTCGAAGCCATTCAAATCCATGGTGGCTATGGATACGTACGGGAGTACAAAGTGGAGAGATTTCTGCGCGACGCGAAAATCACGGAGATCTACGAGGGAACTTCTGAAATCCAAAAAGTGGTTATTGCAAGAGCTTTGCTGAAATAACGAATTTCGGAATTCTTCCACCTTCGGGTGAGACGACCAAAGGCAATCCCAGGATTGCCTTTTTTTCTTGGGTTTGGACCCTGTGGTGGAATGGTCGGTGTCTCGGCAATCTTGTTTTTAGAATGAAGTTTTGTTACCATATCAAATAATTCTGGCGAGTTGTAGCTGCTCTTCCGGTACTGCCCAACGAGGTTTAGGCATGTTGATTCTCATGAAGCCCGGTGTTGTCAGGGAGGATGTCGACAGAGTCAAGGAGAAGATCCTCTCTCTTGGTCTTCGGTCGCACGAAATTCCCGGGGCGCAGCGAATCGCCATCGGCATCACCGGAAACAAAGGGCGTATCGACCCCGATACGTTTAAAAGCATGTCGGGCGTGTTGGACGCGGTGCCCGTTTCAAAACCGTTCAAATTGGTCAGCAGGGAGGTGAAGAGCGAGAATACGGTTGTCCGGGTAGGATCGGACGAAATTGGCGGACGTGAATTAACCGTCATCGCTGGTCCTTGCTCCGTTGAAAGCAGGAGCCAGATCCTCGAGATCGCAGCGATGCTGCGGGAGATGGGAGTCAAGTTTCTTCGGGGAGGCGCATTCAAGCCCCGCAGTTCGCCGTATGCATTTCAGGGCTTGAAGGTCGATGGCCTTGAATATTTGAAGGAAGCCTCAGAGAAAACCGGAATGCATATCGTGACCGAGGTCAAGGACACGGAGACGCTTCCCATGGTGGCGGAGTATGCAGACGTCCTCCAATTGGGAGCGCGGAACATGTATAACTTTTCATTGCTCGAGAAGATCGGAGAGATGAACAAACCGGTTTTGCTGAAGAGAGGTCTCTCGGCAACGGTGGAGGAGCTGTTGATGGCAGCGGAATATATCGTCGCGCGGGGCAACTACCAGGTGATCCTCTGCGAGAGGGGGATCAGAACATTCGAGACGTCCACGCGCAATACTCTCGACCTGAACGCAATTCCGGTTGTGAAGAAACTCTCGCATCTCCCAATTGTCGTCGATCCAAGCCATGGCACGGGGGCGTGGGAATTGGTGGCGCCTATGGCGCAGGCAGCCGTTGCCGCGGGGGCAGATGGTTTGATCATCGAAGTGCACCCGGATCCTGAAACAGCCTTCTCGGACGGGTTTCAGTCTTTGCGCCCGGACACGTTTCGTCGCTTATTGGACCGTTTGCAGGAGCTCGCTCCTCTCATGGGTAAATCCCTTTCTTTGGTTACTTCCGTTGCCACGACGTGAAACGCAAATCAGCTCCATACGCGCGTCAAAGGTCTTCCCCACGAAAGTTGGTTTCGGGCAAAAGCCCGTTACCCGCCGGTCTCTTTGAACGTGTCTTCAGGAGGCTGGGGGGTGGGTTGTTGGTGCTGAATGCCAGGGGAGAATGCCTCCTGGCAAATGATGCTGCGATGGCACTTCTGGGTAGGAAACGCTCTGAGGTTCTCAACCAACCCCTGACAAAATGTTTCCCCCCCCCTCTGAAGATTTCATTCGACTCGGTCAAAAGCGGCCGGGTTCAGACCATGAATGACGTTCGGGGCCAGACCGTCTTTCTCCACGCCACCCGCCTGGCGGGGGGACACTATCTCGTAGCGCTCGCTCACCAGGGGGGCGCTGTCTCCTCATCGAACTTATGGAGCTTTGGGAAAAGCACGATGGCGTTGCCGGAGTTCTTTCCGCTCCCCGCCAGCGACGATGAACCCAATTATCGGACACTCTTCCAACATTCGCCGTACGGGACCGCGGTGGTGCAGGAGGAGCGGCTCGTGGTTGCGAATCCGATGTTCTGTAAACTCCTGGGTTACCGGGCAAGTGACGATGTGTTGGGAAAGGAAATCCGGCGCTTTCTCGACGAGGGATCGCGCATGTTTTTTACGGTGCTGGAACAGCGGGCCTTTCGGGGTGAAACGATTCCAGCCCGTTTCGAAACGCGGATGCTGAGGGAAAACGGCACTTCGATCGACGTCGAAATGACGATCAGCATGACGGCCCACCTTGATGCCCCGGCCCTCATCGTTTCGGTCAACGATATCACAGACCGGAAAGAATTGGAGCGTCGGCTCACCGACTCGGAGGGGCTGTTGCGGAATGTCGTCAACTCCATGGTGGATGCGCTTGTCATCACCGACCTTCAGGGAAAGGTCCTCGATGTGAATGATGAGTTTGAGCGTTTTACCGGTTTTTCCAGGAGAGAGGCATTCGGCAGGGAGATTCCGTATCCTTGGGTCCCGGAAGAGGCACTCCGTTCCTATATCGGCTGGCTTGACAAACTGCGCGAGAATAATCTTCTTCGTGATTTCGATATTACTTGGTTGCGGAAGAACGGCGAGCGTATTGCGGTCAGCCTGAACACGACGCTCCTGAGGAACAGCGCCGGGGACCCGGTGTTGATGGTCAATATTGCCCGCGATATTACGGAACGGCAAATCTCCCGCACGGAGCTCAGCCGCCAGTTGCAGCGGCTGGAGGTGCTCTACGACCTGAGCCGCGCTCTTACCGATACGTTTGACACGAAGGAAATCGCCCGGATCACGTACGAGCAGATTGCGAAGGTTATTCCGCTCGACGCGTTCTTCATCGATCTGTACGATGAACGAAAGAATATCATCCGACCGATTTTTATTGTCGATGTTCTGGATGGCGAGCGTAAGGAGTTCGACGTGCGAAGCGCTGCCGTTCAGCTGGACGATACCATGGCATCCGCGGTCATCATTAAAGGGCGGAAACCTCTTCTGGAACTTCGTCCCGAGGTTCCGTCCAAAATACGCTACACCCCGTTCGGCAACGAGTCGGAGGCGACGGCTTCACTGATGTATGTTCCCATGTTCTCCAAGGACCGGACCATTGGCGTTCTCTCAGCCCAATCGTACACCGCAAACCAGTATTCCGAGGATCACCTGGCCCTGCTCCAGAGTATTGCCAATGTCGTGGGGATCGCGATTGAAAAGGCCAATCTCTACCAGGAAACGATCATGAAATCGCAGGAGATCGAGGCGAGGAACAAGGAGTTGGACGATTTCACCTACGTCGTGTCTCACGACTTGAAGGAACCGCTGATCAGCGTTGAAGGATACGCCAAGATGCTTCGCCATGAATATCTCCATCTGTTGGATGAGCCGGGGAGGGAATACCTTCAATCGGTGGTCGATTCGTGCGCACATATGAAACGACTCATCGACGAATTGCTGCAGTTGTCCCGCGTGACAAAACTCGCGGAGAAGAAGGCGAAGCTGCAGCTGACCTCCATCCTCAGGGATGTCCTCGAAGAGCTGCAGTTTTCCATTCGGGAACGGAAGATCTCGGTCGTCGTGCATCATCCCCTGCCGGAGGTGCTTGCCGTCGATACCCATATGAAGATTGTGTTTCGAAACCTTCTTTCCAATGCGATCAAGTTTTCCACGAAGACAAATCCCACGATCGAAGTCGGGGGCGAAGTGCAGGCGGACGGGGTGAGAATGTTCATCAAGGATAACGGCATTGGGATCGAGCCGGAGTATTTTGACAAGATCTTCATGATCTTTCAACGATTGCATAAGCGGGATGAGTTTGAAGGAGCCGGTGCAGGGTTGACGATCGTTAAAAAAATTGTTGAGGCCCATGGCGGGCGCATCTGGGTCGATTCCACTCCGGGCGTCGGGTCGACATTCTTCTTCACCATCCCGAATGTGTAGGAGAACGACGAGTGGCTGAACAGCGTGCGG
>DKJQ01000075.1:0-4584 GCA_002454845.1 Ignavibacteria bacterium UBA6688
TCCAATTTTGCTGGGTGAGAAGATGGAGCGGCCGTTTCGCGCGCGGTGAGGCTTCAGGCCGGGGGCTCGGATCAAGAGCATAAACCGCGGTCGCAGCAATGAAGAGGATGAATATCGATTTGAGCAATGTGCCCCGGTTCACGTCGGTACGAGCGCTTTGGTGTGAAGGGATTTTTGAAAAAACATGGGCCGGGAGGGAAATCGTACAGTCAGCGGACACGACGGGGAGTGGCGCTCCCCACCTCGGCAGGATATGGTAAGGCTATTATCCTGCTTCCAACACCGGTAATAGACAAACGGACCGATTTTGTCGACCAGTCGCCAGTACTCCCTTTTCAACCGCCATCCCAGGAACGACTCCCTGGGTTCCTCAGTATAGAAGGAAACTCGTGAAAAGTAAAGTAAAGGCGTGGATGAGACCGTCGGCGTCACCAGGGGTCGTTGGAAGATCTGGGGGAATCGTCAGATCGGCGGTCCCCGAAGGTGGGCTCAATCTTTGCGGAATCCGGAGCCCCGAGAAGTCTGAGATACAACGAGAGTTGTCCCCGATGATGGATCTCATGATCCAAATTCCCCCGTACAATCACCCACCAGACTGTCGTTTCTCCCCCGAACCTCGCGTCGGTAATCGGCTCAAAGAACTGCTTATCGCTCAGATTTTTTATGAGCTCTGCCCGTTTCCGCCCCGACGAAACAAGGTCCTCGACCAGCGTCTGAAAAGCCACTGCCGAGACGTCATGGATGAAGCCTGCCCGGCCGACCATCGGTTCAAGATCCCTGTTGCGTAGCTTTTCGAAGAGCCACGTATCGGCTTCCAGAATATGATATCCGATCTCGGCAATGTTCATACCTTCTTTCCGAAGACGGACGCACTCCTTACCCTGCGGGGTCTTGCGGAGTCTCTTCACGGAGGATTCGCGCACCGCAAGGGAAAACTGCGCCAGTGCTTCAGTATGGGTCAAGGTACGGTTTTCCTCTCAAAAGATGGGTAACCCGACACATCGATCGTTCATTTCACTTCACCATCAAGGAATCTCGACCGTTGCAAGATTCCTTTTCCGGGCTCGCGGTTATGGAGTCTTCCCGCCTGTGTCTGATCCAATTGTCTGATGCACCAGTTCGCTTTCGTTGCCGGTTCGATCGACAGCGGAGAGGGCAATGCGAGCAAGGGTTTGCATGCCGTTCACCACACTATCCTGACCGGCCCTCGTGCGCAATCGCTCGACGGCCGTTCGTGTCAGGGGAAGGGACATGGTTCGATCATGTTTATTCATGATCTCGTATTCCCAGCGGGCCCCGTATTGATAATAGAGAACCCAGCGAAACACATCGAGTTCATCCTTGTGGGACCAGGTGATGGCGAGCGTATCATTCACAGCGTTTGTTTCGAGTCCCGGGGCCGTAGGGGGGGTATTGTCGAGCCAGGGGGAAGGAGGAACAAGCGCCTGCTTTTGATACGGAAATCTTCTCAATCCATCCCGGAGAAGCGTACTGTCCCTCATGAATGCCCGCATACTGAAATGGACATGTCCTGGCGCCTCGGGGGCAAACCCGCGGGCAATCATGATCTGGTTGTTTACTTCATCCATCCCTTTTGTATTGATCATGCGTCCCGAGTTCATTCCGGGCCAGAGGCTGCGTCCTTTGGTATTCTCACGAGCCCACCAGCTCAGAAGGACGGGGAAGCTCTGTGGGACCTGGCTGATTGGCCAGTAGAGTTGCGGCGTCCAATAGTCGACCCATCCTTCGTTGAGCCAGAGCCGGGCGTCGGCATATAACCGGTCGTACTGATCGTACCCCTCGATGGAGGGGGGATGAGCTGGGCGCCAGATGCCGAAAGGACTCAATCCAAATTTTACATGACGTTTCTCTTTCTTAATGCCTTTGTATACACGCTCAATGAGGGTATTAACGTTTTGCCGTCGCCAGTCGTTCCGCTCCAGTGTTCCGCCCGATTTCTTGTACGCCTCGTAACTTTCATCATCCGGGAAGTTGCCATCGCCGTACGGGTAGAAATAATCGTCAAAGTGCGCACCATCCACATCGTACCGTTTCACAACATCCATGACGACGTTATAGGAAAGATCCTGTACCTCCTGGATGCCCGGATCGAGCCAGTAGGTGTTATTGTCGGTTTTCTTCGCCAGGTCGGGACGTTTGTGAACGATGGACGTCGGGGTCACGTCGGCCCCTCTCCGGAGGTGTGCCCGGTAGGGATTGAACCACACATGGAGCTCAAGACCCCGGTCGTGTGCTTCCTTGACCCAGAACTGGAGCGGATCGTAAAACGGGTCGGGTGCCTTCCCTTGCTCACCGGTGAGGTAGTACGACCATGGCTCGAGTTCGCTCAGGTACATCGCATCGGCGTGTGGACGCACCTGGAAGATGACGGCGTTCAGATTAATCGAAGCAACCGTATCGAGGATCGCACGCGCTTCGCGTTGCTGTTCCTCCGTGGAAAGGCCCGGTTTGCTCGGCCAGTCAATATTGCCGACGGTTGCAACCCAGACGGCCCGGAATTCCCGCTCTGCCTGCGGACCGCGAGGGGGAGATTCTCTCCGGAGATCCGGTCTCGAAACGGCACAGCCTTCAATGATGATGAGCAATGTGGGAATCAGTACAACAAACGCGAGGAATCGTTTCATAAGGGTCTTCCTTCGATGTGAGACACCCGGGAAAGAGGAACGATGGAATCGACCGGGGGGTAGTATGCAAAGCCGACGAGTATTTAAGAAGTTGGCTGTGTCATCAAAGTGTACGAAAGGGTTGTCAGAGGAACAAGCAGAATGGGTGGTGGGTCAGAACCTTTTTTGCAGGACTGCGAAAAGAGTTCCATGAAGCGAAAGGCTATCGCCTGGTATGCACCCGGTGGGTGCCTGAATTCCCCTGCGCTGAAACAACGAGGGCGGCATCGCTGCCGCCCTCTGAACATTGATGCACTTCTGAATCCTTCCCCTGCACAAGTCCCGGTCTATCCAGGATCTTTCGCCCGGCTACTTTTTCTTGTCCGGATAGGGAGGCGGTGGTGCGAGCTTTGCCGGATAGGACTTCATTTGCTCAAGCACAATCTCGATGGCCTTGTTCAACTGTTCGTCGATCCCGGCAAATTCCTTCGCGGGATCGTTATCCACCACGATATCCGGATCGACTCCGTGGCCCTCCATGATCCATTCCTTTCCCTTGAGGTCGTAACGGGAGAATTCCGGACGGTTCAACGTGCCGCCATCCAACAGCGGAAGCGAGCCACGGATCCCGACCACTCCGCCCCATGAACGTTTTCCAATGACCGGACCTATCTTGTACTGTTTGAACCGATATGCCACAATGTCTCCGTCTGATGCGGAAAACTCATCGAGCAGCATCACCTTGGGTCCCAGAACAGTTCCATCGGGATTGATGTCCGGGACTCCATTCCGGGCAATGTCGATCATCGCAATCTCGCGCTGCAACCGTTCGATGATCATGGGAGAAACATTACCGCCTCCATTACCACGCACGTCGATGATGAGTCCCTCTTTTCGCAACTGCGGGTAATAGTACTTCGCGAACTCATTCAAACCCGCTACACCCATATCGGGAATATGCAGATAGCCGACCTTTCCATCCGTCGCCTTTGACACCTTCTCCAGGTTGGACTGCACCCATTCAAGATAATAGAGTCCCTGCTCATTGCTGGTCGGCACCACGACTGTTTCGCGGCTCCCGGATTCCTTCGGCTCCGCATTCAACCGTAACGTCACCTGCTTCCCCGCTGTGTTCACCATCGCCTCGAACACAGTCTTCATCTGATTGGTCGGCTTGCCGTCGATGGCAAGGATGTAGTCCCCTTCTTTTGCATTCACACCGATGTCCGTCAGGGGCGAGCGAAGGGCGGGATTCCAGTTCTGCCCTTTGAGGATCCTGGTGATCCGGAAAAAGCCGCTCCGGGTGTCTCGCTCGATCCTTGCACCCAGGAGCCCGAGTTTGATTTTTTTCACATCCGGGAGATCGCCCCCACCGACATAGGCATGCCCCACATTCAGTTCCCCGATCATCTCACCGATGATGTACGTGAGATCCGCACGATGGTTGACATGGGGAACCAGTGGGGCGTACTTCGTCTTCATCGACGGCCAATCGACTCCGTGCATGTTCGGCGCGAAGAAGAAATCCCGCATCTGTCGCCATGATTCGTTGAAGATTTGCGTCCACTCCGCCCGCCGATCAAGCTTCACCTTCAGGTCGGAGAGGTCGAGGCGTTCTTTCACATCAAGCGGCCCCGAGGGAAGATCGATGATCGCATAGGATCCCTGCTGGCTGATCAACATTTTCTTCTCATCCGCCGAAATTTCGTACCCGTTCACCTCCCCCAATTCCGTCTCTTTTTGCTTCTCGAGATCAAAGAGGATGAGTTTCGCCTTTGCATCCTTGCTCCCGGAACGGATAGAGTATAGCTTCATCCCTACTGATTTCACATTCCGGTAGCTCGCGGCAGTCACAGGCACTTCAGCGATCCGACTCACCAGGCCTTCGGCATCTACTTTCACCGTGACTATTTCCTTTTCCTCCGGCTTCTTTGCATCCGATTTCTCGTCTTTCTTCTCT
>DKJQ01000075.1:4627-6393 GCA_002454845.1 Ignavibacteria bacterium UBA6688
TCTTTCTTCTCTCCCTTCACCGCCACTTCATCACTCTTGGGCTCAAAGGGTGACTTGACGTCTTTTGTCAGCGTCACCAGGTACAGCTTCGCCATGTCGATGTACGCATGATTCCACTCTGTCTGGCTGTAGGTGGGACTGAAGGAGCGATTTGATACAAAGTAGAGATACTTCCCGTCGGAGCTGAACGAGGGATCGTAGGAGGAAAACCATCCGTCCGTCACCGTGACGATCTGTTTACTTTCGAGCGAGTACAAATAGATCGTGGTCATTTTGTCAATCTCGGGTTTCGCATATGCAATCCACTTGCTATCGGGAGACCAATCGAAGCTGGTGATTTCCCACGCCGCCGCCTCCACTACCCGCGTCACATTTTTCGACTCGATATCGACAAACTGCAGACGTTGTTTCTTATCACCCCAGAGCAATTTCTTGCTGTCCGGCGACCAAATCGGTTGATACTTGTAGGTATCACTGTTTTTTGTCAGCTGGACTGCCGCGCCCGGGCCGTTTTGCGGACGGATGTAGATTTCATCTTCTCCCGAAGCGTCTGAGATGTAGGAAATCCAATTGCCATCCGGTGACCATTTTGAGTTCCGTTCGTGAACTCCGGGGGTTTCCGTGAGGTTGCGGGTCGCGCCATATTTCGCCGGAACGGTGAACACATCGCCACGAGCGCCAAAGAGGGCACGGTTGCCGTCGGGGGCAATCTCATAGTTCGTCACCTGTTTGCTCACATCAATCAATCCACCGCGACCGGTGTTCAAGTCATCGTTGATTTGGATCGTTACCTTTGCCGCGACTCCTGTCGCCAGATCGTACCGGTAAATGTAACCGCCGTTCTCGAACACGATCGCGTTGTCCCCAAGTGAAGGAAACTTGACATCGTAGTCGGTGAAGGTTGTGAGCTTCTTCGTATCGCCGGTGCCAAGGTCATGAGCGAACAAGTTCATGCGTTTGTTGTCGTCTCGGTCGGAGACGAAGTATACCGTGTTGCCGTTCCACATGGGAATGATATCCTGCGCCGGGCTCTTGGTAATACTCACGGTTGTCTTTGCGTTGAAATCGTGGATCCATATTTCGTCCGCCTGGCCGCCCCGGTATCGCTTCCACGTTCGGAACTCACGAAAGACGCGATTGTACGCAAGCTTGTTGCCGTCCGGTGAAAAGGAAGCAAACCCCCCGCGCGGAAGAGCCAGCTGCTCCGGCAGACCGCCATCGATGGAGACGAGAAACAGTTGTCCTTTGAAACTGTTCGGCTCGATCATACGCGAGCGGAAGAGGATGGTTTTATTATCCTTCCATCCCATCACGATGTTGTTTGGTCCCATGCGGTCGGAGACTTCGTCCCGGTCCAGTGTCGCGGTAAAGGTGACGCGACGCGGAACACCGCCTGCGGCGGGGATCACGTAGACTTCCGTGTTCCCATCATATTGCCCCGTGAAGGCGATCCATTTTCCGTCAGGGGAAAATCGCGCGAACATTTCAAATCCGGGATCATTGGTGAGCTTTCGCGCCACCCCACCCTTTGCCGTCACCGTGTAGAGATCCCCCGCAGAGGTGAAAACAATCTGGTCGTTGTGGATTGCGGGGAACCGCATGAGCCTTGTCTCCTCCTGTGCAACCAGCAGGAGCGTGGTTGTTGTGAAGAGTATCAGAAGTACTATGGATCGTTTCATTGTTCTTCCTTTGCGCGATTGGAGAGAGATGGACGACTGATGGTTGATCAGCCACAAAGTATGGAAAACCATCACCAGTACCCACAG
>DKJQ01000199.1 GCA_002454845.1 Ignavibacteria bacterium UBA6688
CCCCCGCGTACCGACGATTCTGCCGGCCTCCCAGATGGGTTGAGGGCGCACCTCGAGAACAGCCGATTCTCCTCCCTCTCGTATAATTTGCGCCTCTATGACCCCGGCCTCCTCACTTCCGTCAATGATTCGTGCAAAGCGCCCACCCATGTCGTCAGCAATGAACGGCTCGAGAAAATCCTTAAACGAGCGACCGACAAGCTGATCAGCCGAGGTGAATCCATGAATTCTGGCGAGCGCGTTGTTTGCGAACCGAAAGAAGCCCTCCGTATCCGTGATGAACATCCCGTCGCTGATCTCATTCACCAGCCTCCGATATTGTTCTTCGCTCTCGGCGAGAGCCGACGTTCGCTCCCGCACCAACTCCTCCAGGTGTTCGTGCAACCGGCAGCGCTGTAACGCCACGCCAATTTGGTTTCCGATTCCATTGAGCACTCGCAAATCGTTGTCTGTAAACAGCACGTCCTCGCTTCCGATAAGGTTCATGATCCCCAACACTTTGTTTCCAAGCCTGATGGGAAGCGTGACATGAGATTTCAAACCCATCGTGTTCCCGTTCGCCTTCTTGAGCCGTTCACAATCCTCGACATTTGCGCTTTGCTCGATTTCGCCCGATAGAACTTTCCGCCGGCAGAGACAGTCGCCTTCCATGACTTCAGGTGTTGTGAGCTCGGCCGGAAGGTTTCGTACTGCAGCAAGCCTGAAGTGCGATTCATTCTCCCTGAGAATAATCCAGCCCGCGCGCACGTTCGGAAGCTGCATGGCGCGCTCCAACACGCCATCAAGCACCTCCTGTTCCGCCTGAGCCTGATTGAGACCCTTCGCAATTGCATAGATTCCGTTCAGTACCCGATTGGCCCGATCGAGCTGATCCTCGCGCACTTTCAGCTCACCGCATAACTGCACTGCCTGCTCATACGTTGAAATCAGGAGATCGAGGATCTGCTGGCGCTCGGCCGTGATGAAGTGCTTCTCACCGCCCAATTGCAGCTCAACTCCGACCTTGACCGTATCGGTGGCACGAAGTTTTCTGGTCGTGAGAATGTTATCGATGCGGAGGAACAAGTGCCGCTCGTCGTATGGTTTGCGAATGAAGTTGTCCGCCCCACACTTGAGCGCTTCGATGACATCCTGCGGGCCGGCGAGGGATGTAAGCAACACGACGGGGACTTCTCTAAGTGCCGCATTCTTCCGGATGGCCCTACAAAGAGCGTATCCGTCCATTTCCGGCATGACAATGTCGCTCACGATAACGTCGGGTGGATGACGATGCGCCGCCTCAAGGCCCTCCCGGCCATTCACGGCCGATCTGACGGAATATCCTTTTCCTTCAAGGAGATGTCGAAGCCGTTCACGCTGCGTCGGACTGTCTTCAACGACGAGGATCTCGACGTGGTTCTGCCTTTTCTGGTTTACCATAATAGTATCCTCCACAGGCGGCACATTTCAGCCCCCATTTGGTGATGTTCGTTCGATAAGAGAAGCGAGTGCTTGCGCCATCTTCTCCGGTGAGAAGACAAAGGTAGCGGCGCCGCGTTTCAACGCTTCCCCCGGCATGCCGGCAACGATGCATGTCTCTAACTTTTGTACCAACGTCGTCGCTCCCCCCTCTTTCATCTCCAGCAATTCCTCCGCTCCGTCTTTTCCCATTCCCGTCAGCAGGATGCCGACAGCGTTCGAACCGTATGCGGCTGCAACGGAGCGGAACAGCGCCGAAACGGCGGGACGCAGTCCGTTTTCCGGTTCATCCTTACGCAGAATGATCCGACCATCCTTCGAAACAAGTGTATGATACTCATCGGGGGCGATGTACACATGACCGGGAAGGAGCATCTCTCCGTTGGAAGCAACCGACACGGGAAGTGGAGTCGAATGCTGCAGCCATTCGGCGAATCCGTGCACAAAACCCTGCGCCATATGTTGGACAATGACGAGGGGAACGGGAAATTGTTTTGGGAGCATGGAGAGAATCGTCTGAATCACCATAGGCCCTCCGGTTGAGGCACCGATCGCGACGAGCCTGATTGCGGCTTGCCTCTTTTTCTGTGCGGGGGGGAGAATCTCGCCAGGAGCAACCGGCCTCCGGGACGTTTGTGCCCAGCGTCGCACGACCCTGACTTCCGACATGAGCTTTACGGTCTGAACCAGCTCCTTTGCCGTTGCTTCGTGGTCGGGATGGGCGAGGCCTGCCGGGCGACGAACCACGGCCAGGGCGCCGGACTCAAGAGCATGAAAAGTCGTGGCAAGCTCCTCTGCGGTGGAACTTCCGCTCACGATGACAATCGGAACAGGATTCGTTTCCATGATTTTTCGCGTAGCATCGAATCCGTTGAGCTTCGGCATGTGGATATCCATGGTGACCACATCCGGTCGTTTTGCGCGTACCGCTTCGACCGCCTCTTCACCGTTGTGCGCAACCCCGATCACGTTTAGTTCGGGATCACTCCCCAGGATATGCAAAAGGAACTCCCGGATGACGGGAGAATCTTCGACGATGAGAACGTTAATCACCGCGCGAACTCCTGAAAGTAGACTTCACGAAATATCGAATGTCCGTCATCGCCGATAATGATACTCCGGGTATAATATCCCGGCACATTTTTGGCAGATTCCGTGAGAGAACCGTATATCGGAGCGGTCCTGGATATAGGCCTCAATCCGGACCCACGTACCGTCATTCTCCCGAATGTCTTTACAGTTGGCGCAGATGGGAATGAAGCCGCTGAGAAGCCTTGCCAGCGAGGTCTCCAGTTCCTTTTGGACGCGCGCAGGCGTTCCAATTCCGATTTCCTCGGTTTCATTATTGAGGAATCCGCGTACACACCAACAACGATCAGCATCAGGGAGATCAATGTTCGCATCCAGATCTCATTGACATCGGTGGGAAACATGTCTTGAGATATCTGCCCTTCGTTAAACAGTGCTGTGTGGATAAATGCTTCAACGATCCAGAATACCACCGCAGCAAGGATTCCCATATACGTCATGGTTCGCTGAGGCTTTAGTTCACGGCCGTCGACTCGTTGCCCTATGGTATCACCACGCATCTTCGTCACTCCGTGTGCGTAGATCCCAAAAGAGATGAAAAGTATGCACACGAGACCCCGCATCCATAATTCGTTTCGATCGGTTGGGAAGAGCTGACTCAACCATCCACCATCCCGGAAGACAAAGACGTGGATCAGTGCTTCGACGTTCCAGAACAGGAAGGCCATAACAACACCGGCCCACACCAGATTCGCTCTTGCCTTCTTGATCTTCGCGGGGAAACACGAGTGAAATAACGGTTTGTAGAGTGTCTCTCAGTCGCATGGACATTCAGACCAGCCTTTCTATAGCTCCCAGGAGATTACTTTGCTCAAAACTGCTTTTGACGATATACGCATTCGCACCGGCCTCTATCCCGCGCTCGCGATCTTCCCGTGACTCCAGCGCCGTAACCAAAACAACGGGAAGGTCTGCAAGTTTTTTCTCGCTTCGGATTCTGGTCGTGAGCTCGAAACCGTTCATGCGCGGCATATCGACGTCGGACACCACGATGTCGAAGTCGGATGCCCGTAAGTGTGTCAATGCATCGATACCATCAGTCGCCGTTGTGACAACATACCCCGCGGCTGTGAGAATGCTCTTGACCAGCGTGGGAGCCGTTATCGAATCTTCCACGACGAGGACGGATACTTGTCGATCAGTTTCTTTCGCCTCGGTGACACCAGGCACTGGCCGTTCAGCGCCCGCCATGCGAACGGCGGATCTCATCAGATCCGAAACGTTGATAATGGGCACAACCTTCCCCAAACCAAGGATGGTTGCCCCGGCGATGTTCCGGACCCGTGCCAGCTGAGGACCCAGACGTTTCACAAGAATTTCCTGCTCTCGCAGGATGGCATCCACGAGAAATACCATTCGTTTGTCGGGTACATTCAAAACCAGCGCGGGAAGCCGTTCGGCCGGAATCCCGGCTCCTCGCTGCCGCGCCACGCCGAGGGCCTCGTCAAGCCGGACCAGCGAAAGGATCTCGCCATCAATCGTTACTGTCTCCCTGTTCTCCAGAGTGCGGATCTCCTCCTTGCGGACTTCAACCACCCGCTCGACCGTTGCCGCCGGAACAACAAGGACATGCCCTGCCACAGAAACAAGTATGCCGCGAACGGTTGCAATGGTGAGCGGAACACGAAGATAGAATGTCGTTCCGCGACCGGGTCGGGAATCGACCGAGACATTTCCCCCCAAACTCTCAACTCGCTCGCGCACAATCGCGAGCCCGAGACCCCGTCCGGAGACATCAGTGATGATCGGACTCGTCGACACGCCGGATTGGAAGATCAGGTCGAGGGACTCACCGTCCGAAAGGGTTCCGGCCTCGCTTTCGGTGATGATTCCGTTTCGCACGGCCGCCCCTCGAACCGCTGCCGGATCAATACCGGCGCCGTCATCGGAGACGGAGACCTCGATCTTGTTGCCGTTTTTCTGGGAGGCCGATACCGTAATGGCCGCGCGTCGCGGCTTCGCTTTGCGCTGGCGCTCGTCCGGCGCCTCCATTCCATGGTCAATGCAGTTCCGGATGAGATGCATGAGAGGATCTTTCAAAGCCTCTAACACGCGTCTGTCAATCTCAATGTCCTCCCCCTGCACAACAAGATCCCCTTCTTTCTTTTGATCGTGGGCAAGGTCCCGAACGAATTTTGGAAACGGCTCGAGCAACGATGAGAAGGGAAACATCAACGCTTGTTTGGCATTCTCAAGCAGGTTGTCCACCATGAAAGAAAGAGACCGGTGATCGCGGGACGACGAGCTGACTGCATCGATAAGGCCCTCTTCGAGCCTTTCCACGAGCGACATGCTTGATTCCATGAAATCGACGATCTTTCGAAAGGACACACTCTCATGGAGGCCTCCAACCTTTCCGTTATGTTTTTCCAGCGAACGCTGTGCAGACCGGATATCTCCGGAAATATTCCGCCACTTTTTTTTCCACGACTCAAATTCCTGGAGGATCGACTGCAATTCGGTCGACCGCTGAATGCCGGCAAGTTTCATCGAGACCATTTCTTCGGCCTGGAGCATTAAGGAGTTGAGCTTTGCTGCGGCAATTCTGACAGTCTCTGGAGGTCTCGCAGAGCCGATCGACGCTCCCGGATGGAAGTGAGGGGGTGGTTCGCTTACGGCACCGGCGGACAGGCCCGCAGGTCCGGACGAGGAATCCTCCTGATCTGCATCGCGCCGGTCGAAAAAGAGTTTTTCAAGCTCTTCTGCAAGGGCGGAAACCTCAGTGGTGTCTTTGGGCTCTCGTTCCGAGCCGAGGGTGGACAGGAGGTATTCGAGGTGGTCGACCGCGCGATGAAGGATATCCACCAATCCGCCGGTCTTCGATGCTTGTCCCTTCTTGAGGGAAGAAAAAACAGTCTCAAGCGACTGGCAGAGACGCTCGATTTCAGAACTGCTCACAGCCCTTGCCGCACCTTTGAGGCTATGTGTCTCACGGAAGAGCGATTCGACGATGTCTGTCTGTTCGGCCGGATCGGCGCTCTTTTCCAGACGGAGCAGGCCGTCGACGAGAATCTTGACGCGCTCGGCTGCCTCAACCCGAAAGGTGTCAAGGAGCTTTTTCTGGAAATCATTGTTTTTTTGTTTCATCGTCGCTCTTCAAAAAGTTCAGCCACCTTTCGGCCCGCCGACAAGTAACGCGAACTTGCCGCCGAGTTCGTGGAGATTCTGAGCGGCGGATTCGGCCTGTTTGGTACTGGCCACATTCTGCGTGCTGGCCTGCTTGATGTTCT
>DKJQ01000218.1:0-2932 GCA_002454845.1 Ignavibacteria bacterium UBA6688
CGTCTGCCAACAGGGCGAAGGTATCACGACGGGCAAAGTTCGTCGTGCCCGCCGCGTATGTTGCACTGACGGCCGCCGTGTCGTTCTCCAGGCGGACGTGGCCGAAGAAGGCCTGGCCGCCGGCGATGTCACGACCGCCGCGCAGGAACCAGTGGTTGCCAAGATTGATCTCGATGACATTCGACTGGAGAGGGGCTGTTGCAGTGTTTTGGTTCACCACCGTATCTTTGGTGATGTTGCCTCCAGTGCTGTAGACTCTGTAGCGTGCTGCCGGACTGAAGGTAGCGCCTCCGCGCGGGATTGTGACCGCGACGTTCATCAGGACCGAATCGGGGAATGCGGGGTCGGTCGGAATCTGTGGGAACCATTCCACTCTCGCGTTGCCGTTGAAATAAATTGGTGCGAGGTGCCGCGACTTGCCGCGGCCGATGACGTTATCCGTATTGTTCGTTTCGACCTGCCAGTTGGTCATCCGCGTCTTATCCCACCCGTTAAGGTAAAGACCTCCACGAGCCGGTGTAAAGTTGACTTCCTGATCGCTTCCATCATCCTCGATGGCATAAATCCCGCCGATGCCATTCCCTGCCACGGGGATCAACATGACGGAGTCGCGGCTGGAGTTGGAAACGATTTCCAGTGTATCGATATATCCGTTAAAGATCCGATCGGGAACAAACTCCGTTGTCAGGTTCAACTCACCTGTCAGGGCACGGAGGAAGATCGGCGTTGCCGGCGGGGAGACAAGCTTAAAGAAGCGGCCATCCCGGAACTTGAGACTACTGATGACAACCTGGGACTCACCGGTGCTTCTGACCAAGACATCCCTTTTGTTTGCTTTCCCGTCAACGCCGGCTGGCGTGCGGTAGCTGATGTCTCCATAACCGACGATGGCATCCTGGAGAACATTGACGCCAATCAGTGCCCCGGTGGGAACTTTACGGACACGGAGGAGGTCAGCGCGCAAGAAACTTCCAGCCGCAGTCGGGTCCAGGTCGGTTTGCGCGTTACGTTCCATAGTGATGGAAATTGGTCCGCCCGGCGTGAGGGCAAACGTCTTGGCCGTTCCCCCGATTTGCAGCCATGTATGTGTGGAAAGAGTTGTTCCGCTGAAATAGCCACTATCCGGCGGAACACCAAAGGAGTGCACGACCCTCGTAAGCGTGTTGCGGTATCCGTTGGGTGATCCGGCCGGTCCGGCATACTCAAGAATGTAGCGTCCCTCGGTGGCAATTTTTCCCAGCACGATTTCCGGCAATTCGAATTCATAAATTGCCTGATGGGGGAGGGTAGCCGCACCTCCCACGTTGACGCGACTTCTTAGATTCCCATTGGGAACAGGATAGATAATGGGAGATTGGACGGAACTAAGGAATGCGCTACCGCCAACTTCCCGGTAAACTGCAAGGGTCGGAACATCCGGTGGCCCGGGGGCACGGAAGTGGGGTTCGGCTCCACCGGCGCTTGCGTTCATGATAAAGTTATAATTGACCCCTTCACCAACCAGGGGTATGTACGCCTGCGGCTCGTTGCTGTCGTTGCTGTAAATGACCAGGGAGTCACGAGCGGAACCTTCCTGGAAGGGGGAGAATGCGAGCTCGATATCTGCCCATCCACCCGACTCCGTTCCGTCCTGGTTCACCCGCAACGGTGGAATGTTCAAGGGGAGGGTCAGGTTCTTTGTGTAGAACCAAGGCACCGGCGTCGTCGTTGCGAAAAGCCTGATATCGCTGATGACGAGCGTATCGGAGCCGATGTTATACAGGCGGTAGTTTTTGACGAGCTCATCGCCCAGGGTGATCTGACCGAAATCTTCGTACACCCTCACCGGTGCAAAGTCCACAGTGCGGCGACCGAACTCAAGGTCGGCACTCTGTGAGGAGCGAAGCAGCCGAATGGCATCGACGCGCATGAAGGCAGTCGATTGAGCGTCCGCTCCAATCGTGATGGAAGCCGCGCCCGCTCCAACGCCATCGATGTTATGGAACATAATGGGGAACCATGTGCCGCCGACCCCGGTCACATTGTTCTGCTGCATGCTGTAGCGGATACTATCGACGATTCCGCCCACGCCGAATTTCCGAAGGTGGACATAGTAGCCGCCTCCCACGTTGGCGCTGTTCAGGATATAATGGTAGATCAGGTACGGTGCGGTCTGGTCAACGTTGAATGTCCAGCGTGCCGACGAACCATTCGGTGATCCGTCGAGGTTTGGCGATCGGCGGTGACCGGTTGATGTTCCACCGAAATCGAGAGAGGAGAGGTTTTGCCAGAACGGTCCCGTCTCGGCATAACTCGAGTCGTTGCTCTGGGTCGGGAAGCCGTTGAGCCCTTGCACGTTATCCACGGTGATGTAGTTGGCCGGATCGATGATCGTTTGATTTGTTCCGGTACCCAATAACGGGATCCTCCGCGGGCTGGCTTCCAACGCCGTGTAATTGTGGTTGATGAGCAAGGTATCGCGCAAGAGACCCGCGATTGTAGGCTCAAAGCGAAGTTCTATTTCGACGCTGTCTCCTGCAGGAAGCTGGGTGACCAGCGTATTGGATTGAATGGTAAAGTTCGTCCCGGAGACCAGCGCAAGCGAACTCAGCTCATAGGCTTCCGCGGTCCGGTTGTAGAGCTTGATGGTTGAGTCCTTTGTCGCCCCGATACGGAGGTTCCCAAAGTTTACTGCGGCAGCAGAATACTGGACCGCGAATGCGACGCGTCCCAACACAGGGAATCGTCCCGGGGTCGCGCCATGGAAGTCCGAATATACCAGGATCGTATCAGGATGCGTTGATGCGAGGGCGGGCAACGTGTCGTTCGCCGTAAACTGGATGTCAACGAAGAGCGTATCACCCGCTGCAACCTGGAGATTGGTTGTGCCGGAAGTGATCTGGTATTTGCTGTCGTTCTCATCGAACCGGAGGCTGTCGATGGTGAGGGCAAC
>DKJQ01000218.1:3025-4970 GCA_002454845.1 Ignavibacteria bacterium UBA6688
GTGTTGCCCAGCCCGACCGTGCCGAAATCGTTGTTCAAGGCATTCGCCCCATTCCGGAGTGTGACCCTTCGCGTGCTTCCGCCTTCGATCAACATCATCACACGGTTGCCGCCGGGGATGGTATCGTTCGTCCAGACCACCATGGTATCGCGGTGTACCGCGGCCAGCGTTTTCGGTTGATAGATGAATTGCAGGATCCTGTCTGCCGAAATGGTCGCGGCGTGGGTATAGGGAGTCGGCGTAATATTCCTGAAATGGGGAGTGCTGAATGTAATGCTGTCGACGCGAACCGCGGGCGCCCCAACCGTCAGGTTTCGAACCGTTATCAAGCCTACTTTGCCGCTATCGATGGCGACGAAGGGGGTCAAGGATCCGTTGATTGCGCCGGCACTCAGGGCGTTGACGCGAAGAATGTCTTCGTTATCGCGGAAAACTCCGCCAAGCGCAAACCGGAGATGCCCATGGGAACGACCGGTCAGGTCGAGCGTTAACGGGGAACTCCCCGTCAGCGCGCTGTTATGGACCACGCTCATGGTAGCCCGGTCGCGTGTGGCAGTGGTATTCAGGAACTGCAACATCACCTTCACGCTGTCCTTTCCTGCAATCGTCGCCGGTGTTGCCAACAGTGTGGTGAAGGAGGCATGGCTGAAGGTAATGGCAGAGACCTCCACAGCGGCCGAACCACCATTCTTGATGGTGACGCTGTCCAACTGCGGGGATCCGGACAGGACATCGGTAAATGCGAGCGATGTCAACACTGCCCCGGTTCTCGGATTCGTGATGCTCAGGGGGTTGGTCCCGGTGCCGCTCAGGGGGACCTTTATCGCTGCCTGGCTGAAGCTGTTATGCGTGATGGTCACCGTGTCGGGTACTGACCCGAGTGCGTTCGGTGTAAACGTGACCTTGATCTTGACGCTGTCATTCGGGAGGATGAGCGCGGACGGGTTTCCCTCCACCAGATAGGAACTGGTATTGTTCGTGATGCCCGTCAGGCTGAACCCAAACTGTGTAGAGTTCTTGACATAGAAACTGTCCGCTTTTGACGAGAGTCCGATAACGTTGCCGAAAGCGATGCTGGACTTTGTTGTTATCAACTGGGCGAATGCGGTCGACGTGGCAAGAACGCAAAGTGCCACGACGAGCAGACCCGTTGAAAGCGATCGTATCAGTCGTTCCATAGTAGACCTCCTACAGGAATGGGTGAAGGGATGATGAGATGTAAAACGTACAGGTCACTGTTTGCGGACCACGATGTGGAGCGGGTCCGAGGGTTTACCGATAAAATTGTCGCTTCCGTTGGGGATGATTTTGTAGTAGACATCCAGGCTGTCGAAGATGAAGCCATCGTTTTGAAGGATGGCACTCGTATCGGAGTACGAGGGGAATCCGGTTGAAGGTTTCGAGATGATTTCCAGAGGCACATAAGCCGCTGCCGCGGTGTCGTCAACACTACGGGTTAAATCCCAGGAGCGGATATTGGTGTTCTGCGTGTCGTAGGTCCAGGTGACAAGGATTTGGCGTTTCCCCGAGGGGGTTGCACCGATGGCGCCTTGAAGGTTTTGAACCGCCGGGACTCTTGTAAAATGTGTGGGAGTGATGAGGTCTTGCGACTCCGTGCAACCGGCTACAAGAAGATACAGAAAAATGAAAGGAAGGCAAGGAAAAAAAATGGAATTTCTCATATGAAATACTCTGTCCATAGTTGTCATTATTTAGAACCGAACGGTCAGAGCCGCATTAAACCCGTTCCTGGGGTCGGGAACAATGGCGAATGTTGCGCCCGGCGTGTTCAGCAGTCCAAAAGGCTTCTCCCCCCGGTCGTCCGAAAAAAGGATGATATCAACCATATTGGCCACCCAAAGGCCGATGGCCACCTTTACGAAAAGATCACGTCGCTTGATATCCTTGTCGAGGATGTCCTTCGTGCTGACCATCTTGGACCAAA
>DKJQ01000042.1 GCA_002454845.1 Ignavibacteria bacterium UBA6688
CCTCAGGGAGCAGAGCACAAGGTACTCGTTGAGCGCAGCTCGTAGACAGCGCGGCAGGCGAGGTCGCAACAAGTTTTAGGTTGGACCAATTATAGTTGGGCTGGGGTCAATTTCTTGACAAACGCCTCGTGCTTCGTTTTCGCCAACGCCAACAGCTGTTTGAATTCAGGATCGTCACGAACAGAATCCAGGAATTTATCCCGGACCATAAAAGCATAATTGAAGTATCCTTCATCAATGGCCTTTCGGAGCAGCCGTAGGCATCCTGACTTCTCGCCGAGCAGGCTATATGAGTTTGCCATAAAATACAGCGTCTCGGAGTCGGATGGGTTCTTCTCTTCCAACCTCTGAATAGAGCGAAGGCCATCTTGAATATTCCCCGTAATGAATGCCTTGATGGCAGCAAAATGAATTCCGAAGTGCCCGTCCGGCTCCACAGCAATCACACGATCCATTAAGGAGAGCGCTCGCACGGTGTCCTCTTTCAAGTAGAGGGTCAATCCCGTCCATGCGATTGAGAATGTACTCCCCTGGTCGAGATCAAAGGAAGCCAGCGCCTTATCGTACTTTCCAAGATAGAAATACGTGATGCCCGACGAGCGGAATCGAGGATTGCTCGGATCCACTGCAAGGGCTTTCTCGACTTCTCGCTCGGATTCCTCGAGCATGCCCGCGTACCGGTAGATGTAGCTCAACGAGAAATGCGCCGAGGCGTCATTTGCGTTTATTTCGATCATTCTTCTCGTCAGTCCTACTGCGTCTTCCGTTCTCCCAATCTCCGTGTAGAGACGGGCCAGATTTGTCATGGCAGAAACCAACTCAGGATTTAGGGACAATGCCCTCCGGTTTGCCGACTCAGCTTTCTGCAGAAGATTCGCTTCTTTCAAGGCATAGCCGAGGAGGCCATGCAAACGGGCACCAAGCTCAGCATACGCGGGGGCGAAAGTCGAGTCGAGTCGAATGGAATTCTCAAGGTATTTCACCGCAGTTTCGTCTCCCTGAACTGTCCGGGGATAGGCAATCGCCCGCAGATAACTGTCATACGCGGCTGGATTTCGGGGAATGTCCGCGCGCTGCCGACCACGTTCATCCGGAGAAAAGTACACTCTGAGCCCATCAATGACCCTGGCTTCGACGATATTTTGTAGCTCGAAAATATTATTGTAGCGTACCTCGATGTGTTCCCGCCAGATCATCTCGTTGGCCCGGACATCCACCAGCTCTAAGTTCAAACGAACCACTTCCGCTTCTTTCAAATAGTGACCCGTGAGGATGAACTCGACCTGGAGGTCGTGTGCCGCTTTCACTGCATCAACCGTCTGATACTGGTATGGGCGAACTGCGCTGGAGGGTCTCACCAAAAGGCTCTTGAGGTATGTGAGCGAACCGATCACCTGGTCGGCAAGCGCAAAACCGAGAAAGTCGGTTTCTGCATCGCCTCGAATATTGGCGAAAGGCAAGACCGCCAACCGTTTCGTCCCTCCGGTTGCCGGAACCGAGACGGAAGGACTGTTCCCGACATCCTGTGCGTCCGTGCCTTTCGCGTACTTCAGGAGGTAGATGGAACCTGCCGCCAGCAGTAGCGCGACGACGACGATCGCTCCGTACACGAAAGGTTTTTTTCTCGAAGGAGAGATGGCGGTGGACATCCTGCCGGCGTGCCCGGAGGTGAGGAGCTTATTCCTGAAAGCCCTTAGATCGACCAACAGATCCTCGATGTGCTGATATCTCTCGCCGGGGCTTTTCGCCATCGTCTTCCTCACGATGCGCTCGAGTTCGATCGGGACATTCGATCTCAGACTGGTGAGAGGCTCTGCCTCTTCGTTCAGGATCCTGAACACCATAGCCTGCTCATACTCGCCCGGAAACGGCAGCCTGCCCGAGATCGTCTCATACATGACGACACCCAGCGACCAGATATCCGTGCGGTGATCAACCTTCTCTCCCCGCGCTTGTTCAGGCGACATGTATGGAACAGTCCCAACTGTTGCGCCAGTTTTCGTCACCATTGTCGCACCGGTTGTCTTCGCCAGACCAAAATCCATGATCTTAATCTGTTCTTCAGCCGTCACCATGACGTTACTGCTCTTGATGTCGCGATGCGTTATCCCTTTTTTGTGTGCTGCCTGTAAGCCTTCAGCAGTCTGGATGGCGTAGGTGATTGCATCATCTAACGGTAGGGGCGATCTCGACCCCCCTGTTTCCCCCCTTGGTAAGGGGGGATGTAAGGGGGGTCGAATTTTCTGTTGCAACGTTTCGCCTTTATAGTAAGCCATCGCGATAAACAACTGCCCGTCCGGTGTTTCGCCGATTTCATAGACCGTGCAGATATTTGGATGATCGAGAGAGGAAGCAGCTTTCGCTTCGTGGATAAAACGTTCTTTATCTTGTTCATCCGAAGCGAGATGAGGAGGGAGAAATTTGAGAGCAACGAGGCGGTCGAGCTTGAGGTCCTGGGCCTTATAAACCACACCCATGCCGCCTTCGCCTAACTTCTCAAGAATCTTGTAGTGAGAAATGCTTTTTCCAATCATAGAATGAGGCTTTCAGGTCCCGACCAAAAACAGTCGGGATTCTTAGATTTTCTGCCACTCACAAAAAACGTTCGTGGGAAAATCTGGAATTTGGCCGATCATACTCCACACCTCCCGCCAGACAGCGGCAGGATTCTCAATAAGAAATGTTCCTGCTTGTTATTTGACAAAGCTCTGAATGGCCTTGTCAAGGGCGTCATACAGCCTGAACACCTTGACGAGTTTTGTGATGACGAGAATTCCTTCGACCTTATTTTTCACCCGTGCAATGCATAGATCGCCGCCTCTGTTCCGGACTGAGATCAGCGATGCAACGAGCGCTCCAAGTCCCATGCTGTTCATGTACTTCAGTTCACCGAGGTCGATGACAAAATACTTCTTTTGTTTTTCCAGTTGCCGATATACTGCCTGCCGCAGGTTCATTGCATCGGGTTCGCTGAGAAGGCTTCCGCTCAACGAAAGCGTGACGACCTCACCATGCAGGCGTTGACGTATTGTCATTCGAGTCATTGACACCTCCCTCACCCCCGTCTCGTCGGCATGGCGATGTACGCCTTCGATGCGGCAATTGTCCGGTAACGACGTTATTTCCATTTTTCGGTTTTTCAATCCATCGGCTTCTCACCGCAGCGACTTGCCCGTCACCATGCTGTAGTGCTCAACCTTCATGTCGTCAGTGGTCGCGGATTGTCCGTGCCGGACGGTAGTCAATTCTCCCGGCTTGATCTTGAGCTGAACGAGTCGCCTGGACATACGTCAACCCTCCTTTTCAAAATGGAACGCGGAAAAAACGGAAACACTGGATCCATGCTGATCAGCAACTCATTTCTTTGTCGATGAACGTTCCTCCGTTTTGAGAAGCTTCCGAAACGGTTCAGAGTCGCGCACTCCTTCGAACGCCGGATCCCTATGGAGCCCTATGCCGTACGATGCTCCTTGGGCAAATGCTTCACGTAAGAATGACATCGCGTTTTCATTTTCACCGAGCACGGCGGCAATCCGCGCACGCCAGAGCGTATGCGTTCCCTTCCGAGACTTTCCGTCAAGCTCGGCAAGCCACCGAGATTGCTCCAATGCCGCTTGTGAGTTACCCAGTCTTGCATGTAAGATACCCAAGTATCCCCGGTAAGTAATGTTTTCCGGAGCTTCCTGAAGAAGTGTTTCGTAGCTGCGTTGCGACTCCGCCCAATGTCGTGCTTCATACAACGCAACCGCATGTTCGGACCGCAGTTCACGCGCGCGTTCAGAGGGACGCGTCCGATACCAATGGATTGCAAGATCCAACAGTTTCTTTGCCGCTTCGAAGTGACCGTGCGCTCTCAGCTCGACGGCGGTTGCCCGTAAGACCCAGGCTGGCGTCTGACCCGGAATTGCGGGGAGGGAAAACACCCTCTCTGCGCGTTTGTCGATTTCATCAATCAACCCGAGAGCAGCGAGCGCCCGCATTTCATAGCCAACCAATACGAGCAATTCCGGGCGCGCCGAAAGTCCTCTTCTGGCCGTCTCAAGCTCCGATTGGTGATCTCCAAGAACGTGATAAGCCGCCGTAAATATTCCCCAATACGAGGGCCATTCTCTAAAAACTGCACTCTCCGGATCGACCCTCTGGAGCACTCCTATTGCTTCATTCGGCCTGTTAATACGCAGGGCATGTAAACCAAAATCGAAATTCCAGTTTGGTTGATTCGATTGGTATGAAAGTTCACGGTATGCTCTGTAGACAGCTTGCTGATCACCGCTTGTCTCTGCTTTGTACGAGCGTAAGACGATTCTCCCCAGTGGCGTCAGATACCCTGCATACTGTTCGGCTTTGGCGACCAAAGATTCCGCTTTTGCATAGCTACCAATGTTCAAAGAAGCTGATATTGCCCAATGAAGCGCAATCGTTGAGAGCGAGTCGATCGCAAATGAATTCAAGAAGTGAGGGATCGCAGACTTCGAATCCCCCTGCGCAAACAGATCCAATCCTCTCTTCATTTCCACGTATGCATCATAGGTGGGGGGCGTCGTTGCCACGAGCAAGTAGGTAGGAAGCAGTTTTTCGAACCTGACGGCGACGGCTCCAAGAATTCTGCTTCGGAGCTTTTCCAGGAGCTCCGCCGGCCGGTCTTTCGGGCCGCTGATCGCGTCAATCGCACAGATCGCTTCGTTGGTTACCACATCGGTAATTTTCGCGCTGAGAGAAAGCTCGTTCCCCTGAACGGTAAAACCGCCCGATACGACTAATGTGGCTTTCCCATGGTCGGCAAGGCGTTGGATGTTTGCGGCTAATCCTGCCGATGCATCCATTAATGAGAAGACCGTTTCAGTCGGGACAACGTCGACCACGCGAATCTGAACCAGACCTTGTGTGACGAACTCGCTGATCGATTTGCTCAAATACCCATACTCGGGGTGTCCGGTACGGTTCTCGAATAACGATACCGCAACGCGGCCGGGAAGTGGCTGAATCGTTTTGTTCTTCGGGACAAACATCAGAACGCCGATTCCGACCACGACCAGTACAAGAACAACTCCAAGACCTATCGCGCCGCTTTTCCCGATGGCCGGGAGAGTAATACTCACGGTCGTCGAAGATTTCTTTTTCTCCTCCCGGAGTTCACCGCCTCGACTTCCACCGTGTGATTCTTTCAGTGTTCCGCTCCGGTACGGTGTATCAACAGATAGTGCCGTAGCAAGAGTCTCCGTCTTACTGCCCTTCCGTATGCGCCGAAGATCGACGATAATTTCATCGGTGTGTTGATACCTCTCCAAAGGGTTCTTCTCAAGACATTTTTGAACGATCCTCTCAAGCTCCATCGGCACCCCGGTGCGCAGGGAGGTAAGCGGCTCCGGATCTTGATTGAGAATCGAATAGACGATCGCTTCCTGATACTCGCTCCTGAACGGCATTCGTCCGGCGATCATCTCGTACAGGACGACGCCAAGCGACCAGATATCCGTGCGGT
>DKJQ01000146.1 GCA_002454845.1 Ignavibacteria bacterium UBA6688
CCCTCGGAAGAAGGGGGGGGGTCGACATGATCACGGTTCCACCAGTAGATCGATGTTTTTCTAACAACATCTGGAATAGTGAACGACAAGTTATGTGCCATCCTTCAGCACTTCGACGACAAGGATTGGTGCCTTTTTCACCCGTCGCGCCCGGCAAACTGAGCGGCCAATTCCGGTTTACAATAAGTAGCAATCGATATTCGCGTGTTCTACGAATTTTTTTGGGGAGGAGACTTCATGCGAACGCGGTAAAAGTCAACTGGCGAAACAATTGAGCACCGCAAGAAACGATGCCCCCCGTAGACGAAGCCAGGCTCTTTGAAGAGCGCTTCATCACGCGCATGAAGGACTGTTTCCAACCTCGTCATGCATGACCGCGCACGCTCCGCGTTATCGAGGTTTGATTCCTTGAAGTAAGTATCATTCCTAATTCCGACTCCTGCTCTTGAAATCTTTCCAGGTTTGACAGGATCCTTCTCAGCATCAGGAACGTGGACAAAACGGTGTTCTTCCCTGGAATAGACTCACGGTTCCGGGGGGGCACGCCTTTTGCAATCGTAGCGGTCGCCGTCGCCTGCGTTCTCGGAGCCGGAAATCGGGGAGATGGTCCCTCTCTGGGATTGAAGAATGGCTGAACAGTCGGGGAACTGGCAGCAATGGCGAGGAGGCGGGGACACGGAATGCGTGACATGCGCCCCCGAAGGAGTATTCAGATGAAATGGAGTCATACCCGTCATGAGACATCCCATGCGTGTCCTGCTGTTCCTGCTCACCCTCCTGCACGCGCCGATCGTCGCACAGGAGCAGGTCACGTTGACGATCACGCAGGCCATCGACTTTGCCCTGACCCATAACCCCGGCATCGCTCAATCAGATAAGGAACTTTCGAAGGCCCGGGCCGGCGTCGGCGAGGCCTTCTCAATCCTCCTCCCTCACATCGAAGGATACGCAAGTCTCCAGCACATGTGGGAGATACAGACGAGCAGGATCCCGAACTTTCTCAAGCCGATGCTTGCTCCGTTGGGCCCCGCCTTGCCGGGGATTGACCAGATGCCGGATTTTGTCGATCTCGCTTTCGGCCTTGAGAATACGCTTCGGTATGGGGCAACGCTGACCCAGCCCCTGTTCCTCGGCGGCGCCGGGCTCGCTGCGATCAACATCGCGCAGGCGACCCGCAATGCAGCCGAACAGAATTTCCAGGCCAGGAAGCAACAGCTCATTCTCGAAACGGCCCTCGCGTTCTATTCCTGCCTTCTCGCTGAAGAACTGCTCGCCGTGCAGGAGAACGCGCTCGTCCAAGCCAGGGCAAATCTCGACGTCGTAAACAAACGCTATCGGGTCGGGACGGCATCGCCGTTCGACAGGATGCGGGCAGAGGTTGAGGTGGCAAACCTGGAACCCGAAGTAATCACCGCGCGCAACAACCACAAGGTGGCCCTCACCCGGATGCGGAGAGTCCTCGGACTTGGAGACACTGCCGGGTTTGCTCCCGAGGGAGCTTTTCGATACGTCGAGGACACGTTCGATCAGACGGCCCTGCGGGACCTTCAGGAACTCGCCCTTGCGGGACGCCCCGAGATGAGCATGGTGGAGGAACAGAAGAAGATCTCTCAGGGCGGCGTGGCCGTGGCACGCAGCAACTTCCTTCCGAAGGTTGTTTTCCAGACGGACTATTCGTTTCTCGCGATGCGCAACGACCTTCGGTTTCAACCGGGAGATTTCAGTAAGGGTTTCAGTTCCGTTGTCAGCATGCAGGTTCCTCTCTTCTCCGGTTTCGCGTCGCTTCGCCAACACGAGAAAGCGCAACTGGACCTCCGCATGATAGTCGATGTCCGCAAGCAGCTTGCCGATGCCATCCTCGCGGAGGTCGAGGTTTCGTTCAACAAGTTTCGGGAGGGGCGGGAGAAGTATCACTCCGCGCGCCGGACCGTCGATCTCGCCACGGAGGCTTTGCGGCTGGCGAGCCTGCTGTACGAGGAGGGAGCGAACACGCAACTCGATGTGCTCAACTCCCAGCTCTCGCTGACACGCGCCCGGTTGAATTACGCAAACATTCTCTTTGAGTATGAAGTGGCTCGGTACCAATTGCGGAAGGCCACCGGCAAACTGACGGGAGCCCTTGAGGGAAAGAGGGAGACTCCTTGAAAACAACTGCACGTTCCAAATACGAAATTCCAAACTCCAAACTTTGAACCTTAAACTTTGAACTTCAGACTTTCGATGTTGAACTCGGAGAACACACCATGAAGCGGTTTCGGTTGTTATCATTGATCTTCGCGGCGGCCGGACTTCTCGCCGCAGGCTGCACCGGGAAAGGCGACACCGAAAACGAGTCGGAGCCGAAGGTGCCGGTCGAGACCATGACCGCCTTCCTCGGCAGCATCGTCCAGTCGGTGAGCTACAACGGAAGCATCCAGGCGGAGACCGAGGTGCAGGTCTTCTCGAAGATTGCCGACAGGATCCTGGCCATCAACGTCGACGAGGGGAGTCGCGTGGAACGCGGTGACCCAGTCGCCCGGATCCTCGCCACCTCGATCGAACAGGGAGTCCGACAGGCGGAGGCTGCCCTCGCGGCCGCCCGGGCGCAGGAGGCCAATGTCCGGATCGAATCCGACCGGGCGCAGAGGCTTCTAAACGAGAACGCGATGAGCCGGCAACAATTCGATGCCATCCAGACGCAGGTTGAGGCAGTAACAGCGCAGCGCGAACAGGCCGAGGCGATGGCAGCAACCGCGCGATCCTTGCGTGATGACGCCACCGTGACCGCCCCCATCGCTGGCATTGTCGCCAACCGCAACTACGATCCCGGGGACGTTGCGAGTCCCGCCAAATCCCTCCTCTCCATCGTTCAGATGGCCCGGGTGAAGATCGTCCTGGATGTCACGGAGGCCGACCTCGGCACTCTGCGCACCGGACAGGAAGCCATGGTGAAGGTCAGTGCATTTCCGGAGCGCGCATTCGGCGGAAGGATCTCGATGATTAGCCCTGTGCTCAACCCCCGGACCCGCATGGCCCGTGTGGAGGCGCTGATCGACAACCGCGATCGCTCTCTTAGGCCCGGGATGTTCGGGCGCGTCGAGTTGATCACAGGAAGGATCGACAGTGTCTTCGTCATCCCGCGGTATGCGGTCATCGAGGCGACCTCGATGCAGTATGCCCAGGGGCAGGAACGTGTCGCGAAGGAGTACTTTGTCTACGTCGTGGAAGGAACACGGGCCGTCCAGCGGAAACTCGATCCCGTCTCCATCAACCACAGGGCGATTGCCGTGGCGAAGGGGATCGCGATCGGCGAGCGGATCGTCACGCTCGGCCACAACGCACTCCGGGACGGTGCGGCAGTGCTGGATGTGTCCTCGACACAGGAGAAAGGAGACAAGCCATGAAGATCACCCGGACCGCTATTCGTCGGGGTGTCACCACCTCGATGATCTATCTCATCGCGGTTGGATTCGGTCTCTTCTCCCTCGCTCGGCTCAAGCTCGACCTGTACCCCAAGCTCGAGTTCCCGCTCATCGCCGTCATCTCCCAATACACCGGCGTCGGGCCGTACGACATCGAGACCGTTGTGACGCGTCCCATCGAGAAGACCGTCGCCTCCGTCAAAAACGTCACGAAGGTCTCCTCCCGCTCCCTCCAAGGCCTCTCACTGGTGATGCTGGAGTTCGATTGGGGTACGAACATGGACCAGGCGAAGGTGGACGTGCGCGACAACCTCGACTTCGTCAGCGGGGTCCTTCCGCCGGATATGGATGACCCTCTCCTCTTCGCGTTCGATCCCTCCACTCAGCCGGTTCTCTACCTCGCGGTCCAGTCAGATGTCCACGGACAAGCGGAACTCAGACGCATCTCGGAACGTGACATCGAACCAAGGATGGAGCGAATCCCGGGTGTGGCGGCCGCGTTCACCATCGGAGGGATGCGGAGGGAGATCAAAGTCCTGGCCGACCCGGGACACCTGCACGCCCGCAAGGTCTCTATCGACCAAATCGCCGCTGCGCTCCGGAACAACAACACGCAACTCCCTTCGGGATGGATCGAGGATGAGCGGACAGAATTTACGCTGCAGACTGCCGGGGAATATGTGAGCATCCGGGAGATCGAGAACACGGTTGTGACAGACGGTGGTGGATCACCCATCCGCATCAAGGACGTGGCATCGGTCATCGACGGCTTTGCCGATCAGCGCCAGCGCGTCTGGAGCAACGGACGCCCCGCCGTGATGCTCATGGTCCAGAAACAATCCGATGCCAACACGGTGCAGGTCAGCCGCACCGTTGCCGAACGGATCAACGACATTGAAGCGCAGCTCCCGAAAGGAGTGCGGATTGTCACCTTTTATGATTCGGCGAGCTTCATCACGAAGTCCATTTCGAACCTGGGAAGCACCGCAGTCCAGGCCGTCCTGCTCACGTTTCTTGTCCTCCTCTTTTTCCTCCGGAGCGTGCGGAGCTCGGTCATCGTCGCCGTTTCAATTCCGATCTCGATGGTGGTCACTTTCGCCGTGATGGACCAGGCGGATCTGACTCTCAACATCATCTCCATGGCCGGGCTCGCCCTTGCGGTCGGGATGCTCGTCGACAATTCCATCGTCGTGCTGGAGAGTATCTTTCGCCACCGCGAAGCCGGGATGGAAATCCATGAGGCGGCCAATACCGGTTCGGTGGAGGTGGGGATGGCCATCACAGCTTCCACCCTGACAACGCTCGCGGTCTTCATCCCGGTCCTGTTCGTTCCCGGATTGGCCGGACAACTGTTCCGGGAGATGGTCCTGACTATTTGTTTTTCGCTTGCCGTCTCGCTCCTCGTGGCGCTGACCCTAATCCCGTTCCTCACCTCTCGTTTCCTCGGCATGCGGGAGACCGCGAGCCGGGTGAAGTCTCTTCACCGACTCGGAGACCTGGTTTCCCGATGGACGGAGCAGCTTCAGTCGGTGTATGCGGTTGCCTTACGCTGGTCGCTGCAACGGCGCAGGGTTGTTCTCGCGGGCGTTACCGGACTGTTTGTTCTCTCCATCGTGATCCTTGCGAACCTGGGTGGCGAGTTCATGCCGCAAAACGACATGGGGTTCATCGCCATGGCTGTCGACCGAACCCCGGGAACGAGCCTGGCGGCGATGGAGCAGAGCAACCGGGAGCTGAACGACATCCTGCTGGCAAACGTCCCGGAAGCAGAAATCGTGTTTACGAACTTCGGACAGGGGGAAGGGATCATGGCCATGTTCTCCTCGCAGGCATCGAGCGAAGGGGATATCACCCTGCGCCTTTCGAGCCGGACGCAACGGGACCGGAGTATTTTCGAGATCCAGGACGACCTGCGCGAACGGTTCAAGGTCCTGCCGGATATCAGCGTCCGGTTTGAGGACCGGGGGGCGGAGGCGATGATGGGAACCGGGGGGGATATCGTCGTGGAGATCTTTGGGCATGATCTCGGCCGGGCTGAAGCGCTTGCCGCAGAGGTGGTGAAGAACGTGTCATCGGTCGAGGGAGTCGCCCATGTCGAGTCGAGCATCCGTCAATCGCGGCCGGAACTGCGTATTACCCCCGATCGCCAACGCATTGCAGACCTGGGCCTGAGCACCAGCCAGGTCGGCCACGCTATCGGGTCGAGCATCCTCGGGACAGTCGCAACCCGGTACCGTGAGGGAGGGGATGAGTACGATGTGCGGGTGCAACTGCCGCAGGAAGCCCGGTTGACCAAGGAAGACATCGACAACGTGCTGATTCCGACCATGGATGGCGGGCAGATACCGTTGCGGGCGGTGGCGGAGGTGGAGTACGTGGCTGCCCCTCGGGAGATCACCCGGGAGGACCAGGAACGGATGGTGACAGTCGTGATCGACGTCTCGGGCCGCGACCTCAGCGGCGTGACGCGGGATGTCACGGAGGCTCTCACGAAGGTGACGGTGCCAAACGATTTCCGGATGGAGATCGGTGGCGCGGCTGAAGAGCAACAGGAATCGTTCATGTATCTCGGCCTCGCGATGCTCGCTGCGATCCTCCTCACCTATATGGTGATGGCCTCGCAATTCGAATCGCTCCTCGATCCGTTTATCATCATCTTCATCATCCCCCTGTCGCTCATCGGTGTGGCGCTGGCGTTGTTCATCACGGGGACGAGTCTCAGCGTGATGGCGCTGGTGGGCATGGTGATGCTCGTGGGCATCGTTGTCAACAACGGCATCGTGCTGGTCGACTACATCAACCAGGTGCGGGAGAAGGGAAAGGGGATGTTTGAGGCGATCGAGGAAGCGGGAGGCGTACGGATGCGGCCCGTGCTGATGACGGCCCTGACCACCATCCTCGCCATGACCCCGCTGGCCCTCGGGCTCGGAGAGAGCGGGGAGAACTGGGGACCCATGGCCCGCGCGGTGATGGGGGGATTAGCGGCGGAAACGGTCCTGACTCTTATTGTTATCCCGATTATCTATTCGGTGGTGGAAGAAACGGTGGAGAAGATCCGGATCCGTTTCCGGAGAGCCGGTCAGTAGTGGAATTAAAAGTCCATCAGAAACAAGAACCCCCCCAGGAGGGGGCGTCGATGCGCGTCAACGATACAAAGGGGAGAGCGTCGATATCACTTCACAATCATCATCTTGAATATTTTGGATCTTTGAACAAAGCCACCCTCGTTCCCGGCGACCTCCACGCGACCGAAGTATGTTCCGCTAGGGTGACGCGAGGCGTTCCAGGTGATGGCGTGAGTTCCGGCCGTCCTTGACTCATCGAGAAGCTGCGCGACCTTCTCTCCCAGTACATTAAAGACCGAAATTCTCACCCATCGCTCTGCGTCGAGTTGGAAGCGGACGTTGGTGGCCGGGTTAAAGGGATTTGGATAATTCTGATATACCACGAAGTCAACCGGCGCGCCAGTTTCCTCGTGTTCCACCGGGGTCGTTAAGAGATCGAACTGCGCAATCGCGATCGACGGCATCCCTCCCGCGGTCGTAAACCATCCGCCCACCATCAGTTTGTTGTTGGCGACGGTCAATCCCAGAACGGTACCGTTCGTTCCACCCCCGAGATCGCTCCACCCCATCCCATCCCACATCGCAAGGCCGGAGACCTTCTTATCGCCCGCGTTACCGAAGAAACCTCCGACAATCAACTTATTCTGATACTGGTAGAGGGCAGAGACCCGTGTGCTTTGGTCATCATTCGATATTCCGCCGCCGATGCTGCTCCACGACACACCATCCCATGAGGCGAGAGATCGGATCTCCTCATGTCCGGGGACGGAGAAGATGCCTCCGAGGATCAGCTTGTCATCCGCGGATTTGATCGCCGACACCCTTCCATCCACCCCGTTCGCCTTCTTCGGCCCGACGGGAATCCAGGCTTTCCCATCCCATGCGGCGACGCTCCAGGCCTCCCGCTCGTCTGCGCGCGAAAAGAGTCCGCCTGCATAAATTGTCATCCCATCGTACTCGAGCGCATCGACAAAGCCCGGGAATCCCTCCACATACTCAATGCCATACCCAAGCGATTCCCAGCGTCGCGTCACC
This sequence comes from Ignavibacteria bacterium UBA6688, assembly GCA_002454845.1. Lineage (GTDB taxonomy): Bacteria > Bacteroidota > Ignavibacteria > UBA10030 > UBA10030 > UBA6688. The sequence continues at coordinate 7,502 of DKJQ01000146.1, forward strand.
AGATTGAAGCGGGCGATAGAATTGGCAGGAAGTGCATAATTTTCTTCATCCCCCACAACGGCAAAGTGTCCGCCGACATAGAGATAGTTGCCGACCTTCAGGAGCGCGTCAACCGACGCCCCGCTCACACCCCCCACACCGATCCCGATCGAGAACCACTCTTTCCCGTTCCATTGCGCGATGTGGTAGGCCTGGACTGAGCCGGCAAACCCGAAACTCCCGCCCACATACACATTCTCCCCATCGGCGACGATCGCGGAGACAGATCCCTTGATGCCGTTGATGAACCCCATACTCAGGTGATCCCACTCCCCATCTTTCCACTTCGCGATGTTCCGTGCGTACACCCCCCCGGGGGCGGTGAAGAGTCCCCCGGCATAGGTCGCGTTCCCGTAGCTGGCAATCGCGTAGAGAGCGCCGTCGTAGATCCCCTTGCCCGCATTCCCATCGGTGAGTCTGCTCCACGTCGAGGAGGACTCATGCCACCGGGCGATGTCGCTCAGCAGAAGATCGTCCGCTGTTTTGAAATCACCGCCGACATACAATGCCTCACCGACCTTTTGCAGGTTTCTCACGCTTCCGGGCCACATCCCATGCGTGTAGCCGAGTCCGTTGATAGCATGCCACGTTGCACCGTCCCATCGCGCCAAGCCGCTTGCGGGCATACCGTTCACTTGCTGGAAGCTGCCGGTAATATAGAGACCCCCATTGATGTTGTGAACCTCCCTGACGTCGGGGAAATAGGTGGATCCCTCCTCTCTTACCGAAAGATCACCGACCGATGCCCAGGATGCTCCATTCCATTGAGCGAGACCGGAGACCGGCTTCGTGCCGATACTGTCGAAGAAGCCCGAGGCGAAGAGCATTCCGTTTTCACCGACTGCAAGTCCACGTACCCAGTTGTTCGCCCCTTCGGCAAGTGCCGACCAGATCGTTCCATCCCACCGGGCAATGTTTCTTGCATGGACCGATCCGGCGGTATCAAACTTTCCGCCGACGAAAAGACTGTTCCCCTGGACTGCAAACGACATACCGTATACGAGATCACCTTCGAAGCGGCTCTTGAGTCCGCCACCGAAGGTTTCCCACCGCTGAGAGGAGATGTGCCAGCCCGCGATTCCTTGTGTCGAATCGGTCCCCACGAGATTGATCCACCCCCCGATGTAGATCATATCCCCCTGCGCGTGCATGGACCAGATATGCCCTTTGCCTACCAGGGGATCCCCTTCCGGCAAGCGGATGATGGATCTCACGCCGTTGGTATCACCGGTCCCGAGCGACTGCCATTCCGAACCGTCCCAATACGCGACGGCGTTGACGCTCTTCGATCCGGCCCTGGAAATCGTTCCACCGACAAACAGTTTCCCGTCAGCGAATGCCAGAGCCTCCACGCTGCCAGTCACACCATTCTCCGCCCCCTCGCCGATGGAATGCCAACGCGTCCCATCCCAACGGATGACGTTGTTGGCGACCGTTCCGCCGATGACAGTAAACGTCCCTCCAATGTAGAGGTTCACCCCGTCAGTCGCCATCGCTAAGACGCGGCCGTCCACAACCCCCGGAACGGTAAACTGATCGCTCCAACCACTCCCCTTCGCTGAAGAATAAAGAGAGGCACTCTGCGCGACACGGACACTTTCGGAGATCCAGTCCTGCTTCCGCTGGGGAAGATGGCCCCGTAAAGAGGTACGTTCCGGACCTTTCGGTTCAAGCGAAATGGAATAAGGGTTGGTTTGGGCTGACAGAGTTGTGGTGAGGAGTGAGAACAATAAAGCCAATCCGGTACGCATGTACTTCTACTGCCTTTCTTGATCAGTGATTGAGTGAACTGAGCCGTTTTGACAATTGCTCGAAGTCTTGACAAGAAGAGTTCGGGGAAATTGCCCTTCTACAGACCAAGTTGCTACGTCAAAACAACAGGACTTGTTGCGGAGCAAGTGATCAATTTTCGAAAGAGATATCCCCACCTGTAAGAAAATTCAACAACTCCTTTGCCTTCCACCCCCGAGACTCGTGGTTGAATTCGACGACGTGGCAATATACAATCGGGGTAGG
>DKJQ01000215.1 GCA_002454845.1 Ignavibacteria bacterium UBA6688
GTAGTTGCCAGGCTGAAAACGGAGCAGCGGCTGCTTCCTGTTCGTGATCAGGAATATTTCATAGATGAGTGATGAAAGGAGTAACAGGCACGTAATCACCCATGCGGCCTGAATCACGAAATGAAAATAGGGAAGGGAGCCCGGCATGCTGTTCTCAATCATTTGGGCTGCCAGCATCGTAATCGACAACGCTCCGTGGGTAATGTTGTTCTGCGGCACCCAATGCACCAGGGGTTCCACAAATCCCCCGACGACCCACGTCAGTGCAAATGAGATCCAGTAGAAGATGATTCCAAGGACATTGATCACAATCAGCACCGGAAGAAGATCTTCAATATGCCCGGCGAAGACCGTCATACAGCCCACGACAAGCGACTGTGTTGCCACTGTGACGAGGAACACTGTGCCCGTGAGATTTCCCCCCTTGAGTTCCCCTCGCACAACCATCTTCATAAGCCAAACCATGTACACACACCACAAGAGCCAGGCGAGGAGATGAGCAATAATTGCGACCGGTGGAACAATCGGAACCATCACTACGGCAACGATGTTCACGGCCGCGACCCAGGTTCCTATCCGGAAGTGCCCGGGCGAGAAATTCCACAGGACGCGCGCATCGAGCCAAAGCTGTGCACCAAAACGGGCGACGACATACAGTGCAAACAGCACGAGAATAATCCCCAACCCGTCAAGAATGGTCCGATCCAGGGGAGGGTTGAAAAAATGCCCGATGATGTATTTGCCGGGATACAGCAAAAAGACACCGAGTGCCATGAAGATTGCCGGTACACCAATAATCTCCTGTTGCCACGTTTCAGAGACATACCGGAGGGGTGTATTACGTGCGCTGTTCATGTCAGAACTCTTCCTGCAAACTCTGGTTTGACGCTTTCGAAGACGATCCTGCCTCGACCGGTTGATCCCTTGTATACTTCAGGACCCACAGCATGGTCAACGCTGAGAGGGCCAGGAAGATGAAGATGACAAAGCCGATGGGATAGCCCGGCATCCCCAGATCGCTGACCGCGAACCCCATCGCTAACGGAATCAAGAAACCTCCAAAGGCTCCGAGACCACCGACCCAGCCGGTGGCACCACCAACGGCCTGCGGAACAAGTTGGGGTACCAGTTTGAAAACGGCCGCATTACAGTTTCCCATGCCAAAGGCCATCAGGATCATACCCGGAATCGCCAGTTGATACTGTTGTGACATCGTCATCATGAAGGCACCCATCAACATAATGAGCAGGGCGAGGATCCCCGTATTCTCTCCCCCCTCCCGCAACCGATCTGAAAGAACCCCGCCGCCGATTCGCACGACAGAGGTCAGAATGGAATAGCCGGCAGTCAACACTCCAGCGACAATGGCATCCATGTGATGAAACTGCATCCAGTAGGTGGGAAGCCACGCCGTAAGGGCAATGAAACCGCCAAAGGTCGTGAAATAGATCGACACCAAAGCCCACGTTTGCCACACCTTGGCGGAGGCTACAAGGCTTTGCTTGATCCCGTTCAGAGGGAAGAGCTCCTGCCCCTCCCGTTTCGCAAGTTCCCGTGCCTCCGTGGATGAAATTCCCGCTCCGACGAACTGGAAGTACCACGCGTTACAGCCGAAGACCGAATACAGAAGGGTCCCCCCGACCAGAACCAGGAGCCAGATCACGTATGCGCCGCTTAACCCGGCACTTGCCACCGCAACGGGAAGGAGGAGCGTAAACACTCCCGGAGCAACGTTTCCGACGCCGGCATACACTGCAAGCGCTTTGCCCTGATGCCGTTGCGGAAACCAGTATGCCACCTGACTTGCTCCAACGGAAAACGTGGCGATGCCGCAACCCGAGAGTGCGCCGAAGGCCAGAATCGGGAGATAGAATTCTCTCGTAAGTCCCTCAGGGTACAGTGTGAGAATCATCACCGTCAGCCCGATCATACCGACAACGGAAAGGCCGAGCAGGGTCAACATCGGCTTCCTCCCGCCTGTCGTATCCACCCAACCGGAAAAGGGAATCCTGAGCAGCGACCCGGTCAGTGCAGGGACGGCGATAAGAACCGACAACTCAAGAGAACTCAATTCCATCAGCTCTTTAAGCTTCACAGCCGTTGTGCCGAACAGCGCCACGGCAGCAAACCCAATAAAGAAACCAAGGGTCGCAGCCTTGAGTCCGAGATTCGGACTCCCTTTAGTTTGAGGCATCGACGAACGCTCCCGATTCTGCAGTTGAACGTTTTGATTTCCTTCTGATCCCGTACCACCGCACCACCTGGGGCTTCCGCCAGAGATACGGATTGGGAACGACCAGGATATGAACCAGACGGGTAAACGGGGCAAACGCAATCATGGTGTACGCACTCACGATGTGCAGCTTGACCATCCACGGCATCGCGGTGACGTACGTGATATCGGGGGTGAGTGTTACCAACGACCAGAGATAGGGTGCGGCAAGCGATGCAAACCAGGAAGACCCCCAGCTGTGGAACAGCGCTACATACAGGCCGCTCAGGATCTGCACGATGAAATTGCCGAAGATCACCCAGTCTGCAACGCTGGTGACGATCCTGATCTTCGGGTCGGTGATGCGCCGGATGATGATGCTCACCAATCCCACCATGCACAGGAGCGCGGCCACAAAGGCGGATCCCTCAAGGATGTACAACCGGGCTGGGTGACTGTTCCACCACAAGATTTCGCGGGGAAGCAGGAAAGCCACTACGTGTCCAACCAGCACGACGATGATCCCGTAGTGAAACGGCACGAGCCCCCAGAAGTGGTGTTTGTTTTCAAGGAATTGGGACGAGAGGCTGGAATAGGTGAAACTTTCGGACCGATATCGCCGAATGGAAACGATCAGGAACACGACGAGCGAGACATACGGGAACACCACGAACAACACGGTATCGAGCAGGAAAGGGCCAATTTCAAACATGATTCACACTCCTTCCTGTGCGGTGACGGATTGCCGGGCAAGGATCCTGGTCGCCTGCAACACATGTTCATACGGGTTGGGATTGACTGCGAACCCCTCGAGCATTTTATCCAACGCGCGCGCCAGCCGCGTCGGGACAAATTCCCGGACTTCTTCCTCTTCCATTCTGCCGAGTGCATGGAGCGCGTGTGTCAGGTGATCCGGCAGTTCGCTCGATTCTTCGATCGCGTACCGGCGGAGAAGGTCCCGCATCTGGACCAGGAACGCCCCCCGTTCGTAGGTCTCCCCGTACAGATGCCAACCGACTTCAAGACTGCTGACGGGATTAATGTCGAAGGTCCGAGTATAGAGTTCCTCCAATTCCCCAACGGAGAGAGGCATAACCGCATCGCAAAACTGTTGAAGGTGATCAATCGCACTCTGCCTGCGATCGGGATCGGGTAACTCCGACGTCCGGAGCGCTTCGAGACACGTGATCAGGCGGGATTTGTAATCCTCGCGCGGATAGGCAAGGATTGAGGCCAGGCCATCGAACATGATCGTGTTCTTCATCAGAGTCCTCTCTTGGGCGGATCCAGGAACCCGAAGCCGACTGCCGTCTTGTGTTCCTGTGGATCCTTCATCATCTCGATCGCTTCTTCACGGTGCATCGGCGGGATGACAAAACGCTCCTCAAAGGTGCAGAGCGATGTGAGCTTGTAGATGCCTTCCGCCTCTTCCACAGTGCAGTCGGCTTCGCGCAAGATCGCCTCCGCCGTCTTCATCGGGATGTCCCCGACGGTCCTGGAGCGGCGGTACACACGGACCGCCTTTTGTTTTTTCAGCGCGTACAGGAGCTTTCCCTGATGTCCGGCGCCGAACAAATTGGCGAGAAACTGGAGCGGAACCCTGGCTTGCTCGATATCGTGGAAGAACTCGTCCGAGACGCTCGACACGGTGTCATCATTCCTGTTTGCCATCACCGGGGACATAGGCGGGACGTAGAATAACATCGGGAGGGTGCGAAACTCGATGTGGGGAGGAAGGGCAATCTTCCATTCCTTGACGAACTTGTAGACCGGCGAGTTCTGGGCCGATTCAATAACCGAATCATGGATGTCGTTCTTACGTGCAGCGGCTATGACCTCAGGATCATGGGGGTCGAGGATCAGGGAACGATGCCCGTCGATGAGCTGTTCGTCCGGGAGTTTGGCAACTTCCTCAAGACGATCCGCATCGTAGAGTAACACGCCGAGGTACCGGATCCTCCCGACACACGAGTGGAAGCATGCCGGCGCCTCTCCCGTTTCCAGGCGCGGGTAGCAAAGCACGCATTTCTCCGACTTGCCGGTCGACCAATTGTAGAACGTTTTCTTATAGGGACAAGCCGCCACGCATGCTCGCCAGCCGCGACAGCGCTTCTGGTCGATCAGCACGATCCCGTCCTCCCCACGCTTATACAAGGCTCCGGAGGGACACGACGCGACACAACTGGGGTTCAGACAGTGGTTACAGATGCGGGGAAAATAGAAGAGCACCAAACGTTCCACTGCCGAGAGCTGCTGCCGCTGCTCTTCGCTCAGACCCTTCAGGTTCGGATCGCTTTCGGCGTAGATGCGCGATCCTCCGAGGTCGTCGTCCCAATTCGGGCCGGACTCGACATTGATATACTCGCCCGTGACCATGGAAACCGGCCGCGCGGTCGGTTGATCCGATCCTTCGGGGGCATTAAAAAGCTCATCGTATTTGTACGTCCATGGCTCGTAGTAGTCATCCATGCTCGGCATCGACGGGTTATGGAAGATGTTCGTCACCGTCTTCGCTTTGCTGGTGGATTTGAGCACCAGCTTCCCGTCCCGGAGTTCCCACCCGCCCCGGTACTTCTCCTGGTCCTCCCACTTTGTCGGGAATCCGGTACCCGGCTTGGTCTCGACGTTGTTCCACCACATATACTCCGTCCCTTTACGGTCGGTCCAGATGTTCTTACACGCGATACTGCACGTGTGGCATCCGATACACTTGTCGAGATGGAACACCATGGATATTTGAGATCGCACGTTCATAGGGGTCTCCTACCAGATCAGTTCGGGAAGTTTGCGGATCAACACGTGCGTGTCGCGGTTGCAGCCGGTCGGTCCCCAATAGTTGAAGTGATATGTGAATTGGCCGTACCCTCCCACCATCAAGTTCGGTTTGAGGCGCGTTCGGGTAAGACTGTTGTGCCCGCCGGCCCTGCGGTTGTTTCGAAGAGGCGACTTCGGGACCGAATAGGTGCGTTCGGGAGAATGGTAGATGATGCAGATCCCACGCGGAATCCTGGCGCTGACGGCGGCACGTGTAACGACGACGCCATGATCGTTGTACACTTCGACCCAGTCGTTATCGTTGATGTTGAGTTCTTCAGCATCCTTGTCGTTCATCCAAAACGGCTCAATCCCGCGTGACAGGGTCGTCATGCGTTGGTTGTCACCGTAGGTGGAGTGGATGTGCCATTTGCCGTGAGGGGTCAGAAAGTTCAGCATCTTGGATTTGCCGGCCTCCGTGGTAAAGCGAAGGTCCGAGTACTGTGTCGGAGACGGCTTCGGCTTGTACGTCGGAAGATGTTCGCCGAACTGGATATACCCCGGATGATCGAGGTAGAAATGCTGGCGACCCGTGAGAGTCCTCCACGGGACGAGACCCTCCACGTTATAGGTGAAGGCGGAATACGCGCGTCCGTTTTCGGTGAGACCGGACCACATGGGGCTGTTCAGCAACCTCATAGGAGCCCCCTGCAGGCCTTTGTAGCTCACGCGGGTTCCTCTGTTCTTTTCGGCAAGATGAGCGAGCGGCAGTCCGACCTTCTCCTCCATGTTCTTGTACGACCGGTATGCCAGCTCTCCGTTGGTCACGGTCGCCAGGTGCAGGATCGCATCGCATACCTCGACATCCCGTTTGAGAGAGGGGTACGTTTTCCCGTCAAAAGAGGAGGTGGGATGCGTGATCAGCATTTGGTCATAGAAATCGTCGATCGCATATTTTGTCCCGTGAGCGCCCAAGCCATTCTGGCGGACGAGGGGACCGAGGGAAACGTACTGGTTGTAGAGATTCTTGTAGTCGCGGGTTACGATGGTGAACTGCGGCATGGACTTGCCGGGAATCGCCTCCACCTCCCCGTTGATCCAGTCTTTGATGTCGGGTTGGGCGATCTCTGCGGCAGAATCGTGAGCGAGGGGTGTGGCGACGATGTCCTTCACGGGATCCGGGAAGTGATGAGCCGCCATTTCGGAGAATTTCTTTGCGACCGCTTTGAAGATATCCCAATCACTCTTTGATTCCCAACACGGAGGCACCGCGGCGGAGAGAGGATGGATGAAACTGTGCATGTCGGTCGAATTCAGGTCAGCCTTCTCATACCAGGTCGCCGCCGGGAGGACGATGTCCGAATACAACGCGGATGTATCCATCCGGAAGTTGAGGTCGATGACGAGGTCCATTTTCCCATGCGGGGCAATTTCATGCCAGACCACTTCCTTCACGGAATCCCGGGCCATATCCTGCGCAACGGCATTATCGTGTGTGCCCAGGTAATGCCGGAGGAAATATTCGTGTCCTTTGCTGCTCGCCATCAGCGCGTTGCCGCGCCAAATGAACCAAACACGGGGCCAGTTCTCTTTCGCATCCGGATCCTCCACCGAGAATTTCAGTTTCCCCGTCTTAAGATCCTCCACGGTTTTTTGAACAACCAGTTCGTTTGTCGTTGCCCCGGCTGCCTCAGCCTCTTTGACAAGTTCGATGCTGTTCTTCGGAAACTGCGGATAGAACGGAAGCCAGCCGTTGCGGACGGCCTTCACCTGCACATCCATTGTGTGCCCGGATGCCAGGGAGCCTTGTGCCTGCTTTGCGGGAACAGTGTGATAATCGGTAAATCCTTTCTCGTACCGCCACTGATCGGTATGCACATAGTGCCAGCTTGGAGCATTTTGCTGGCGCGAGGCAGCATACCAGTCCTTGGCAAAGGCGATCGCCCCCCACGGTTCGCCGGGAGCAAGTTTCTCCTGGCCGACGTAATGGGCCAGGCCGCCGCCATTCACGCCGATGCATCCGCAGAACATCAGTGCGTGGATGCCGGCCCGGTACATCAAATTGGCATGATACCAGTGATTGATGCCGGCACCGATGATGATGGTGCATTTGCCATTTGTGTGCTCGGCAGTGTTCCCCCACTCCCTCGCAAACTGGAGGAGGTCCTTGCGACCAATGCCGGTGTATTTTTCCGTCCATGCCGGTGTGTAGGGACACTCTTCATCGTCGTAACCGGTCGGGTAATCCCCTTGCAGCCCGCGCGAGACGCCGTACTGAGCCATCAGCAGGTCGTACACGGTCGCGACCGTCGCCAGGCTGCCATCAGCCGTTTTGATCATCGAGACAGGAACGTGCCGGACCAGACTTGCCGCATCAGCAAAATTATCAAACCGGACGGGGACCGTCGACTTACTTTTTTCCAGGAAGGTCAATTCCGGATCGATTGGACTCCCGTCCAATCCATCTTTGAGGAGAAGGTTCCATTTCCCTTTTTCCGTACCCCAGCGGTCTCCAACGCTCCCGAGCGGCATTTTCGGTTTGCCTTCTTTCACATCCCACATGAGGAACTTCCATCCGCCATGTTCGACGTTCTTGTATTGCTCCAGGCGGTTTGCACGGAGGAGCTGTCCGGCTTCATACACTTCCCCCTCCTGCTTCAGCTCCACGAGGTAGGGCGCATCCGTGTATTTCTTTGTATAGTCCAGGAAGTATGGGACCTTCTTCTCGTGGTGGAATTCCTTCAGAAGAACATGGTTCACCGCCATCCACCACGCTCCATCCTGCCCTGCGTTGATCGACACCCAGTGGTCAGCGTACTTGGCAACCTGATTGAAATCGGGAGCGAACACGTACATCTTGGTACCGTTATGCCGGGCCTCGGCAGCGAAGTGGACATCGGGCGTACGCGTCATGTTCAGATTGGAGCCCATGACCGCGAGGAGCTTGGCGTTATACCAGTCGGCCGATTCCTGCACGTCGGTCTGTTCTCCCCACGTCTCCGGCGATGCGGACGGGAGGTCGCAATACCAGTCATAGAAAGAGAGTGATACTCCCCCCATGAGCTGCATCAGGCGCGCGCCGGAGGCGTAGCTCACCATCGACATGGCCGGGATCGGGGAGAACCCGGCAATGCGATCCGGACCGTGTGCTTTGATGGTGTGAACATTCGCAGCGGCGATGATCTCGAGCACCTCATCCCACGTCGTGCGGCGGAATCCTCCCTTGCCACGCGCCCGCTGCCATCGTTTCCGGTGTTCCGGCTTTGTCACGAGCGATTTCCATGCTTCGACCGGATCTTCATGTTCGACGCGCGCCTTTCTCCAAAGATCGAGCAGAGCGCCGCGGATATACGGGTATTTCACACGCAACGGACTGTAGAGATACCAGGAGAACGAGATGCCGCGTTGGCATCCGCGTGGTTCATACGGGGGAAGACCATGTTCAAGCGACGGATAGTCGAGCCCCTGCATCTCCCACGTCACGATCCCGTCCTTCACGTGGATCATCCATGTGCAACTGCCGGTGCAGTTGACACCGTGCGTGCTGCGCACCACCTTGTCGTGTTGCCAGCGATTGCGATAGAACTCTTCCCATCCCCGGAGGAGTGGATTTTCTTCGTCTTTGATCCAATGGATCTTGGTGTTGTCGCTCATGGGTGACTCTCCAGTTGACGTTCCTGAACCAGCGGCCGGCGAACGGCCCGAAAACGTTTGTGCCACACAACGTCGAACAGCCCGAGAAGTACGATCGTACCGGCCAGTCCGATGAGAATAAAATTCAGGCGGGCCGTGGAGGCATCTTCCGGGTTTCGGGTGAGGGTGTGTTGAAAGTAGGCGACGAGACTGAGGATCTCCTCGGGTTCCAACGGGTCTTTTTTAAAGATGGATTGCATCGTGGGAGTGGCCGGGGCGGAGAGCCATGTGGAAAGCGTTTTACGCCCCTGGTAACGCTCGAAGACGGTCGTGAGGTCGGGACCCAGCGTGCCGCCTCCGAATCCCCCCATGCCATTCACGGTGTGGCAACCGATACACGACGGGCCTCCGTTCTTCAGCGAAGCCGCACCTGTGAAAATCGCATGGCCTGTTTCGACATCCCTGTCGGTGAACGGACGATCGCTTATCTGGACACCGGCGAAAATGGATTTCTCTTTTGCGGATTCAGTCTGGATGAGGTCGAGAAGCGCCTCGGCGCGGGCACGCGTCATACCGGGAAGAGCCGGCATCATGACGCCGCGGGCTTCCTGAAAAATCTTCAGCGCGTACGGGTCACCGGCGTCGATGGCAGCTTTGGGGTCTGTCATGAAGCGCGCGAGCCAGGCGCGGTCTTTTCGTTCCGTCACATTCTTGAGGTCGGGCCCCGTCAGCCGCCCCCCGCCTACGGTGTGACAGCTCATGCAGTTCTGCCGGTAATAGTCGGCTGTTTCTTGCGCCAGGAGGGTGCCGAGTGTAAGCATGCTCACGGCGAGCACAGAAAGGAGACGGAGCATAGGGTGACCCCTTTTCAGGATTTCTAAGGATGAATTCCGTGTTCCATACCGCATCGTCATTCTATTACAGGATAATCAGACCTGTTTATCCGAATATAATCGACCAAAACTCTCTTGTCAAGATTTATTTGTGCAATCGCCCAAATAATTGGTTTACATTCTCAATATTGAGAATGGTTCATGGTTCTCTAACCGCAGCCCACCCCAGAGCCTTTTTTGCGTCCTCGCTCATTCGTTCCGGGGTCCAGGGGGGATCCCAAACCAGATCAATAAACACGCTCTTGGTGAGATCGGCCGATTGAGCGACGTGTCGCACCGCTTCGATCATACTCTCGTGCAGCGGACATCCCGCCGTCGTCAGAGTCATTGTGATGTGGATGGAATCCTCATCGAGATCGATATCGTAGATCAAGCCGAGATCGACGAGGTTCAATCCCAGTTCGGGATCGATCACCATTTTTAACGCTTCACGCAGGGATTCTCTTGTTGCCATGACGACTCCTGAGTCGGAAAACGGCTGCAATATTGAACGCCACCATGAGGGAGGCAATGAACATCGCGGTGAGCCCGATCGTCAACACCATCGATTGTGAACTTCCCAACCCGACCAACACCAGGACGATACCGGCGTTCAGGATCCAAAACTGCATATTGCCCACCTTCTCACTGAACATGTCCTTGAGCATCGGAACCGGCTCCTTCCCCACTTTATCACTGAACGTATGGAACCAGACCAGGAACGGGACGATCTTGTACATCTGCCCAACGATGAGCATCGAGAAGAAGCCGAGCATGATCATCCCGCCGTACATCAAGATCAATCCCTCCCTCAACTTAACGTCGTCGATCTCCACAACAGCAAGGACGAATCCAAATATGATCGAAAGAAGGAAATAGGAAAATGCTACAACCGAATGCTTCATGCCCAGATCAAAGATCCGGCGCATCCGGTGCTTCAGGATCAGGACGAGTTGGACGATAAAGGCGAGCAACCCCAAGACGAGGATGACCACATACGACGTCAGGAGCCACTCGGCCCCGGTGAACAACCATTCGATGCTCAATCCCAGCAATCCGACATTCACAAGCACCAATGCCGCCCTGGCCGGCTTCGTGGAAAAACCATGTGAGAGACCGAACATCGGGATCAGTTTCAATCCAACCCCCATAATCACCATTGCAACCCATCCAATGAAGCCCATGTGGGCATGGATCTTCAGGTAATCAAGATGAATGCGACTGATGAATGGGTACCCCAGATTGATCGATAACAACAACCCGGCAACCGCGGTGATGCCGAGATAAACCAAGGAAAAGAGCAGGAACAATCCTGTCAGATTCCATTGCTTCACGCGTCCCATGGTTGCAACGATGTTGATGATGAACAGCAGCATGGCGAGTGTAACGATCGCCGCTGATGCAGTCAGGTGTGCGCCGACACGGAAGAACCAGAAACCATACACCAGTCCCGCTGTTCCCACGGTGTACAGCCAGAATTGGACTTCCCCCAACCGCGCGCTGAAAAGCCTAACCTCAAGAACCACCGGAACCAATTGGAACATCGCCCCAAAGATAATCATCGTGATCCAGCCCAGCGTTGCGATGTGAGTCAGGGCAAGGAGTTTCGGCTGAAAGTGATGCCCCTGCAATTCCGGAACGCTTAACACCATCACTCCGCATAACAGGACAAAGGAGAAAAGCGAGGCAATGAAGTATTTACTCACCATCGAAAACGGAGGAGCCAGAGTCGACGCGAGGGCCGCCGGGGCGTTCATTTCTTCACCAGGTGGATGAGCATTTCAAATTCTTCACCGAAGGGATTCCTCGGATGAAAACTCAGCGCCCCGTCAGCGAAGTAGATCTCGCCCGGTTTCAACTCCACCTCCGCTCCGTCCGGGACCTGCATCACCGCCCTGCCCCGCAACGGTTGCAGCGTGATCTCGAATCCGGGATGCGAGTGGGGCGGCACGGACAATCCCGGTCCCAGGCAAAGCAACAAAACCTTCGTCCTCTCCCCCACGAATACCGGCACATGCACGTGCTTTTCAGGGGAAAACCGCTCGATCTCACTCCACACTTGCTTCTCCATAACCTGCTCCTTGATCAGAATGAACTCATGCCTTCACACCTTTTTCCTGATGATAACTTTGTAGTAATGCTCCTCGATGCGGTTGGCGACCGCCTGGAAACCCCGTTCCTCAAGCTTCTCATACAACATCATGGGCTCACGATGATGATGCACGAGGAGAATTGTTCCCTCCCCGATTGTTCCAAGGATCTCAAGAATCCGCATCATCGGCTCGGGGGGTGCGAGACCGCGAACGTCAAGTTCGACCACCTTCTCCTCCCCGGCTTCCTCATCCCCCGGTCGGGATAAAGGCTCATGCCCCGGTCCTTGCCCTGACTGCTGCTCACCGGCCGAGGGGGCTGGTCTGAAGAACCAGATGTGCCACTCTCCATCAATCAGCCTGGCAGCATGCTCAAACCCCTTCCCGCCGAGCACAGAGTACAGTGGGACCGGTTCGAAGGAATTGACAAGATGAAGCGACTGGTTCTCCCCCAGCCCCCGCACTGCCTTCATAATCGTTTTTAACGGATCCGAGCCCCCCTGAATGATCGGCCGAACGTCGAGCACGACTTCGTCAAGATCGGGCTTGGTCGCGGTGGCGTTCGTGTCCTCTGTCTCCCCCATGCCCGTCAGTTCTTCACCCGGTCTGTTCGAACCATTCCCATTCGGGCCATGAAATCCGGCAGCCTCGTTCAGGCTTGCAAGGAGCGCGTCCAGCCGAACACCTCCGATGGCAGCCGCCTGCTCCACCGTCACTCTTGGGGCAAGGGCTTTTCGCAGCAAGGAATTCTTCAGCTTCTTGAAATGGGGACTCGCCGCCACAAAGACGTCCAACGTCCCCGGACATGAGGAGAGGACTGCATCGACTTTCCACTGTTTGGAGATCATGGTTTTACCTCCACCGTATCCTTCGTTTCCAGATAACTGATGATTTTTATCATCGATGCATCAGGCAAATTGTACTGCGGCATGCGCGTGCCGGGCTTCACATCCCCTGGAGACTTTATCCACAGGAAGAGGTCTTCCGTTGATTTTCGCCGGGCGGCGCCGTCGAGCCGGGGACCGATCTGTCCACCGAACCCGTCGATACTGTGACAGGAAAAGCATCCATTCCTCTCCATGATCTGCCGGCCGTCATGGATGTCCGCTGCAGTCGGATTAAACTTCTTCCATGGGGTCTCCGCGGCCTGATCGGCACCCCCGGCGAGGCTGTTCGCGATGATCATCACGAACAGCAGCGCAAGGAACGCACTTCCGAATTTGACAAAGACGAGGAGGCTCTCGCTGGTCATCCTATGACCTTCGTGATGTTGACCCGCCACACATCCGGACCTTCTTCCACGTACTGCCAGTCGAACTGCCCCGTGCGCTCAATCTGGAATTGATATAACAGGGGGCGCGGTTCGTGGTCGTTCACCAGTTGAAATCCCTCCCCCTTCGCCAGCGCGTCAAACGTGTTGAAGATCGTTGGATGCTTTATCGGCGGTGGAATGACTCGAACATCGAGTTCTTTTAATGGTGCCATGGTTTTTCTCCTTGTGTCGTAAAGAAGACGAAGGATCGCTTCATCTCCGGTAACAATGCAACAATGGAAGAGGTGATCCTCTTCCTGAATTAAAATTTTTCTCCTTGTGCTTCCCTCGTGGCGCTACCGACGGCCCGAATCCTTCCCCACATGGAATAGAAGAAGAGGCCGAACGCCGCGACCTGAAAGGTCGAGGTCCCTGCGATTGCCCAGCGAAGCTCTCGCAGCTCGATGAAGGCGACGGTCCCCTGGGCAAGAAACCGAAGCGCCGTGCTGACGGCCATTATCCAGAACACGAGGCGGATGAGGTCGGGATTATACCGGGTATCGTCGCTTGCCGGCCTGGGGAAGAACCAAAGAGCCACCCCCATAATCATCATCATCACGGATCCGGCGAGGATCAGATGGGCATGGGCGGAGACAAGATCCGGCGGGATGCCCTCTCCCATCACATGCCGAGAGAAAGACATAGAGAGACCTGTGAGAATCCCAATGAAGAGAAACGTCAGACTTGTTTTGATGAAGTATCGAACTGTTGAAAACATGAGACAACTCGCTATGCTATGGTTGAAGACCGGGAGCCGACTTCCCCCGCGGTCCGTGCAAGAATGACCAGATCCTGTGAACTTTCCGGGCGGAACTCCTCCATCGAGATCCCGCCGAACGCCTTGATCTCCGAAAATCCGGCTGACCGGAGGAGGGGAACGATCTCGTCCAGGAGGATCGGGCGAAGCGGGACGGTATGAAGCGTTTGTCTGATGGATCCCTCCTGCCGGTCGATGGTCAGGATATTGAAGAAGACCAACGGGTCGGTGAAATCATAGAATCGGACGTACGTCTTGGTTCCGTTATCCTTGATGCTCTGGACCCGCTCCCGCTGGAGAAGGATCCGGTGATAGTTCAAATTTTGGAGAAGCAGGACGCCATTCGGCCGCAGCAGAGATGCGAAATTCTTCAGCGCATCTGTGAGCTCCTCCGCGGAGAGAAGATGGGCCAGGGAATTTCCCAGACTGAAAACGGCATTGACCGGCTCTCGCACGGTCGCGGCGAGTTTGTGAAAATCTGCCTGCAGGGTGGTGAGTTTGAGATCCATCGTTTCCGCGTGATCCCGGACCCGGGTGAGCATTTCGGGAGAAAGATCGACCGCCGTCACCTTGACTCCAAGCTGGGCCAACAAGAGCGAGTGAAAACCCGTTCCGCATCCGGCGTCCATGGCTGTCCGAATGCCGTATCGCTCGATCAACATCCGGAAGAAAGGCTTTTCGCGAATGAACCGCTGCTCGAACGACGTCATGGCATCATACTCAGGGGCAAGAGTGTCATAGAAGTCCCGAATTTTCTGGTGGTATGGTTGTTTGAGTCTAGTCATGGGGACCATAGGGAGCGACATTCCCCTGAAAGTGTTGGTAGACTGGGGCGTCGAGTTCCTGAAACCGCTTCGCATATTCTTCCCGGGAAATATTGTTCTGCCAGTGACCCGTCAGCATCGCCATTCCTGTGATGGCGACAAACACGCCGGCGACCAGCGTTCCAAAGACCCAGGGAGGGACGGCTTCGGCTGTTTTGCTCGTCCTCATCTGAAGCGTATCGATTACGGGACAAGCCTCCACACACCGCATGCAACTCATACATTCATCGCTCCAGACGCGGCCCACCTTGTGCACCTTGATGCTGGAGGGGCACGCCTTGGTGCACAGCTCACAGTCGATGCAAGTCTCTTTCGTGCGGGTGATTTTCAGGGGACTGAACCAGCTCAACGCACCCAGTAACGCGCCGTAAGGGCACAGATACCGGCACCAGAAATTCTTGATGACGACCGATAAGCCGGCCAGGATCAGGACCGTCCAGAGAGCAAACGTGCTGAGTTCCGCGAAGAACAGATACATCTTGATGTCGGCCACCTTGTTGTACGGACTCTCAATAAAATACTTCAGGGCGGCGGTATCCATCTGCCAGATAGCGTACAGGAAGAAAACCAGCAGGAGATACTTCAGGGAGCGGAGCGGGTAATCGAGCCACGGCGTGACGCGCATGTTGCGTCCAAACAGTTTCTGCCCGGCCATCCAGAGGGACTCGCTCAACGTTCCGATGGGGCAAAGCCATCCGCAGAAGGCTTTTTTCAGAAGGACCCCAGTGGCGACGATCGCAAGCAGGATGAAGAGTCCGGAGGGATGAATCACGTTGATCATGCCTGTTAGCATCCAGTACTTGAGACTGATCAATGCGCTGATCGGGAGGAACCCTTCCACCCCTGGCGGACGCGTCACAAACGGCTCCGTGCCTGCGGACATCCCCCACTGCATGAACAGATAGAACTCAAAGCCAATCCAGATACAAAGCAGTACAAAAGCCGACTGGACGGTGGAGCGGAGAAACTGGGGGTCCTCCTTGAGTCTCAGGATGAGTCGGCGGTACCAGGCGGGTTCCAACGCAACGTTGATTTTCCTGCGGCGGCGTTCCGGTGGAAGTTTCTTCACGCGTAAACGCGGCCGCGGGGCAGAAACCTCTCCGGTTGTTCCAAGGGAAAGTTCACGCGAGAGCGGGCTCTCATTCACGATCAGCGTTGCATCCGGGACGGTTTGTCGAACGGATTCTTTTCCAGCCATGGCGGCAACTCCAGCCGAGTATCGACCTTCTCTCCTCCACTGGTTCAAAAATGTCTGTTTCATCGCTTGTCCGTGAAATCAGGATATTCTGGCAAATTCAGATATTTAACTCTGAATATACTTCAAAAAAAACTTCACCTGCGTATCGCAACGTACTCCGGCTTTTTCATTGCCCTGGCCATCTCGGCGATGTTCCGGTTCACAAGCATTTGATAGATTCCCTCACGATGCCTGCCCCAGGAATCGTGTACCGCACAGGGATTGCTGCTCGAGCATTCGGGGAATCCGAGAACGCAGTTCGTCATGAACCCGGAGCCATCGATCGCTTCCACGATGTGAAAGAGCGTGATATCCCTGGCGGGAAGACCCAGAGCAAATCCCCCTGTCGGTCCCTTTTGCGATATGAGCAGCCCTTTGTACGCAAGATCCTGGAGAATTTTTCCCAGAAAGTGATAAGGAATATCAAGTTTCTTTGTCAGTTCCTTGATCGAAGTCTTCTCCCCCACCGGCTTGAGGGCCAGATAGGTGACCGCCTGTAACGCATATTCGCATTGCCGACTGAAGATGATACTCATGAGATTCAGATACTTTTATCTTAAATTATAACTACCAAATCGGAAAGTCAAGTGAAAAAACAACTCAAACGGTCCTCGAAAACAGTTGCCTCTCCTTGAACCTGTTCAGGTAAGCGTCGAAACACATGGCGATGTTTCGGAGCACCAGCCGGCCGCTTTCTTCGATGGTGATCCTGTTCAAAGAGTGGCGCACCATGCCAAGCCGCGTGAAATCAAAGAGCTGTTCGATCGACGAGTCGAAGTACTCGTCGAACGAAATATTGAAGAAATCCTCCACCTCCGCCTTCTCCACTTCGAGGTCGCACATAAGCCGCATAATCACGAACTTCCGGATTTGGTCGTCTTTTGTCATCTTGTACCCCACTGCCGTTGGGAACCGCTTGGATTCCACTGCGGCGAGGTACTCAGGGAGTGTTTTCGCGTTCTGGGCATACACATCGCCAAAATGGGAAATGGCGGACATCCCGAATGCATAGAGGTCGGCCCCGGCCTTGGTCGAATATCCCTGGAAATTCCGATGAAGCGCCTTTTGCCGTTGCGCAACAGCCAGTTCATCATCCGGTTTCGCAAAGTGGTCCATCCCAATATACTCGTACCCCGCCCGGGTCAACGTTTCGACCGACGCACCGAGCAGTTGTAGTTTGGTGTCGGTATCCGGAAGATCCTCACTGTGGATCAACCGCTGATGTGGTTTCATCCAGGGGACGTACGCAAAGTTAAAGACGGCAATCCGGTCCGGAGAAATGTCGACGACCTTGTCCAGTGTTGACTGGAATGTCTCGAGAGTCTGCAGCGGCAGGCCGTAAATCAAGTCGATATTGGTACTCGTGATGCCGAGGGTGGCGGCCCAATCAAGCGCTTGGCGTGTCATCGTTTCGGGCTGGAGCCTGTGCACAGCACGTTGGACCCGCTCATCGAAGTCCTGCACGCCAAGACTGATCCTGTTCACCCCCATGGTGCGAAAGGCCTTCATGTGCTCAAACGTCAGCCCTCGGGGGTCGATCTCTACGCTGATCTCCGCATCCTCAGCAAACCGGAAATGCTTTTTCAGGAAGGCCGATAACCCCTCAATTTCTCCCGGTTCAAGATAGGATGGCGACCCTCCTCCCCAGTGCATCTGTGTGATCTGACGGTCCCGGTCGATATACGCAGCCATCCGGCCGATTTCCGTCTCGAGTGCCTTCAGGTAGGTGGCGATCTGGTCACGGTTACGCGTGATAACGGTGGTGCACCCACAAAAGTAGCAAAGGGTATCGCAGAAAGGGATATGAAGATAGAGCGAAAGAGGAGCGGGGTTTTCATGATTGTTCCGGATGACATCGATCTCATACCGTTTATCATTATACTCCGTTGAAAAAATCGGTGCGGTGGGATAGCTCGTATACCGCGGGCCCGGCCGATCAAACATCTTGAGAGTGTTGAGAAGTTCGTTGTCTACCTGAACCATCGTGGCTTTCGTCGCTCTCTGCATGAGGTTTTTGAGTTCACAGCACAGTTACGTTCTCAGAATTGACCCAAGAATCGTGCCAATTCAAACTGGGGAAAAAACCCAACTTTCAGACGTTTTTGACGAAAAGGGAGGACAATGTTCCCGTTTTTGGGAAGCATGCGACGCAACTTTACCAATTCCTCCACTGGAAGGCGATCGGTCAAAAATGATGATCAACACCGTCGCCGATTCCTCAGCCGTCAATGACTGCTGACGTGGACGACACTCCAGCGCCCGGTGGGGATCAACCTCAGCCCGGCACCCCGCGTGCGGAATGTCCCCTCGATGACGCCATCTCGCAACACACCCTCAAACGTCGTCACCACGACGCTCCTGCTCACCGGATCCTCATAGGGCTCCAGTGCACCGTGGATTTTTCCGTTGGAGATTCTCATGAAGCTGATTTTCAATCCTAACGGACGGATGGGGCTGCTGCTTCCCGGTAGTTCCCCGTCCTGAAGCTGATACACTTCTTCTTTGGTTGGAGTCTGCAGGCGAATATCACCATAGGTTGATTCCGACCCGGCTGCCAGCGTAAGCTCGATCAACCCGGATCGGTTGGTCGATGCGTTCAGGAATGTCCCTTTCCAGGTCCCGGCAAGCATCTCAACCTGATCGCCCTCCGCCACCGTCCTCCCGTACGGGGAGGATGAAGTGCATCCCCCCGACACCAACGCAACACCAAGGAGCATCACCAATACTGTGAAAGAACCGCGATCCATGGGAACCCCCTTTCTCCATCAGTCACAACATCTACTGGTAACGATTCAACGCTTTCATATAGTTAGCCCGTTCAAAGGCGGACGGATCGGCGACGGAGTTACGGCTCATGCTCCCCTTCATTTGCGCGACGGAAACATACTCGTGTTCCATCATCCAACGATCCAGGTCTTGCAGTACTTCTGTGATCCTCCCCGGTCCATGCTTCAACAGGGCAGAACACATCATGGTCACATCGGCTCCCGCCATCAGGAGCTTGAGGACGTCCGTCGCTGTATGCACACCGGTCGTCGCCGCGAGGCTCGTCCGGACCTGACCGCGCAGAATCGCTATCCATCGAAGAGGCAAACGGATCGCATCCGATGTGCTCAAGACGACATTCGGCGTCACTTCGAGTTGCTCAATGTCGAAGTCAGGCTGATAGAACCGGTTAAACAACACGAGCCCGTCTGCCCCTGCGTGGTCGAGCCTTTGTGCGACGTGGGCCATGGAGCTGAAGAAGGGACTCAATTTTACCGCGACGGGAATACGCACAGCACTTTTCACCTCGCGCAGGATATCGACGTAGCGGTCCTCCACCTCCGGACCTGTGACTTTGACGCTCGTCGGGATATAGTACACGTTCAGTTCGATCGCATCGGCCCCCGCCTCCTGCATTTTGGCGGCATATTCGATCCATCCTCCCGTCGACACTCCATTGAGACTGCCGATTACTGGAATGCCCAGGGCCTCCTTGGCCTGCCGCAGAAGTCCGAGGTACTGATCGGGTCCCAGGTTGTACTCGGAGGCTTCCGGAAAATAATCGACCGCTTCCGCATGGCTTCCTGTACCTTGCTTGAAGTAATGGTCAAACGCATCAGCCTCGTGTTCGATCTGTTCTTCGAACAGCGAATACATCACCACGGCGGCCGCCCCGGCATCCTCTAATCGCTTCATACTGTCGACGGAGTGCGAGAGCGGCGAAGCGGAAGGCACCAGGGGATTCTTGAGCTGCAACCCGAGATACTGGGTCGTTAAGTCCATGAGCAGGTCTCCATTTGCTTGAGTGTTCGTTTGTCGGATCAAATCCCGGCAGGGTTTTTCCCGTCCCTGCCGTCGTACATTGTTCTACTGTGCCGGTGCGCTTTCGCTCTTCTTCTCTGCCGCCGTCGGCTCGCTTTTCTTCTCTCCCCCATTCCCGGCTTTGGAGAGGCTCTCGTAGATCTCCCACCGAGTCCGCACATCCTCCTGGGCAAGTTCCCCCAGCTCTTTCGCCCGCTCGGGATAACTCTTCTCGAGCATATTGAACCTCACCTCCAGCGACGTAAACTCTTTCAAGCGGAGCTTCGGCGCTTTCGAATCGAGCTTGAACGGATGTTTCCCTTCATCCTCCAGCATGGGGTTATATCGGAACAGGGGCCAGTACCCGGTATCGACGGCCAATTTCTGATTCGTCATTCCTTTCGACATATCGATACCGTGTGCGATGCAATGGCTGTAGGCGATAATGAGGGAGGGGCCATCGTACGCCTCAGCTTCAAGGAATGCACGGACCGTCTGCGCATCGTTCGCTCCCATGGCAACGCGGGCAACATAGACATTCC
>DKJQ01000209.1 GCA_002454845.1 Ignavibacteria bacterium UBA6688
GGATGCAGTGGCCGCCGATGCCAGGTCCGGGGTAGAAGGGCATAAACCCGAACGGTTTCGTTGAGGCAGCTTCGACCACCTCCCAGATATTGATGTTCCCCATACGGTCGCAGAGACGGGCCATCTCGTTGACGAGCGCGATATTGACGCTCCGGAAGATGTTCTCAAGCAGTTTTTCCATCTCCGCCACCTTCGGACCGGAGACCGGGATCACGGTTTTGATCACGCGGGCCGTAATGGCGCAAGCGAGCTCGGTGCACCGTTTCGTCACGCCACCAACGACGATTGGGGTGTTGGCGGTGGTCCATTTCTTGTTCCCCGGATCGATACGCTCGGGGGAGAAGGCGAGATGAAAATCCTTCCCTGCTTTGAGTCCGGATTGTTCCAGGATCGGCTGCACATAGTCCTCGGTGGTGCCGGGGAACGTCGTGCTCTTCAGGATAATCAGTTGCCCCTTCCGGAGATGGTTGCCAATCTCACGGGCGGCATCGAGGATGAACGAGATATCGGGAGCTTTATGCTCGGTGAAGGGGGTAGGGACGCAGATGAAGATAACGTCGAGGGTGCCGACCGATTCATAGGTGTTCTGCGCGGTCAGCTTCCCTCCATTCACCGCCGCCCTGAACTTTTTCTCCTCCACATCAGCAATGTAGTTCTTCCCTGCGTTGATGGAGCGGACTTTCCGGTCGTCGAGGTCGATGCCGATTGTCGTATATCCTTGCGCGGCAAATTCCACGGCGAGCGGAAGACCGACATAGCCGAGGCCTACCACGCCGATGCACGCTTGTTTGGATTGGATTTTCGTTTCGAGGGACATAGAAAGGTGATTGCTTGAATAATGTAGAGTCAGTGAAAGGTGAAAAGTAAAAGGTAAAAAGTGAAAGGTGAAAAGTGAAAAGTGAAAAGCAAAACCCGTTTGGTTGCTATTCGTTTCACGTTTCACATTTCACGTTTCACTGTTTACTGTTCACGGTTCACTGTTCACGATTTACTACCCAAGTTTTTTAACCAAAGCACCATGAATAATCAAGCAACCCAAACCCTCACCCTCCCCGTTGAAGGCATGACCTGCGCAAGCTGTGTTGCGCGCGTCGAAAAGACACTCAAGAAAGTGGAAGGGGTGGAGATTGCCAACGTCAACCTCGCCACCGAAAATGTGACCATTTCCTTCGACCCGGCAAAAGCCGACCTGGCAACGATGGCCGCCGCAGTAGAAGAGGCCGGTTACAAGCTCGCCCTCCCCCCTCCCGCGGCTAAAGGGTCAGCCCCCGGAAGCGTCGCCACCAGGGAAGAGGAAAGCCACCAGGAAAAAGCGTTCCGCCAACTGAAGAAAGATTTCATTTTCAGCGCAGTCCTGACGCTCCCCGTGATGATCGTCAGCATGGTGAACATGACGGAGTGGTTTATGTCTTCCGTCCCCCTGACGATGTCCGAGATTAACATCCTCCTTTTCCTGGCTACCACGGCGGTCATGGCGGGACCCGGAAAGCGCTTCTTCGTCATCGCATGGAAACTTGCAAAACATTTCTCGGCGGATATGAACACGCTCGTGGCGGTCGGCACCGGGACAGCATACTTGTTCAGTTCGATTGTGACCCTCTTCCCACGCTGGCTCCCCATTGACAACCCGATGGACCATATTTACTTCGATACCGCAGCAACGATCGTCACGCTGATCTTGCTTGGGCGGATGCTCGAGGCGCGCGCCAAGAGCCGAACGACCGATGCGATCAAGAAATTGATCGGCCTCCAGCCGAAAACCGCCCGCGTGGTGCGCGACGGACAGGAACAGGATGTACCCATCGAGAGCGTCATCCACAACGATATCGTCATCGTCCGCCCAGGGGAGAGAATCCCGGTCGACGGTTTCATCACGAAGGGGGCGACCTCCATCGACGAGTCGATGATCACCGGCGAGAGCATGCCGGTGGAGAAGACGGTCGGGGGCAAGGTCGTCGGCGGGACGATCAACAAGAACGGGAGCATCGAGTTCCGCGCCACCGCGGTCGGCAAGGAGACCGTGATCGCGCAGATTATCCGGCTCGTGGAGGAGGCGCAAGGCTCGAAAGCACCGATCCAGGCACTGGCCGACCGGATCGCCGCCGTATTCGTGCCGATCGTGATTGGGATCGCCCTCGCGACCTTCCTCGCGTGGTACTTCGTCGGCGGACTCCCCTTCACCGCCGCGATGATTAATTTCATCGCCGTCCTTATCATCGCCTGCCCGTGCGCGTTGGGACTGGCAACTCCGACTGCCATCATGGTGGGAACGGGCCTCGGAGCCACGAAGGGGATCCTCATCAAGAATGCTGAGAGCCTGGAGCGTGCACATAACATTCAGACAGTCGTGCTGGATAAAACGGGGACCGTCACCGAAGGAAAACCCTCCGTTACAGACGTTCTTCCGCTTAACGGATTCGACGAGCCGGCCATTCTCCGTTATGCCGCCTCCATCGAATCACGCTCGGAACATCCGCTCGGGCAGGCTGTTCTCGACTACGCGAAGCTTCGGACGATCCAACCGGAAGAAATTGAATCGTTCCAGTCTCACACCGGTCTCGGTGTGACGGCAGTGGTTCACGGAGATGCCGTCGCGATCGGGAATGCCGGCCTCATGAAAGAGTTCGCCATTCAGCTGGGTGAAGCGGAAGAGCGGGCCGCACGCTTCTCCTCCGAAGGAAAGACGCCGATCTTTGTCGCAGCGAATGGCAAACTGGCCGGACTGATCGCCGTTGCGGACACCGTCAAGCCGACGTCGAAGCAGGCGGTCTCCGAGTTGAACGCGATGGGGATCGATATTGTCATGATCACGGGAGACAACCTGCGCACCGCGGAGGCGATTGCGTCCCAGGCCGGGATCAGTCGTGTGATCGCGGGAGTGATGCCCCAGGATAAAGCCACCCATGTCAAGTCCCTCCAGAGCAACGGGAAGGTGGTTGCGATGGTCGGCGACGGGATCAACGACGCGCCGGCGCTGGCTCAGGCGGATGTCGGCATCGCGATGGGGGGCGGCACCGATGTGGCCATGGAAACGGCCGACATCACGTTGATGAGCGGAGACCTTCTTGGTGTTGTTGGGGCGATCAAGCTTTCCAAAAAGACAATCCGCACGATCAAGCAGAACCTTTTCTGGGCCTTCATTTATAATATCATCGGCATCCCGGTCGCAGCCTTCGGTCTGCTCAACCCGATGTATGCCGCGGCTGCGATGGCGTTTAGCTCGGTGAGCGTTGTGTCGAACTCCCTGAGGCTGAGGCGTGTAAAGATTTAGACCCCTTTCCGCCATCCGTGCATCACATCTGTAGAGGAATTCAACACTCATTCATGAAACCGGGGCAACCATTGAGCCTTATCCAGCTCCAGAACGTAACGAAAACTTACCAGGCATCGGGAGTACCGGTCAATGCCCTCAAAAATCTGTCGCTGACAATCGACCGTGAGGCGTTTGTCTCCTTCATCGGACCATCCGGAAGCGGCAAGTCGACGCTCCTCAACCTGATGGGGGCGCTCGACAAGTCCAC
>DKJQ01000014.1 GCA_002454845.1 Ignavibacteria bacterium UBA6688
CAAGCGGAAGAAATAGACGCCGCTCGGATAACCTGTTGCATCCCATTGAACACTGTGCTCTCCCGGCTTCCTATCCCCATGGACAAGCGTAGTCATCTCACTGCCGAGCACATTGTACACTTTCAAAGATACATGGCTGGGAACGGGTAACTGAAAACTGATAACTGTTTGCGGATTGAACGGGTTGGGAAAATTCTGTCCTAATTCATACCGCATCGGAATCCCCCCGCGTTGCTCTTCGTCAACGGAAGTCCGGGAATCTATCTTGTCAATAAAGGTCAGCGACTGGAGGGTGAAGAGTTTGTCCGAACCAGTTCCCTTGAATCTCAGATAGACATCATGGTTGCCCGAAACGGGCGTCAGCACCTTCGCCGTAAAGGTCGCGAACGTGCTCCAGCTTCCTGTACTGCCGATGACACACTCGGCGATTTTCGTCCCCGTATCGACGGAATCGAGCCACACCTCAACGAGGCCTGCGCCGGACGCGCTGGAAGCAACGATCCTGACGGAATCCGGTTCTCTCACGTAGTCGGAGTTTCCAAATTCCACCCCGGCGTACAACGCCCAATCATTGTGATGAATCTCGTCTAACCAACTTTCCCCTGTGGTCCTGCTAACCCCCAGGGCCGTCTCGAATTGGTTCGCCGGCTTATCGGCAGGAATGGGTGTATAGGCATCGCGGTAAATATAACAGTCAAAATCCGCCGATCTTCCCTGAACGAACAAACCTTGCCGGTTTCCCGTCCAGGCGTTGTAATTTTCCTGAAACCCATCCATATCGGCAACGTCGATGCTGCTGCCAACCAGCACCCAGTCAAACCCGTCGGCGCTGCAATAACCAGTGAGCACATGATTGACGCGAACGAGCTTGAGCCATACGATGGTTTCACTCCCTGGCACAGGACTGTTTACCTGAAAGAGATTCGTCTTGTAGCTGAACGCAACGATGTTGTTTCCCGAGCTGTCAATGGAAGAATAGAGTTTCGCCCGCAGCGCTTGCAGACCGTTGATAATCCAGAGACCGGCCTGATCGGTCACCGATTGAGCGGCAAAATCCATTTTCGTCATAAGGGAATAGTTATGTTCGCCGTCATTCTTGATCACCGTGTTTGGATTTCTTCCCTTGGGGGAGAGAGTGAGCCAACCGCTTCGGTTGGTAAGGGAGTAGAGATTGGAGGGAGTTTGACCCAAAAAGGACCACTCCGGATTCAGCGTTTCAGAATTAAAGAAATCCGAGTGCGGCACCATCCATGGAATGCCGCTACTTGGCAGGTTGGGAGCCCATTGGGGCGCATTCACCGGGTAATCGGCCGTTGGTTTGCCGTTGGCATCATACCGAACCTGATTGAGCAACCCCTGACGGCCCTGGCCGTACCATTCATTGTTGTTTCCACTGCGCCACAAAGGATGAACAACCCAATGGGTACCATCCCCCACTGTAACGACCGCAGAAGAGTGGTTGGGATTGCGAAACACCGCTTGCGATGCCAGGGGATCATTGAGGTTGAAGAAATCGTCAAGGCTTCCGGGAGTGAGATTGACCCATGAGTTTTGATCGCCGGTGAGTACCGGACTCCGGAACACCCTTTGCCTGCCGGCTACGTTGTGGCCGAAGCTGTAATAATAGTAGCTGTTGTATTTCCACATCACCGGACCTTCGGCCCAACTGAACGGATAATTGGGCGCGGGATTAAGCCATGTAAGATCGTACACGGCCCCCTGCGGCTGGCCGTTGTCTCCCAGCTGGACGATCCAGTTGTTGGGCTGTCCGTTTTTCACTACCAAATACCAACTCCCGTCGTCATCGATGAAGATGGAATTGTCATAACCCAGGCCCGGCACGCCGGCAGGCGTCGTCATGGCCGTCGGCATGCTCCAGGGCCCTTTGAGGTCATCAGCGGTGGTAAAGTACATGATCGTGGGAGCATTCGAGTTGCGTGAAAAAAAGTACCAGAACTTTCCGCCGTGATGCACTACCTGGCCGCCCCAACATCCCCCCGCGGGAGCATCTCCGTAATTCACCCATTCCGCACTGACCGGCCGGGCGACCGCTTCCCAATGAACAAGGTTGGTCGAATGATAGATCACCGGCGTCGGGTTGAACGAGGAACCGGCGGTGTAAAAGTGTTTGCCGACTTTTGTGACTGTGCAATCCGGATGGTCGCCGGGGATGACCGGGTTCATGTACGTTCTGAACGAGGCAGACTGCCCCTGCACATCCCGGCCCACCATCACAACCATACCCAATACAACAAGAAATGTTCGCGCCCATTCGCCGCGCATGACCGTCCACTCCTGTCATGGTACAAGCAATTACTTCTTTGTCACTACAACATTGTTGGCACCCATTCTCTACAAGTTTGGACAAAACTACGCAGCCCGCTCGTAGATCGCGGGCGGGCTGCGCATGATGCAAAAGAACCTACCTCATTGAATTTACTTCATCAGGATGAGCTTCTTCGTCGAAGTGAAGTCGCGTGCACCATCCTGGCCCCGGGCATGAATCCGGTAGAAGTAAATGCCACTGCTCAGGCCCGTTGCGTTCCAATCGACCGCATACCTGCTCGCCGATTGGACTTCGTCCACCAACGTGGCAACAACCCGGCCCAGCACGTCAAAAATGGTGATATTCACGTGCGCACTCGTCGCAAGGTCGTAGCGAATCTTGGTGGAGGGATTGAACGGATTCGGATAGTTCTGAAGGAGTGCAAACTCCTTCGGAACCACGCCGCCAAGCTCTTCAACATCGAGCACCGTGCCGGTGGTAAACAGCCTCGCCGTCGAATAGGCACTCGCGCCTCCGAGATTCTCAGAGCGGACGCGCCAGTAGTAATCCGAACTCAACCCCAGCGGGGTCCTCAACACGCAAGTCGTGTCAAGCGCCACCGTTGTATCCACCACGAGCGATGCAAACGCGTTGTCGGATGCAATCTGAAGCCGATACTTCGTCGCATTCAGTGCGGCATTCCAGACAAAGGGTCCCAGACGACCGACATTGTCCCCGGCACTAGCCGGCGCAACGGCAGTCGGCACGGGGGGAGCTGCGACGACAGTTGTGAACGTGAAGTTGCCGGTGTAGTAACTGGTTCCGCCGGCGTTGATGGCCTCAACCCTCCAGGTATAGTTCGTGAGTCGTGCAAGGTTGAAGACCTTATAGGTCGTATCCGTCGTCGCATACGTATTGGTTGCGTTGACGGTGGAAACCTGCAGGTTATAGCTTGCCGCACCGGTCACCGTACTCCAGACAAAGATGACACTATCCGAGATGACGTTTTGTGTGTTGTTCGCCGGCAAGAGTTGATTTGGTCTGTTGGGCGGAGCCATGACGGTGAACGACTGAGCGGCTGAATAAGCAGTCGCGCCAAGATCATTCACTCCACGCACGCGCCAATAGAACTTCTGGCCGCCGACCAACTGTACGGTGTACGCCGTATCAGCTGTTATCTCACTCGCGGCGAGTGTCGTAAACGTTGACTGCGGTGAGATCTGCCATTGATACCGTGACGCAGCAGCGGTCTTTCCGACATTGAGCGTCAGCGACGCAGCCTGGTTTGTGGCTGCATCTGCCGGCGACAGCAGAGTCGGAACGACGGTCGGTGCAGAACCTGCCGTGGTGAAGTTATTGGCAGCGCTGTATGCACTCATGAAACCACCGTTGACTGCGGCTACCCGCCAGTAATACTTCGTGGCAGCGCCAAGGGAATACGCGTAGCTGGTGACGGTCGCTGAAGCATCGACCGCCAACAACGCCGCATTCTCAAATGCCGGATCGAGGGAAACCTGAACCTGATAGGAAGCCGATCCAGCTCCGGCATTCCACTGCAGTGTTCCGGTTTGAGCGACGGCTGTCGCCGCATTCGCCGGGCTTGTCAGAGTCGGCGCTGATGGATTTTCAGAACCTTGTACGACCGTCCAATATTTGTTGCCCGCAAGTCCAGTGTAGGTCTTGCGTTCGCCGTTGGGCCACCACACAGCGACGCTGTCGATGGCGGTATTGATGCCGAGACCGAAGTTGGCCCTTACGACCGGGCCTCCTGAGGCATTCCCTCCCCCCTTGATGGCGCGCGTCTGTTTGAGCGTTCCGCCCTGCGCGTACACCGTAAACCGTGCGCCGATGGCCGACTTGTTGTTGCCTGTTCCCTGAGGTGTAAAGGCAATCCAATTATTGGAGTTGCCGCTGTTTTTCTGCAGGGATGAATTTCCACCCGTGTAGGTGTAAACATCAAGGAAGCCGTCGTTATTATAGTCAACGAAGCCGCCGGCGCGTCCACCCGTCGTCGACATGTAGATTTGTGATGTCACCTCCGTAAACGTGCCGTCGCCGTTATTTCTCCACATACGTCGTGGACCGAAGGTCACGCTCCCGAAAAGATCCGGCAATCCGTCATTATTGTAATCGCCCACATCCCATGCCCGAATATTATTGACATCAGGCAATCCGGGGTTAACATAGGTTGTCCCGTTCCATTTATACGTAAATGTACCGTCTCCCTTTCCGTAGAGAACAACAACGCGCACCAGCCCCCCCGCGCCATTCCAGTTGTCTGCACCGAGACCGGTCAGGATCAGATCGAAGTTACCATCGTTGTTGAGATCGCTCCAGTTGCTGCCGATGGCGCTGAAGTGACGGACCGTATCGTCGACGATGATTCCTTCATCGGCCACGGCTCTCGCGTGCGAGACTCCGCCGCTGATCGAATCGACGGCAAAGAGCGTGCGGCCGAGCGATGCTGCAGTAGGAACAGCGAATTTGCCGGTCCCATCGTTCAGGAACAGGATACACCCTTTTCGAGCACCGATGGAGTCGACCTGAAGGTTTATCGGGGAAAATCCGTGACGCATACTCGGCATCAGCAAGTCCGGATAGCCGTCACTGTTTGCATCCAGGAAGTGAACGTCCCACGATTCAAATGACCGGGTCGTAGTGATGGCAAGATTCCCCGCTGTTGCTCCGGTCCCGATGTTTGTGAAGCCCGTGGGACCGTTCTTGTACATCGACACACCCAGACCGGGAGGGAATACAAGACCGTCACTGTACGCCACCCCGGTCACCGTCTGGCTAAAACGGGCCCATGCCGCCGTCAGGTAGTTGCTGTGATCGATGTCCGCAACCGCCATGCCATAGAAGACATTCCCCGCTCCGTCCGCGGTCGCAAGATCACCGATCCCGCTCGCCGGGATAAAGACGCCGGAGCTGTCGTAGTACAAACCTCCCTGTGGATTATTGGCATTCGTGGACCACAGGTCGAGAACGCCGTCGCCATTGACGTCTGCCAGGAGTCCGCCCACAGAGTTCAGGTTTACAGTGATACCTGCCGTCCTTGTGGACGCGGCCGACGTAAACGACGTAATGTTGTTGTACTGGATATTGCTGGGCGGAATGAAGAGGTCAAGAACACCGTCTCCATTCACGTCTCCCCACGCGAAGCCTCCGTTTGCGCCAGGCGAACCGGGGGGGGTGGACGGCGCGGAAGTGTACACCACTTCCTGCGCAATCACACTTCCAACCCCCAGCAAGAGGAGAAGCGCTCCGGAAGTGAAGAATCGTAAGAGCTTGCTCATAAAACCTCCAACTTGATGAGTTTAAGGTATTGTGGATTAGATTGTACCGTGGCCAAACCTCTTTCAAAAAGGCTATTTCACAAGCATCATCTTTTTCGTCAACGCCGTAGTTCCCGCCTTGAGCGTGTAGAAGTAGACGCCGCTTGCAACACTGGCTGCGTCAAACGTAACCGTATGCTTTCCAGCCCCTTGCTCGCTCTCCACCAGTGTGGCGACTTCCATCCCCAGCACATTGTAGACTTTGAGGGAGACTCGCTCTTTGTTCGGTAAGGAGTAACGTATCTGCGTCATCGGGTTGAAAGGATTGGGATAATTCTGGCTCAGCTCGAACTTCACGGGAACACCCGGCGTTTCATCCGCGACAGAGGTGACACCACTGGTCAGCAGGTTCCAGATGTTTTGGTATTCTGCGTCCTTCTGAGCCAACCAACCTTGATAGATCTGCGGCTGACTGCGCCACCAGCGGGACAGGTCGCCTAACGGGAACCCACCCATGCCGGCCGCCCGGAGCGTCGCGTTGCTGTACCGCAACTGCTCATTCATTGGCCAAATCTGATTGACATCCGAATTGGGGTCAAAGGCCCAGTTGACGTCAGAATTGTCAGTCCATTTGCGCAGGAGAAAGTCTTTGATGCCTGGTATGTTGGTCGGTGGAATCAGGAACCCGGGATTCGCAGTTGCGCCCACCTCCTCGTAGTCGTGGACGTTCATCATCGTCATGTAGGGGAACGCGGCCTTATCGTTGAAGAACGTCTTTGTCTTTGCGCTCATCATCGGCATCGGCTTCGGAATGTTCCCTCCCGTCGCCGTGTCGCTATAGACGTTGCCTCCGTCGGGATTACTAGGGCCTTTGGGGGTCATATAGTCCACGAGCCATTTCTCAATGAAGTAGCTGTTGTTGGCAAAAAGGATATGTCGCTGAGGGTCGGTAAAGGGGACCGCGAATCCGAAGGTCGAGACGCTGTCGATGTTGAGAGCCCCTCCAGCCGGTGTTTCTCCCTCGAGCCAGCCGAACATAAACGAGTTCACAAAGATGGAATTCGTCACGGAGAGCCAATTCCACCAGCCGGATTGCAGGCTGAACATGACCCCATTCAGGAAGTTGCAATGGTTGAAGATGACCGTATCCGCGTATTCACCCCCCTCTTGCATGAACCCATATCCGTAGTTTGCGAACGTCGTGTTCTCGAAGGTGACCTTGTCGATATGATACCCTGTCGTGTTGAACCGGTACGAAACCGGCCTTCCATAGTAGCGAAAGTGAGTGTCGGTCAGGTTCCGGAAGTAGCAATTGGAGAACTTCAACCGCGCATGCGCGGCCGACACCGTCACAGCGCCCCCACCACTTCCGATGTTGCAATAATCGAAGATCACATTATCAAACTCGGCGATGTTCAGGTTGTCGGTCGTATCCTGACTGATCTCGAGGTTCGTGCCGACCTGCGTCCCCTCCCCCGCCGTATTGGTCGTCGCATAGAGAATCCAGATGTTCTTCATGTACAAATCGCCGAAGGCGTTGAAGTTGAACGTGCGGTCGACCCCGGCCGCGGGAGTCCAGCAAATCATCGGCGGGGCACTCTCCTGAGTGGTCCCGGGGTCGGGAGCCACAATGGTAAGACGCTGGCCGGCCGGAACGGTAATGGTGCCCGTAAGAATATAGAGACCGTACGGTTCCAGTTTAAAAACGGCATTGGACAGCGTCCCGGCCGCGATCCTCTGCTCGATCGCCCTGTTGAGGCTCCCTTCACCCACACCGAAGTCGCTCGCGACATTCACGGTATCTGTCTGTGCGAACAGACCGATCGGGACAAGGATCGCCATGAGAATCAAAGCTCTCGCGCAATTCTTCATCTCACACCTCCTGCGTTTTGGTGAATTGAACGTGTTGATACGAAACATTTGTTACATGGTAAATCTCAGCCCGAGATTGGCCGTGAGACCGTAATACTGTTGAGAGGTAAAACCATTGATCGATGCCTGAGCCGCTTCATTCTTTCTGTTATTGAGATTGTTGATATCAAGGAACAACTGCAAACCGTACCACGGCAGCTTCTGCCGGGCGGAGATGTCCATTCGGTAATAATCTTTCGTGAATCCGTCCTGCTCGGCAAACGCGCCGATGTTGCTGACGGAATTGCCTTGAAACAGGAACGACAAACGGCCTGAAAAATCTTTATAGTCGTAACCGACCGACACGTTCAGGATATCGTTCGGCTGGTTGATTAAACGCCCCTCCCGTGTACGATCGAGTGTGATCACTTTGGTCGTTCGGGGAGGGATAAAGATGGTCGTGTCGTTTCTCCAGGGATAGATCGCCTTGGATGAGACTTTTGTGTAATTGACCCCGAGCAATAATCCATCCAGCGGAAATGGCAGGTACCAGAACCGCGTTTGAAAGTCCACTTCAATGCCCCTCACGTAAGCAGGACTCTTACTATTCGTAAAGGTGAATACCTGCGCGCCGTCTTTGGGAGAGATATAATTGACGGTGCCTCCGCTCGCCGTGCGCACCCTGTAGGACTCAACGGTGTTCAGGCCTGGAGGAGTTGTCGAGTCACGGGGATGCAAGGTGTATTGAGTCGAAAACGTGAAGTTCTTTACCTCTTTGTAGAACGCCCCAAACGTCAGCAGGCCCAGCTTATTACTGTGAAACGTGATGAAAAGATCATGATTGGATGCTTCTGCCGGCTTCAGTGACGGGTTGGCCGCCCGGACCGTGAACTGTGTATAATCCATACTGAAATGGGGTGAAAGCTGGTGATAATCCGGTCGTGCGAGCGTTTGGGTGAACGAATACCGAACATCGACCCATTCAAACACGTTCAGTTTTGCCTGAACCATCGGCAACCAAAACCGGTTCCAGGGGTGAGCCGAAACGGAATCGACGACTTGCGTGTTGATGTCGCGGCCATCGGACAAATTAAAGGCGTCAAACAGCGATTTCACTTCCTCCCAACGCGCGCCCCCCACCACCTTCAACGATTGACCGAAGTTCAACTCTGTCATCAAATAACCTGCATAGTACTTTTCGAAGTATCGGTACTTATTCGGCAGGCGTTGGAACG
This sequence comes from Ignavibacteria bacterium UBA6688, assembly GCA_002454845.1. Classification (GTDB taxonomy): domain Bacteria; phylum Bacteroidota; class Ignavibacteria; order UBA10030; family UBA10030; genus UBA6688. Next base: position 8,628 of record DKJQ01000014.1, read on the forward strand.
CTCCGTCGAACCATCCTCCGGGGTTCGTGCTGCTGCTGTTACTGGCGTTGATCGATGGCTCATGCGCCAAAAAATCCGTGATTCCGGTCAAGATATTCCGGTCATTCCCCCAAAGAACTCCGCCGAACCGGTTCTCTAAAAACTCTTCGATGAGATCTGGATCAGGGGAAGTAAAATTGTTCCCCGTGAAGGACGCCGTCGTAGGATCGCGTGCTATCCCGTACCGTTCTTCTATTAATTGCACCAGTTGATTGCTAATGGGGGAACCCGCTCGTATGCCCGCATACGGAGTCCCCTGGCCGTTGGTGCGGAGGTTGTGGCGGAGCTCCCCACCCACTTTGAAATACCCGGATGTAACACTTTCAAGGTTAAAGGGAATCTTGAAATCACTTTTGTATACCTGATCATTGGCCTTAAAGTCGGCGCTGAACAAGCTGATCTCGTTCAGAACCGTCTGAGCCGGACCTCTGTAACTGACGGATGTGACAAGACTTTCCGGAACTGCGTTGACGGGCGCCGTATTGCTGATTCCCGCCGTCTGGGTAAAGTTGAATTGGGGAGAGCCTGGTCTCAGGTTCCTTGAATACGAGTTGGCGACCTTGAGCTCCATTGACAGAAATCCGAAATCATTGGAGAATTCCAGGGAGTTCATTGCAAGGTCGGTCGTGTTCTTCCCCTCGGTGTATCGAAAGAGTATGTTGCGGTTTTGATAATCCAGGATTGTCCGGTAATCCCGCGAGTCCGAATTCAAACGGCTGAACACATTGACCGATTTAATGGTCCCGGAGGGAAGCCGGTAATCGAGAATCACATTTCCACCGTACCGGTTCCGGGTTTCGAAGTGCCGATTCAGGGTCACACTGGTTACCCTCACAGGCCGAAAGCCATCCGGCTGAACGACGCTGCTCGACGGCGTATACCCCGCATTCATGTTGTCGGCGTCCCGGTCGTACTGTTCGGCGTTCGCAAGAAGATACACACCAAACGCGTTCTCCAGGAAACGGTCGCTGGCAGCCCCTACCACTCTGTAGTTGCCGTACGTGCCGCTCTTTTGTGTGTAGCCCGATTGGAACAACAGATCTGTGCGAAACTGATCAGGGGCCTCCCGCAATGTCATGTTCACAAAACCACCGATCGCGTTGGCATTCATGTCAGGCGTGAGCGACTTGAAGACTTCGACAGACTTGATCATATAGGGCGTGATCATCGAAAGGTCAACGCTCCGGTCGGTATTGACGGAGCCACCACTCCCGGGCTGGGAGGCCACGCCGATCTGTGTGCTTCCCGTCGAAGAAAGCGTAATGCCGCCAACGGCCACAGCGTTGTATTGGGGTGCCAGACCACGAATGACGACTTTGTTCGCCTCTCCCGAACTCTGGAGCGTCGAAACGCCCGGCAATCGGCCGATCGCCTGCGCAGCATTGAAATCGGGCAGCTCCTGTATCCTCGCCTCGGAAACAATGCTTGCGATTTTGTCCGACGCCAATTGCTGGTTGATGGCCTGCATTTGCCCTTGCGCCTGGGCTGTCACGAGCACCTCTTCCCCCAGCAGGACTTGGGGACTCAACCGAAAATTCCGTTCGAGCGCGGCAGTGAGATTCACCTCTTCGGTTACGGGAGAGTAACCGACATAGGAGGTCTTCAGCGTCCAGGGGCCGAGGGGAATGAGACGAAGAACGTAGTTTCCATCCAGATCGGTCGACGTGCCGAAACTGGTGCCCAGGACAACGACATTGGCCCCGGGAAGTCCTTCACCGGTCGTCGCATCAACGACACGTCCTCTGATGGTCGCGGATCCCTGGGCGATCAAGACCTGAGCCGAGGCGACGAACAGCAACAATATGACACTGAGACACTTGCGAAAGGAATATTGAGGAGACATGGTCTCTTCCTCCTGACTAACACTTGTGATTGCATAATTTCCAGCAACGCGGATACTTTCCATCCACCCTAATCGACCCATGATAGTAAAGTCGAACTATTTCAAAACCACCATCCTCACAAGCCTTGAAATTCCCGATCAGTCTGAAGCCGTTTGCAGACGCCTCGCCGTCAGATCTTCTTCAATTTTCGCCATCATGGTATTCGTGAGCGGGTACGCGACGATCATCGCTCCCCCGATCAGGCCGAACACCGCAGGGTAGAGGCTCATGAGCAGGATGATGCCCTCCAGCGCCTCCGGTGCCTGTTCCTGGTTGGCAATGAATCCGCTGTAGGCCAGAATCCAGCCGACAACGGCTCCACCCAACGTGAGGCCCAGCTTCAGAGCAAAGAGCGACGCGGCCATGATCAGCCCCGTTGCGCGTCGACCCATCTTCCACTCGGCGTAATCCGCCGTGTCCGTATACATAGCCCATTGAAGCACGGAAACCGGGCCCAGGGAGAAGGAAAACACGAGGTTCAGAAAATAGATCATCAGTACATTCTGAGGCTCAAGAAGGTAAAAGAGGGAACAGGAAAGGGCGCTGAGAATCAAAAATCCCGCATACGTGTTCTTCTTGTCCAGTCTCTTTGAAAACCACTTCGTCAGGATCGCGCCCAGAATGGTCACGACCGTCCCCGTGAGAAGGAACGAGGACGAGAACGCTTCGAACGAGAGGTCGATCACGTTGCCGAACAAATTCAATTGTTGGTCCTTGACATAGTATTTAAAGTAGTACAGAACCGATGAGTTCCTCATAACGATGAACAGGAGCTGGAACACCGTGGCGCCCCCGATCAGGAGCCAGGGTTTGTTCTTGAGCAGGTCCTTCAAATCTTGTCCGAAATCACTCCTCTGGCCCTTGGGCGGGAGAACTCTTTCTTTGGTCGTGAGGAATGTCACAAGAAAAAGAAAGACCGCAAGTCCGGAGATACACGCCATTGCCCATTGCCATCCGAGGGCCTCATTCCCGCCTCCGAAATACTTCACGAGTGCGAGCGTCGCGGCTTGAACAATGAGGCCGCCGACAAAGGCCGCCACAAACCGGAAGGTGGAGAGTTCCGTTCGCTCCAGGGAGTTCGGCGTGATCACTCCCATCAATGCGGAGTAGGGCACGTTGACGGCGGTATAGGCCATCATCATGAAGTTGTAGGTGATGTACGCGTAGATGAGTTTTCCTGTGTCGCTGAGGTCCGGAGCGGTAAAGGTGAGAACGCCCATGATCCCGAACGGAATCGAAGCCCAGATCAGATAGGGGCGGAACTTTCCCCAACGGGTGTTGGTACGATCCGCGATGGTTCCCATGATGGGATCGTTGAAGGCATCCCATATTCTGGTCACCAGGAACATCGTCCCGACCGCGGCGGCATTCAGTCCGACGACGTCCGTGTAGAAATAGAGCAGGAACAGCATGAACGTCTGGAAGAAGAGGTTCGATGCGGTGTCACCAACGCTGTAGCCGATCTTTTCTTTGAGCGTCAACCGTTCGGAATGGGAGTTCACGGGTTCACTTGTTGTTTAATGACGCGGTTCATGTTCACCACCTAGCAGAGGACTCGCAACAGGACTTTCGACAGGTCCTCATTGCGCGAAGAATTGCCGACCATGATCTCGAAGTCGCCCGGCTCCACGATGTTGCGTTTCTCAATGTTTGTGAAGGACAAGTGCTCGGGCGCCAGGGGAAACGTCACCGTTGTCGATTCGCCGGGCTCCAGGCGGATTCTCTTGAACCCTTTCAATTCCTTGACCGGACGGGTCACGGAGCTCACCAGATCCCGGATGTACAATTGCACAACCTCTTCACCGGTCCGCCTGCCGGTGTTCTTCACCTCGATCGACACGCTTGTTGATTCATGCATGCCGATGGTCGGCTTTTCCACCCTGAGGTTGTCAAACCCAAATGTCGTATAGCTTAGTCCATAGCCGAACGGAAAGAGGGGAGTAATATCGTCCTCCAAATATCCCCGCCGCGCGGAAGGTTTGTAGTTGTAGTAGCATGGAATGTGACCCGCCGAACGCGGTATGGAGATCGGCAGCTTCCCGCCCGGATTGACGTCCCCGAACAAGACATCGGCTACAGCGATGCCGGCCTCCTGGCCGAGGTACCAACATTCAAGAATCGAGGGAACGTGCGATTGAATGTACCGGATCGAATTCGGACGACCATGGAACAGTACGACGACGACCGGCTTCCCGGTTTCCAGCACAGCCTTCACCAGATCATCCTGGCCCCCGAAGAGATCGAGAGTAGCCCTGTCACCCAGGTGCGTCCTGCTCCAGGCTTCGCGGGAAGTTTGCTCATTCCCTCCCAGGACGAGAATCACGGCATCCGCGCGCCGCGCAGTTTCAACGGCCTCATGCATCAGCGTCCGGTTCTCTCCGGGATCCGGCAAGGTCACAGCGTCTTCGGTCCACGATCCGCCGACGGTCAACTTGCATCCTTCGCTGTACAGCACCCTGATCTTCTTGCCGACCTTTTTCTCGATCCCATGGAGGACCGAGGTGAAGTATGCCGGTTCTCCGCTATAGCCTCCGAGGATTTTCCGGTTGGCGTTGGGTCCCATAACGGCGAGCGTCTTGATCTTCTCCGGATTCAGGGGAAGCAGGTCACCGTTGTTTTGCAGCAGGGTGATCACCTTCTGGGCGGCACGCAACGCGAGAGGTCTCTCCTCCTCTAACCGCCGCTCATTATCGATGGCGTCCGGATCCACATACGGATCCTCGAAGAGCCCAAGGGCAAACTTGAGCTGCAGGACAGGGGTGATCAGTTTGTCCAATTCAGACTCATCGACCATCCCACTCCGGACAAGCTCTGTCAGGTTCGGATAACAGTCAGGATCCGGCGTTTCGACGTTGACCCCCGCCTTGACGGCCAGCAAGGCCGCATCGGTTTTGTTTCCGGCCACCGCGTGGCTTGTCGCCTCTCCCCGCGCGTGGAGTTCCATCACGGCGAAATAATCGGAAACGAGAAACCCCTTGAATCCCCACTCCTCACGCAAGACGTCGTTCAACAACCACGTATTCGCATGCGAAGGCACGCCATCAATTTCGTTGTAGGACGGCATGACGCTGAGCGCATTCCCTTTGGTGATGGCTTCGCGGAAAGGATAGAGAAACGTGTCGCGGAGAAGGCGCTCGGAGACGTTGACCGGGGCACAATTTGTTCCGGATTCAGGTTCGCCGTGGGCCGCAAAATGCTTCAAGGTGGCTATGACGCGTTTCTTGTCTTTGAACGTCGCATCCCCCTGGAATCCCCTGACGGCCGCAACACCCATGCGGGCGACAAGGTAGGGGTCCTCGCCGTACGTCTCCTCGACGCGCCCCCAGCGGGGATCCCGGGCGACATCGACTACAGGGGTCAGGGCCTGATGGGCTCCGCTCTTGCGGGTTCGTTCCGCGATCGCTGCGTACATTTCTTCGACAAGCTCCGGTTCGAAGGTGGAGGCCAAACCGATAGGCTGGGGATAGCTTGTGGCCTCCTTGCCGGCGAGCCCGTGCAGGCATTCTTCGTGAAACATCACCGGGATGCCCAGTCGGGTTTCCTCCACAAAGTACTTTTGAAGGCGATTCGCCAGTTCCGCCATCTGACGCGGCGTGACTCCGCCGTTGGTGTCACTCAACCGGGCAATCTGACCGATGCCGTGCTTCAGTTCGCGCCGCATGGTGTTCAGGTCCAGCATGCCGTTCGCATCGAACAGCATTTCCTTCTTTCGTTGCCAGATGCAGAGCATCTGGGCGACTTTTTCCTCCAGGGTCATCCTTCCGATGAGGTCCGCCGTCCGCTCTTCCACAGCCAGGTGCGGATTTTTATAGGCAACTGCTTCTTCCCGTTCTACGATTTCCGCTTGACTGAGATTATCCATGGTCGTAAGTGAGGTTCGCCGATCTGGTGCTACTGGATGTACGAATTGATCAGGTTTTCAAGCATCTCTTGCCGGCTGCTCCGGGGCACCGGATTTCCGTTGCGAAGAATCCACTGTTCAGCCTCCTCCAATCCGGCCTTGCGTGTCATCAACTGCAAGCCGATGCCGGACTTGTAACTGGCATAGCGCTCTTCCATGAGCGCGGCGAGGGACGGGTCATCCAGGATCTTCCGGGCGATCAGGAGTCCCCGCGCGAACGCGTCCATGCCACCGATATGGGCATAGAACAGATCCACCGGGTCGATGGAACTCCGCCGCACCTTCGCGTCGAAGTTGAGTCCGCCGGTTCCAAGACCGTTCTGCTTCAGGATGATCATCATCGCAAAGGTGGTGCTGTACAAATCGGTTGGGAACTGGTCCGTGTCCCAGCCGAGAAGCATATCTCCCCGGTTGGCGTCGACGCTTCCAAGTTTCCCGGCAGCCGAAGCAACGGCAAGTTCATGTTCAAAGGAATGTCCTGCAAGTGTCGCATGGTTTGCTTCGATATTCAACTTGAAGTAGTCCAGCAGGCCGTGGTGTTGGAGAAAGTACAATGTCGTTGCCGAGTCGAAATCGTATTGATGCTTGGTCGGTTCGGCGGGTTTCGGCTCGATGAGGAACTGCCCTTTGAACCCGATCTTCCGTTTGTACTCCACTGCCATGTGGAGGAATCGGGCCATTTGCTCCTGTTCGTGCTTCAGGTCGGTGTTCAGGAGCGTCTCGTACCCCTCGCGACCCCCCCAGAACACGTAGTTCTCGCCGCCGAGCTCGTGCGTGGCGTCGATCGCGTGTTTCACTTGTGCGGCGGCGTGGGCCATGACGTGCGCGTCCGGGTTCGTCGCGGCACCCTGCGCGTACATGGGATTGCTGAAGAGATTCGCGGTTCCCCACAAAAGCTTGATCCCGGTTTCCTGCTGAAGAGTCTTGGCGAGCCCGACAAGCGTCTCGAGGTTTTTGCAGGATTGAGCAAAGCTCTCCCCTTCGGGGGCAATATCACGATCATGGAAGCAGTAGTATCCGATCCCCAGTTTTTGGAAGAACTCAAATGCCGCTTCCAGGGTCGCCCTGGCACGGTCGAGAGGATCGTTGCTCTTCCGCCATGCCCGGTTGAAGCTGGGGGCGCCGAACATATCCGAACCGGATCCCATGAACGTGTGCCAATAGGCAACGGAGAACCGGAGATGTTCCGCCATGGTCTTGTCGCCGACAATCTTGGCTTTGTCGTAGAATTTGAACGCGAGGGGGTTCTTGGAATCTCTTCCTTCGAAGGGAATGCTGTTCGGAACTTCGGGAAAGTACTTGCTCGGCATGCTCGTCTGTGGGTGACGTTGCTTGGACAAGTGACAGTCGACGTGTGGAGAGAATTTCAGTTTTCCAATATTTTATCAGTTCAATAAGAATTGAACCGTTTCAATATTACACTTTACTTTTATCATGTCAAGTGAAAAATGACTTGACGGGCGAAAATCGGAAGGTCAAAACTGGCCCTGTTTCCTCGGGATTTCGATAGATGAGGTCAAATCGAGGTATCCGGAGAAATGGATGAGTCTCAGCCGGGAGGAATCCTTCACGTACATACGCGGAGATCCGCCATCGCCGCGGAGTGCGTAGCGTGTCACTCTCTCTCTAAAAGGTAGAGGAGCTTCTCTTTCCATCCTTCGTACTTCTCCAGATAGAGGCCGGTCAAGCTGCTCTCCGGGTGCAATTCTTCGACGACTTTCAATCCCTGGAAAGCTTCTTCGGGGGAGGAATAGTACCCCACACCTATACCGGCGCCTCGTGCGGCCCCCTGCGAACCATCCGTGTTGTAAATCGTCAGGTTGACATCGCAGGTGTTGACAAATGCCTCCTTGAACACTTTGCTCTGAAATAGATTGGTATCACCCGCCCGGATCGCGCTCATCTCCAATCCCATGCTCTTCAGGATATCCAGACCATACCGGAAGGAAAATGCGATGCCTTCCTGGGCGGCACGGATCAGGTGACTCTTGTCATGAATGTTGAAGTTGATCCCACTGAATTGCCCCTTGACATCGCGGTTCTCCAGACTTCTCTCCGCCCCATTCCCAAAAGGAAAACAGAGCAAGCCCCGGCTGCCCACCTCGACCCCTGCAGCCATCGCGTTCATTTCCTCGTACGTGTGGCGATTCCCGAGAACGCCACGCTTGATCCAATGGTATTGGATTCCCGTCCCATTAATGCACAGGAGAACCCCCTTCATCGGATGCTCCCGGGTGTAGTTCACATGCGCAAAGGTGTTGACACGATTCCGTTCGTCAAACACGTTCTTGCCGGTCACGCCATACATGACACCGGAGGTCCCGGCCGTGGCGGCAATCTCGCCCGGATTCATGACATTCAGGGAAAGCGCGTTGTTTGGTTGGTCGCCTGCACGGTAGGAAATCGGGATCCCCGGCTTCAATCTCAACGCTTCTGCTGCCTCCCGCGTCAGCACTCCCTGGATGGCAAACGTGGGGACTGTGCGCGGAATGAGACCGCGATCGAAGCCATAGTACTCCATCAACTTATCCGCAACATCCATTCTCTCAAAGTCCCACAAGATCCCCTCACTCAACCCCGATACGGTTGTGCACGGCTCATGCGTAAGGCGCAACGCGATGTAGTCTCCCGGCAACATGATTTTAAAGATCCGGGAATACACGTCGGGCCGGTTCTCCTTCACCCATTTGAGCTTGGACGCAGTAAAATTCCCCGGGGAGTTGAGGTACCGGCGAAGACAGTACTCTTGCCCCAGATCTGTGAATGCCTTGTTCCCAATCTCCACCGCCCTGCTATCACACCAAATGATGGATGGATGAATCGTGTTCAGTTGCTCATCCACCATCACGAGCCCATGCATCTGATACGAAATCCCGATCCCCTTGATCTCCGACGGATCGACGTTCCCTTTCGAAAGCATTTTGGTGGTCGCTGCCTTCACATGCTCCCACCAAATATCCGGTCGCTGTTCGGCATATCCTTGCTGGGGGGACTCGATCTTCATTTCTCCTTCGGGAGAGAATGCCGATGCTGCGAGCACTCCCGTGTCGGCCTTGATCAGAGAGGCTTTGATGGACGAGCTTCCTATATCATAACCCAGCAGCAATGGTTCTTTCATCGGGCGAGGCGGGATTCGACAGCGAGTTTCAGGGAGTAAGAATTTTGGTGGATTGCCGCACAACGAACTCCGTATCCAGAAGGACCCGCTCAATCGGCAGGATGGTCGAAGATTCAATATTCCTGATCAGGATCTCCGCCGCCGTCTTCCCGATCTCATCCTGGGGTGCGCGAATGGTCGTCAGCGGAACAGGGTAAATTTGAGCATAGTAGATATCGTCGTTCCCTACAATGGAAATATCGTCAGGGACGCTAATATTCAGTTGTTTGAGAGCCATCATCACGGCAAGGGCCTGGTGGTCATTGAAGCAGACGATGGCGGTCGGGTAATCCTCCCGGCGCCTGTTGGTGAAATACTGTACCGTCTTCTCAAAGCTCTCCTCATAGTTCGATCCAACCGAGACGATCATCTCGTTGTCGAAAACGTGCGGGCTTTCGCTGTAGGCATGCCGGAACCCCTCGATACGCTCCTGCGTGTGGGACGACTGCGGCGGGCCGGCGAAATGTACGATCCGCCTGTGGCCGGTTTCAAGGAGGTATTTCACCGCCTTCATGATGGCCCTGATGTTGTCAATCGCAACGACGTTGGCCTGAATTCCCCTGACATTCTCCAGCAGAACGAAGGGGTAATTGATCATTTTGAGCCTGAAGAGATGCTCGATTTCCGCGGCCCCCTCGACGATCGGCGCGATGATCGTCCCCTTGATATCCTTGGCCGAAAAGAGATGCGAGAGTCGCTTTTCATATTCGTGATCATCGTCCGAGGTACTCACGATCATCGAGTACCCCTTCTTGTTCGCATACTCCTTTGCCCCGGATGCGATGGTCGTGTAGAAAGGGTAATTCAGATTCTTCACAATCATCCCGATACTCTTGTCCCGGTCGGCAATCTTGAGATTCCGGGCGACCCCCTTGGGACGAAAATTCAGCTCTTTCATGATCTCCAGGATGTGATCCCGGGTTGCCGCCTTTACCGTATCTCTTGCATTGATGACCGCGGAAACGGTCCCCTTCGAAACCCTCGCCCTCCTGGCAACGTCTTCAATTGTTAGTCGTTTCATAGCACTCCATACTCGGAAAAAGAATGACGGTCCGGTCGCTGCGGATGATCCGACCCCACCTGACGCACGCATCCCGTTCCCGTCTCTCTTGCTCTTTCGTTCCTTTTCACTTAGTTTAGTCCCTCACTTACCGACTGTAACGAGGTTTCCGGGGCAATCTTCCGGTCAGGATCTTCCGTACACGATCCAAAACCATCGATCCGCCCTTTCCCTATTATGGTCTTTCCGGTCTGGAAATTTTGCATTGAACAAAAAACCGATTCAAAGAGCATTGAACAAATTTGTTGGTGCATAATGTGCTTTTTAAAACGAGTAATGTCAAGTCCAAACTCTTTTCAAGGAAGGCGACCGCGTGGCTCTTGAACAAACCTGGCGATGGTTCGGACCCGGCGACCCTGTCGGCTTATCAGAAATACGACAAACGGGGGCGGCCGGAATCGTCACGGCGTTGCATCACATTCCGATCGGCTCAGTCTGGACTTTCGACGAAATCATGAAGAGGAAAGCCATGATTGAGTCACACGGGTTGAGCTGGTCCGTTGCTGAGAGCATTCCAGTGCATGAAGAGATCAAGCAACGGAGCGGAAACTATCGGATGCTCATCGATCAGTACAAACAATCGATCCGGAATCTGGGAAGCTGCGGCGTTGACACGGTGTGCTACAATTTTATGCCCGTTCTCGATTGGTCCCGCACCGACCTTGAATTCCACTACGATGACGGATCGATCACTACCCGGTTCGAGGCCCGCGTCATGGCCGCGTTCGATCTTCACATCCTGCGTCGACGGCGTGCGGAGGACGATTACCCGAAGGAACAAGTCCAGGAGGCCACACGGTATTTCGAGTCGTTGAACGAAACACAGAGAAACCGGCTCCAACAAGCGATCCTGCTTGGCTTTCCGGGATCATGGGAAGCGTACTCATTGGAGAAACTGCGGGCGGCCCTGGACGCATATCAGGATATCCATGAATCCGCTCTCCGGGAGTCACTCATTTCCTTTCTGAAGGATATCGTCCCTGTGGCCGAAGAATCGGGTATGCGCATGGCGATTCATCCGGACGATCCCCCCTGGCCGTTGCTTGGCCTCCCCCGGATCGTAAGCACGAAGCAACATATCGTGGAGTTGTTGCAGGCGGTCGACTCCCCTGCCAATGGATTGACGCTGTGCACAGGCTCGTTGGGAGCGGGTGAACAAAATGACCTCGTTGATATTGCATCAACGTTTGCGCGGAGAATCCATTTTGCCCACCTGAGGAATGTCATCCGGACCGGACCGCGGGATTTCAATGAATCAGAGCACCTCGAAGGGGCTGTTGATATGTATGGGGTGATGAAAACGCTGATTCTCGAGCAACAACGGAGGATGGATGAGGGAAGGATGGACAGGCGGTTACCCTTCCGGCCTGATCATGGCCGTCTCACCGTTGCCGACTTACAACTTGCGGACTTGAAGGGGAAAGCTGTCTATCCCGGTTACTCATTATTCGGCCGGATGCGCGCGTTGGCAGAGCTGCGCGGACTGGAAACGGGGATTCGGAGGGCGTTGCAGGCATAACCAAACGCCTGTCATTGCTATTCCCCAAACAAAAAAGCCCGACCAAAGCCGGGCCAACTTCATGCTCACAAACCTTTCGTGAAACGCACAAGTTACCGTACGAAGCAGTACCAGAGAGCCACGTGTAGAATTCCCACCTCCCCGCCTTTAATCAGGTTTTGGACATCAAAAAGTGTGCAGACCTTCGTGTCATCGGCATCGTGGACATCGGTCCCGCGAACGGTGGCCATTTTCCTGTCATTTGCATCAAAAATTTCGTTTCCACGGATGGACGCCACTCTCCGGTTCTCGGCATCATAAATCCCCCATCCCCTTACTGTTGCAATCTTTCGATGATAAGCATCGTACAACTCAAGACCGCGTATTTCAAATCTGCTCATACCCCCTCCTCCCTGCTCACAAGATCATTTTCTGGAAGCGACTCTCGTCAACAGGTTGAGTTATTACCGGGTGTTCGGGGAGCTGGTCGAGAGACCAGAGCCTTTCCACTGATGTCCAGATGTAACCGCCGGACTCTTCTGCCGGCATTGCATGCATGGGGTCGGACGGATAATCCTCAGACCTTTGTTGCGTTTCCCGGAGAGGTGTACTTCCTCTGGGGGTTTGTTTCTGAAAAAAGCTGTTACGCATGGCGAAGGTCTTTCTCAGCACCATGGGAGCTGCCATTTCGCTCATGATCCTGCTTCATTTTCTGGGCGAAGGATCGTGCCTGTTCC
>DKJQ01000381.1 GCA_002454845.1 Ignavibacteria bacterium UBA6688
ATCATCCGCAGACTCTCCGAACGAAAAACGTGCAGTTCGTGCGGTCGGATCTATAACCCCCATCAGCTCAAAGCCGACCACGCTGAAACGTGTCCCTATTGCGCCGGCGAATTGTTCCAGCGTCGTGATGACAATCCGGAGACCGCGCGCCATCGTCTCGAGGTGTATCTGAAAGAGACAAAGCCGCTGAAAGATTTCTACCGCAAGGCCGGACGCTTTGTCCAGATCGATGGTATGCAGGATATTGAAAAGGTCCATGAAGCAATTATCTCCATTTTGTACCGGAGCAAGCTCGCCGCGCAAACCGGATCGAGGTAGAGTTTCCTTCTATGCAGCCGTTTAGTCCGAAGCCCCCCGCCGGAATATCCCCTTACGTCATTGCCCATCGGGGTATTTCTGGCAAAGCCCCCGAAAACACGCCGGCGGCATTCTCGCCGGCATGCCTCACTCCCGGCATCGATATGATCGAACTGGATGTCCGTCTCTCGAAAGAAGAAGAGGTGATCGTCCTCCACGACCGGTCGCTTCAGCGGACAACCACAGGCAACGGTCCGGCCCGAAACTACCTTGTCAGCGAGCTCAAGCAGTTTGATGCGGGCTCCTGGTTCAACCCTTCGTTTTCACAAGAGCGCATTCCGTTGCTGCGTGATGTTCTCTCGTTCGTCGATCGTCGCCGATGGATCGACATCGAACTGAAGTCGGATTTCCTCCATCCTGAGCCGCCGGGTTTTCTCGAGCGCAAGGTCCTCGACGTGGTCAGGGAGCTCGGGATGCTCGATCAGGTGATGTTTTCCTCGTTCAACCACTCGCTGATGCGGACCCTGCGGAAGATCGAAGCGTCGGCGGTGACGGGAGTCATCTATAATATGTACCGCGATTTTGGAAGGCCCCCCTCCAAATTGGCCGGCAGGGTCGGCGCCTCCGTGATCGTCTGTTCGAAGTACGAATTCACCGAACGCATGCTGCAGGATGCTCATTACCACGGTCTGGCCCTCTACGTCTATACCCTGAATGATCAGGTCAGCGTCAGGAAGATGATGGAATTGGGGGTCGATGGTATCCTCTCCGACAACGCGGATGAAATTGTGCCGATTGTGAGCGGGATCAAGCAGTAGAAAACGGCCTTGTTCCTCTCGGCGGATTTTCTGATATTGGAACCAAGACGTTATTGAACCAACAAAAAGGACACTTTGTTATGAAACTACTCGGACGGGGGATGATGTTGGGGGCTTGCATCCTGATGCTCACGGTCTCGCTGCGGGCGCAGGATGATCTTGGAAAACAGCTATCGAAGGTCGCGGGATTGAACGCGAAGAACTACCTTGGATCGTTTCTCTCGGGCCTGGGGGCGGATCTCAACAGCGGGTTGTACCATTCCGCGGACCTGCATGAGGTATTGGGCTTCGACATTGGATTGAAAGTCGGCGCGGTCATGGTGAAGGATGAAGACCGCGTGTTTGATCTCGAAATGCCGGATCAGGTTACCTACCTCGGATTTACTCTGCAGGCGGGGACCGATTACGATAAAATGATCACGGGCTCTCCCACCGTTCTGGGCGACGGAGCGGGGAAAGAAGTGAAAGTCAAATCAACATCCCCCTACATTCCGCTGCGCGGTCAAACGCTCTTCACCACGCCAAGCGGTTTCAACCTGAAATATCTTCCGCTGGTGGCTCCCCAGGCTTCGATCGGTCTTCCTCTCGGGCTCGAAGTCATCGGCCGGTTTATCCCGACCGTCAGTTTGCCGGAGGATGCGGGGAAGGTGAATTTTGTCGGCTTCGGTCTTCGGCACGATATTGATCAGTACATCCCACTCCTTCCGATCGATATCGCCGTGCATTTTATGACACAGAAGCTGACCATCTCCGATAACGCGGACAAGAAGCTCCTCACGGCAACAGGCACGGCGTATGGCATCGAGGTGAGCAAAAGCCTGGTACTCTTCACGCTGTACGGCGGTTTTCAGATTGAAAAATCCACGTGGGATATCGAATCGTACACCTTCTCGGATGTGTCTTCCGGAACGACCGTCCAGGTTCCGGGATTCTCGTTGGAAGGGGCGAACACTTCACGGTTCCATGCAGGCATCCGGATGTTGCTCCTTTTTGTCAATATCCATGCCGATTATTCGTTTGCCACACAACCCGTCCTGACCGCGGGAGTGGGTATTTCGTTCCGGTAGCCGAACTTTGTGTTGCACACCGCGCGGAGGTTTCTTATATTCTCCCGTCCCTGCTTTTGGAGGGACGGGATTTTTTTTTGCACCAACATCGCCCAACGGTCTTGAGAATACTTTCGATTGTTCTTCTCTGTCTCCTTGCTTCTCCCGGATGCGAATTCGATCAGGGTCCGCTTTCCGACGCGGCCGGCATGTTCGAACGGGCCGTCGTTCTCTATAACGAGAACTCCTACCGTCAGGCCGAAACGCTCTTCGTCCAATCGCTCACGGTGTTCGAGCAACAGAGCGAGACGCGCCCCCTCGCGGAAGCCCATCGCTACCTCGGCCAGATTTCCCTCGTCGATGGGAAGCTCTACACCGGATTACAGCATTTCCAAACCTCGCTCCGCTATGCCAGGGAAGGTCGGGATTTCCGGTCGGAAATGGCGCTGCACGCTCTCATAGGCGATGCAGAGCTCTATCTCGGGCGCACATATGAAGCGGGCGCATCCTACCGTTCCGCCCGTCAGCTTGGGTCTGCATTCAACGATCTCGGATTTAAAGCGGAAGTGGAACGGAAGCTGGCCCGTGCAGCGTTCCTGTCGGGGAACAACGAAGAGGCCCTGCTCGGCTATCAGTCGGCCCTCTCGTACATCCAGTCAACAGGAAACAATGCCGAAGCGGCCGCCCTGCTTGCCAGTGTGGGGGAAGTGTACAACCGGCAGGGACGTTTTTCCGAAGCTCTGAACTCGTTTGCGCAAGCCCGAACGCTGATCGACCGGCTCGACCTTCCGGGGCTGGACGCGCGCCTCCGGATGAACCTCGGATTGTCGCTCAAGTATCAGGGCAACCTCAACGACGCGCTCCAGCAATTCCGGGATGCGGCCAACCTTCTGCGAACGCGACGCGTAGACCGTGACTACGAGGTGCTCCTGCTGTTTCACATCGGGACCGTCTATTTTGAGAGTCAGCGGATCGCCGATGCAAAGCAGTTTTTCGAGGAGGGAAGCGAGCTTGCGGGGTCTCTGGGCGATCGTATCGCCGAGGCCTATCAGCGGCTCCTTGCAGTACAGTGCGATGTTGCATCGATTCCCGCGGCCCAGCGCGTCTCATCGGTGGACCGGGTCGTCGCGGCCTACGAACAGACGGCAGGTCTCTTCCGTGAAGCGGATCACAGGACGGGGGAGGCGTTTTGTTATGCCCAGCAGGCGAAAATGTATGTTTCCGCAGGCAACGCCGAACAGGCGCAACGGAAGTTTCGTGCAGCAATCCGGTTGGAGGAAACAACGCTCCGCGAATTTCTCAGGCCCGAATTTCACGCGGCCTATCAGTCCTTTCTCCGGATCACGAAGGAGCGCCGGGAGTGGTCGGCGGATCTCGCCGGACTCCTGATGCAGATGAACAAACCCGATGAGGCGCTCCTGGTCCTCGACCGGGCTTCCTCCAAGCCCCTCTTTGAATCGTTCCAGGATGTCCAGGTTCCCATTCGCCATCCCGGGCTGAAAACGGAAATGGCGCTCGCGCGCAGTCACGTCTCCGAGCTGAATCTTCTCCAGACGGAACTCTCAAGTCTCCGGGCCTACCAGCGCTCGGACCGTGATGAAGATCATATCGCATCGCTGCAATCACGGATCGACCGGTTGCGGGGTGATCTCGGCGCCCTGGCAAACCGGGTGGTGAGTGTCCACCCGAATTACGAACCGCTGCTTCAACTCACTTCGTTGTCATTGCAGGAAGCCCGGCAGGCAACCCCGCGTGGTACGCTTGTCGTGCGTTTCCTTGCCGCTCAGGAGCAACTCCATATCTTCGCCCTCTCCCGCAACCGTTTTGAGGTAAAAAGTACGGTTCTCCAGCGGGAGAAGCTCATGTCCATGGTCGAGGAATATCAGCGCCTGATGCAGGATCCGTCGGTCTATACAGGTACGGGAGGGGAGGAGAGCGTTCCGGCCATGACCCGTTTTGCGACCCTTTCATCCCAACTGTACGACTATTTCCTCAGGCCTGTCGATGGGTTTTTGGAACGGAATCTCGTGATCATCATGAGCCCCGAGTTTGAGCATTTTCCCTTCCATACTCTCGAGCGACAGGAGCGCGACGGCGGCGTGAAGTACCTGGTGGAGATCACGAGCGTGGACTATCTTCCCTCCCTCGCCTCCCTGCGCTTTAAGACCGCGAATGTTCCGCGCCTGACGAACATCGTCGCGCTCGGCAACCCGACCGGCAAAAATTGGTCCATCGACTACGAACTGCGGGACATCCGAAGCTTCTTCAAAGATGCCCGGATCCTGATATCCCTGGAAGCATCCTGGGAGAATCTTGTTCCCACCCGCGCCGATGTCCTTCAGCTCTCGACGGAGTTTTCGTTGCACGCAGGGTCCTCGTTCCTCGGTTCCATCGCGGTTTCCGACGCAAAAACATCCGGGGAAGCGATTCAGGTGCCGTTCGAGAAACTCTCCGAATTACCCGCGATCCCGGTTGTCCTGTTGTCGAACCAGGTTGGTCAGGGGGTTGGACTCTCCATGGCGCACGCCATGCTCCTCCGGATCAACGGCACTTCCGATGTCTTCCTGAACGCATGGCATGCCGACCGGAAGTCATCAAAGTTCTTCAGTGAATTCTTCTACACCCACCTCTCCAACGGTCTCGCCCCGGGCGATGCCTACCGCCAGGCGCTCCTGAACCTGATCCGGATCAGGGAAGTGAACCACCCTCACTCGTGGGGACAGTTTTTCCATTTCGGCGTTGGGTAGAGACGTGTCGGATCCCATGCTCGCAGAATACAAATAAGGAAGGGGAAACGAAGAGGGGGAGGCGGGGAAAACGCGGAAACGAAGTCTAAAAAGTTGTTGAAAAACTATTGTTCTGTGCCACAAGGGACGAAGACTCTGCATTCCTGGTGTCTTTGTGACTTTGTGGCATCTCTTTTTATAACAGCCTCTTAAAAGCGGAAACGGGTCCCGAGAGAAAACGAATATATCGTGACGTACTCCCCCGGGCGGAAACTCAACTCTTGCTTGCCCACATCGACCGTCGCAAGCAGGAGAAAGGAAGGCGTAGCCCTGACCTGTCCGCCAAGCCCCGCGGTCTGGGATTTGAGGTAAAACACTTCCTTCCCCGAGAAGCCGCTGCTGGATTGAACGAGACGGTCGTCTGCGGAATATCCCGCGCCGATCCGGCAGGAGAGATAGTTTTCCGCGTCGAGAAGGTACCACCGGATCGTTGCACTGAAGGAGACGGCAACACCGCCATCATTGGGTGTGATGTACGGTTTGAGGGAGACCCAATAACTTTTGAAATAGTACCCGAGGGAGCCGGTGTAGATGGTGATATTCCCTCCCCCGTCAAAGGCAAGATGACGAAGGCCGAGCGAAGCTTCGAAACTCTTCGGAAGCTTTGCGTATGCCTCCAGGCCGAAACGGTGTTTCGGAAACAGATCGCTGTTCGAGTATCCGTAGCTGAGATAGCCATACCACCCATCGGCAATTCTCGGATAAAAATCGACTTCTCCCTGCTGGCCCCGGGTCTGGAATCGCTCTGCGTGGTTGAGCCGGGCAAAGAGCGTTCCGAGCCGTGTCCTGCGGGAAATCTGAACCGCCCCGAAGTGCATGGGACTGAAAACATCGGAGAACCGGTCCGAGGCATAATTCAGGCCGATTTCGTTTTGCAGCGAAGTCTGACTGAGCTCCTGTCTCAGGGCCTGGGCCTCCGCGTGGGAAGGGTTCAGGTCTTCCAACTGGAAAAGGACGAACAGGGCTTCATCGTGGCGCTGGAGGTTCTTCAGCGCGCGTGCTTTCTTCAGCAGGAACGACTCTTCATTGGGATACAACCGGAGCCCCCGGTTGGCAACCTGGTATGCTTC
Source organism: Ignavibacteria bacterium UBA6688 (assembly GCA_002454845.1). Classification (GTDB taxonomy): domain Bacteria; phylum Bacteroidota; class Ignavibacteria; order UBA10030; family UBA10030; genus UBA6688. The sequence goes on from DKJQ01000381.1 coordinate 6,018, forward strand.
CTCGAAACGTTCATCCCACAATTCAACATCCATCAGCGCGTCGAGGGCATCCTTGTTCTCCGGGTTCAGGTCGAGCACGATGAGAAGTTCTTTGCGAGCCTCGTCCCGTCTTCCGTCCCATGCGAGCGTTCTCCCGAGCAGGATCCGCACATCGTTATAAGCAGGGCTTCGTTTCAACACCACGCGGCAGAGGGCCCGCGCTTCTTCCCGTTTACCCTCAAAAGCTTTTTCCCGCGCGATGGCAAACAGTTCGTCAGAGGACAGCTTCACCGTGTCGAGCTGGCCGAACGCCGGATTTGAAATGCAGACGAGAACCAACAGGGATATCCCTATCGATCGGGAGTAGCAGAAAGGTTGATGGATGGTCATGGGATCGGGGGAGATGGCATTATCGGACTTCAATGTACGGATAAAGCGGCGAAAAGCAATTTCCCGGCCAGCATGCAAAAAACCCCGGCAGGTATTCCCGTCGGGGTTTCGATGACAACTCTGTGAGCAAATGGATGGTTACCGGCTTCTCACTCGAACGCTTCCCAGGCCGGACTCAACCCGGATGGTCAAGGTCTTTCTTGAGGTGCTGAAATCGGCTGTTTCGTACACGCTCTTCTTTCGCGTCCTTTCGAATGCATCGTCGACGTCGAGGCTGGAAAACCAACTTTCGTCCGAAATGATCCTCGCGGGGGTTTCCCTTGGAACATAGAGCGTCACGGCGCCGAGACCGACCTCGACATCGACACTCGCGCTTCGTTGAAGCTCCCCCCCAAAGTCGAGTTTATAGGCCCCGACACCACCACTGAACTTCAGCTTTCTGAAATTGAGATTTGCGAGGTTCGAACCCGTGAATTTGCTCACGCCCGATTCGATCGTTACATCATCGCACTCAACTTTGTTCGGTTCGTCCATACGGAACTCAACGGCGCTGGCCCCGGAGGAAAGTTTGAGATCCCGCACCTTCAGTCCGGTGAAATCGAAATCCCCTTTTCCGGCTCCCAGCTCGATGTCATAGGACATCGGCATGGCATCGCTGAATCGGAGATTCCATTGCCGGTCTTCAAGATCCCCGTGCTCTCCTTTCATCTCCTTCCAGACGGATACCTGATTTTTAGATCCATGCCGCGATGTCTCCTTGATCTCAATCTGCAACTTCCCGCGCTCACCGCGCACATCGTAATACAAATGCAGTTTCTGTTTCTCTTGTTCCGTTCTCCAGTATTCCGCAACGACAATTTTATCCGGATCTCCCTTGCTGAGGATCACATTGCCGAATGCCGCCTCCAGTTTCACGTCCACGGATTTTTCGGTGGTCCGAACCACTTCGCGTCGAAGCAGGTCAAATGCTAAGGCTGCAAAGACCATGGCCGGACCAATGACGAGAAAGGACGAGGCGACAAGTATTTTAAGTGAGAATTTCAATCGCATAGGATTCCGGAATGAACATAAACCTTAACCTGTTTACGCAATTCCAGGGGAAGAGTTACAGCAACGGCGGTCAGTAGTGACGAAGCTTATCCCGGAGATACTTATTCAGCATTTCCCGGGCACGGAAAATGTGCGCTTTGACCGTCCCCAGTGGTAATTTTAACATTTGAGCGATCTC
>DKJQ01000374.1:0-393 GCA_002454845.1 Ignavibacteria bacterium UBA6688
GTTGTCGATGGTGCGGAGAACAATCCTCCGAGTTTTCATCTCTCCCGGCATTACGAGGTGTGTAAGTTCTATTCATTGAATGAGCACACGGGGGTGCCCGATGTGATCATCATCAGCACGGTCGTATGGAATTCCCTGACCGAGGAGGAACGGAACATCCTCCAACAGGCGGCACGGGAGGCGGAGGAACTGCAGAAAAAAATCTGGAAGGAGGCGACGGAGGAGGCTCTCAAGAAAGTGCAGGAGGCCGGTGTGGAGGTGTCCTATCCCGACAGAACGGTGTTTGCGCAAAAAGTCCTGCCGCTGTACGAGGAGTACCGGTCCGAACCGGCTGTGTATGAACTTATCCAACAGATCAGGAATTTCAATGAACCTTGAACGGATGCGGCTGGC
>DKJQ01000374.1:436-848 GCA_002454845.1 Ignavibacteria bacterium UBA6688
AAGTCCTTGAATGGGTGTTGATTACGATCGTCGCAGTGATGACCCTGAATGTACTTTGGCAGGTATTTACGCGGTTCGTCATGCAGAGTCCAAGTTCCTACACCGAAGAACTTGCCCGGTATCTCCTCGTCTGGCTCGGTTTGCTCGGTGGTGCCTACGCCGTCGGAAAGAAAATGCACCTTTCCATCGACCTTCTGCCGGCCAAGTTGAAGGGTAAGAGCAGACTGATTCTTGAACTGGTTATTCAGGGATGCATTCTCCTCTTTGCCACCAGTGTGATGCTGATCGGGGGCGCCGACCTTGTCGGCCTGACCCTGACGTTCGACCAGCTCTCCGCCGCCTTGCGCATCAAGCTTGGGTACGTCTACCTCGCCCTTCCCCTCAGCGGAGCGCTGATGATCTTCTACTCCAT
>DKJQ01000374.1:874-2762 GCA_002454845.1 Ignavibacteria bacterium UBA6688
ACATTTATTCTCGAAACTCTTCGCGCATTCAAGGAGCATGCCTGATGGAATGGATGGAAGTGATTGTCCTCGTTCTGACCTTTGGCGCGCTCATCGCTCTCGGTGTGCCGATCTCGTTCTGCATCGGCCTGGCGACCATCGCCACCATGTTGCTGACCATCCAGACCACCCCCGCGTTGACGACGGTGGCACAGCGCATGGCAACGGGACTCGACAGTTTTGCGCTTCTCGCTATTCCCTTCTTCATCCTTTCCGGGCAATTGATGAACAGAGGGGGGATTGCGCGACGTCTCATCGAATTCGCCAAAGTCATGGTCGGGATGTTCCCCGGAGGGCTGGCGTTTGTCAATATCCTTGCAGCCATGTTCTTCGGATCGATCTCCGGATCCGCGGCAGCGGCCGCCTCGGCCATCGGGGGATTCATGACGCCGCTCATGGACAAGGAAGGGTATGACAGGGGGTTCAGCGCCGCGGTGAATATCAGCTCCTCGACCACCGGACTTCTCATTCCCCCGAGCAATATCCTGATCGTCTATTCGCTGGCGAGCGGGGGAGTCTCCATCGGAGCTCTGTTTCTGGCGGGTTATCTCCCCGGTATGGTGGTAGGGTTAAGCCTGATGGCGGTCGCGGCCGCAATTTCGATCTCCCGTAAGTACCCGGTGGGAAAGGCCTCAAACCTCGGTGAGGCGTTTAAAAAGTTCCTCGATGCGATCCCGAGCCTCCTGCTCATCATCATTGTCATGGGGGGAATTATCGCAGGGTACTTCACGGCAACGGAAGCGTCGGCAATTGCCGTTCTTTACACCTTCATCCTCTCGGTTGTCATTTATCGCGAGGTCAAGCTCAAAGAGCTCCCCAAGGTGTGCCTCGACACGGCTTCGACCACGGCGATCGTCATGTTGCTCATCGGCACATCGATGGGAATGTCCTGGATCCTCGCCTACACGAATATCCCGCAAAGCGTGAGCGCGGCGCTTATCGCCCTGACCGATAATAAGATCCTGATTCTCCTGATCATCAACCTGATCCTGTTGTTCGTCGGCGCGTTTATGGATATGACCCCGGCGGTCCTCATCTTCACGCCGATCTTTTTGCCGGTCGCCGTGAGCCTTGGAATCGATCCGATCCACTTCGGAATTATCATGGTGATGAATCTTTGCATCGGCCTCTGTACGCCCCCCGTCGGAAGCATCCTTTTCATTGGCGTCGGGATCGCCAACACGACCATTGCGAAGGTCCTGCGCCCCTTGTTTCCGATGTTCGTTGCGATGTTTCTTGCTTTGATGGCAGTAACGTACATCCCGGAAATCAGCATGGCGCTTCCCCGGCTCTTTGGCTATTGAGAGGAAGCGGTTTCCAGATTGAGCAACCTTACAGGAACTTCATGATTCTAAACTCTTTCAACCTCGAGGGGAAAATTGCCCTTGTGACAGGTGCGTCGACCGGGATTGGCGCGGCGATTGCAGTGGGACTAGCCGAAGCTGGAGCGCATGTGGCGTGCCATGGCAATTCCCATTCTCCAGACGAGACGTGTTTGCACGTCCGGAACCTCGGAAAAAAGACGCTTGCTCTTCANNGGTGATTTGCAGGACCGGAGTGTGCCCGCGAAGCTTGTCGAGAAAACGGTGAAGGAGCTTGGTCCGGTTGATATTCTCGTGAACAATGCCGGATTGATTCGCCGCGCTCCGGCGGCGGAGTACTCGGATGAAGACTGGCTCACGGTGATAGAAGTAAACCTCAACAGTGTGTTCCGGCTTTCTCAGGAAGTGGGGAAACGCATGATCTCTTCCAAACAGGGGGGAAAGATCATTAATATTGCCTCCCTTCTGGCGTTTCAGGGAGGGATCACGGTGCCGGCCTACGCCGCCTCCAAAGGCGGGGTGGCGCA
>DKJQ01000374.1:2813-3046 GCA_002454845.1 Ignavibacteria bacterium UBA6688
CTGACCAAAGCGCTCGCGAACGAGTGGGCCCAATACGGCATTCAGGTCAATGCCATAGCTCCAGGTTACATCGAAACCGACAACACGAAAGCCCTGCGTGAGAACCCTAAGCGGTTCGCGGAGATCTCCAGTCGGATCCCGGCAGCACGTTGGGGTACGCCGCAGGACCTTGTCGGGGCATCTGTTTTCCTTTCCTCCCCTGCGTCAAACTATATCAGTGGCCACATCCTTGT
>DKJQ01000374.1:3118-3315 GCA_002454845.1 Ignavibacteria bacterium UBA6688
GTCGATGGCGGTTGGATGGCCCGTTGAGGCTCGATCCGCCAACGATCAAAAGAGCGTTGAACGGAATGTTTCGTCACATAGTCAGCATTGAAGGCAACCAGTATGGAAGTCCGATATCTTCCGAACCTTGAGTCGTACAGGCGCCTGACGACCGAAGAACTGCGCAGATCCTTTGTCGTGGAGAAACTCTTTGCTCC
>DKJQ01000030.1:0-7781 GCA_002454845.1 Ignavibacteria bacterium UBA6688
TTGTAGGGCGGGGACGCTGTCTTGCCTACTGAGCTCTTCGGGGATGTTTTGCGTAGTTGGCGACTCATCGAGTCGCCCTACAATGTTGGATCATCAACTTGGGGAACAATCACATTCGTAAAGGGGTAAACCTTTACCATGTCTTTACTTAGAAGCATGATGATTCGATATTTCAGACAATTCAGATTTCCATCAACGTCGTATACTTGGCTTTTCCCTCCTTCAACAAGGCCTCGAGGCGGTTAACGAGTTCTTCCGACTTCTCGTCCAGATCATCCTCGAGCGCATCATATTCTTCCATGGACTTACAGACAAACTCTTCCACAAAAGCATTCTTCTTCCCCTTCACCTCATACACGCTGTAATCCTTCTTGCGCACATCAACAAACTGGGCCCGCATTTCCTTGGCGAGCGTGAGATAGGCTTCCCGCTCCCCGGGGGGAACTTCATACGAAATCTGCAAAATGACTTTAGGCATAGCAACCTTCCTGGGTAGGTTCAGAGAGAGAGTTATTCAAAATCCTTCATGGCTGCGCGTACCTCCGCTTCATTCATACCAAAATAGTGGCCAATCTCATGGAACAGCACTTCCACAATCCTGTGCTCCACTTCTTCATCAGTGCGGCAGATTCGTTCAATATTCTTCTGGTAGAGCGAAATCACATCCGGCGTAACCGGAACCATGCCGTACCATGTTCCCCGATGGGTCAGGGGAATACCCTGATACAATCCGAGAAGATCGTACTTGTCTGACTTGACGCGCCCCCGGGCTTCGCGCGAGGGGAAATCCTCAATGATGATCTGCACATTTTCCACGCGGTTTTTGAAGGCGAGCGGAAGACTATCGAACGCGCGTTGTGCAATCTCCTCAAACCGTTCACGCGTCATCCTCCCTCCTTTGCTACAGGATCGCAAGTACCTGCTGTGCAGCCGCCAGCAGGAGGAAGCCGTACATCCCGACCGTCAGCAACACGATCACGATCGCTTTGATGATATCGACATGATGACCGACCACCGTGCCGAGGGTCGCCAGCAACACGCTCCAGAGTGCCATGATTCCATCGAATCCAATCAGAGCGACGTAGGAGACAGGCTTAATGGTATAGGGGTGCGGGTTCCATGTAAACAGGTACATGCCGAACGTGAGCAATTCGATCGGTAGAACGAGAAACAGCGAAAGGACAACGGGCGTCGCCGCGTACGCCAGAATGGCGAATGAATTCCGAAAGGAGGTCTTACCGCCCAGTAATTTTGCGAACCCGTGATAGAGACCGCTAAGAACCACGGATGAAAGAAGTCCCAGCACGAGCCCCGCTCCAAGGGCAGTTGGCACGAGGTCAAGGAGAGTGTCAAACCGATCGCCAAGTCGAAGATACCAGAACAAGGTGAAGGAGAGGCTTATGCCGAACATCGAAAAAAGTGCGAGGCTGTAGTTCTTGTGTTCTGCGATGGCGATTCGTTGAAAGGTCTTTTTAGGAGCTTCGAGGATCTTCCATGCCGTTTCAAAGAGGTCGAGATTGACGACTCGATTTTGCAGAAATGCTTTGCAGGAACGGCAGGTTGTGGCAAACTCGTCGTTTTCAACACGGCAGACCGGGCATGGAATCATTGTTGCGTCAGGTTCATACGAGAGAAAAGGTAGCGAGATTCTCACCATGATGCAACGGTTTTTTGCTCCATCGCAGGACTCAGAGGGGAGCAAAGGTGGCTGTGAAGTGCCGGAGGACGGGGGCTTCCTCGAGAATCTTGTAGCCCCTGAGGGATGATCGTCCGGCGAAGACTTCGAGCACCACTTCCGCCACGTAATCGATATGGCTCTGCGTGTAGACTCGCCGCGGGATGGCGAGCCGTACGAGTTCCATCGCCGGTGAAAGCAGAGATCCGTCGGGAGCATACTTTCCGAACATCACGCTGCCGATCTCCACACTGCGAATTCCCCCCACCCGAAAGAGTTCGCAGACGATCGCCTGCCCCGGATAGCGATGGGGCGGGATATGCGGAGCAAACGCCTTCGCATCGATATAGATCGCATGCCCCCCGGGGGGCAGGACGATGGGCACACCTGCGGCAGTCAGTTTGTCCCCGAGGTACTCGACGGAACGGAGCCGGTACGTCAGGTAATGTTCATCGAGGATTTCCTCCAACCCCTGTGCAATAGCTTCAAGATCGCGCCCTGCAAGTCCGCCATAGGTCGTGAAGCCCTCGGTCACAATGAGGAGATTTCTGGCCTGACGGGCAAGGTCGTCGTTGTTCAGGGCGAGGAAGCCCCCCATGTTCACCAGGGCATCCTTTTTTGCGCTCATCGTACACCCGTCGGCATAAGAGAACATCTCCCTGGCGATATCCCTCACCGAAACATCGGCATACCCTGCTTCACGCTTTTTGATAAAGAATGCGTTTTCCGCGAACCGGCAGGCATCGAGGAAGAGCGGGATCCCGTACGGCTGCAGCAACTTCTTTGCTGCCCGGATGTTCGCCATGGAAACCGGCTGCCCTCCGCCGGAGTTATTCGTGACAGTGATCATACAGAGCGGAATGTTCTTCGGTCCAACGTTTTCGATGAACGAAGCGAGGGCCTCGAGGTTGATGTTTCCCTTGAAGTCGGCGATCAGCCCCGGTTGTTTTCCTTCCGGGGTTGGGAGATCGACCGCTTCGGCTCCGGAGAATTCGACGTTCGCACGCGTCGTGTCGAAGTGCGTGTTGTTGGGAATACTCTTCCCCGCTCCCCCGACGATCGAAAATAAGATCTTCTCCGCCGCCCTCCCCTGGTGGGTTGGGATGACGTGTTTCAATCCTGTGAGTGCCCGGATGACTCGTTCAAACCGAAAGAAACTTCTGGAACCGGCGTACGACTCATCACCGTCCATGATCCCCGCCCATTGCTTGGCGCTCATGGCGGATGTGCCGCTGTCGGTCAGGAGATCGATCAGGACGTCGTCGGCAGCAATCAGGAACGTATTGTAGTTTGCCTTCTTCAGGATCTCTTCCCGTTCGCTGACGGTAGAAAACCGGATCGGTTCAACCGACTTGATTTTAAATGGTTCGATGATGGTCTTCATGGGATTCCCGTGGCGACAAAAAGGAGATAAAAAAAAGCCCCTCTCGAAGGGGCGGTCGATGCGTCTTATTCGGCTTCATACTGAATGAGGGAAAACACAGTGTACGGTCGGAGTTTTTCCCGGCCATGCAGGAAATTCAACTCGATGAGGAAGGAAAGGCCTACAATGTCCGCCTTCAGTTGCTCGACGAGTTTGCATGCTGCGCCCATGGTCCCCCCCGTCGCGAGGAGGTCGTCATGGAGCAATACCCGCTCTCCCGGTTTGATGGCATCTTCATGGATCTCCACACTATCCGTCCCATACTCCAGGTCGTACTCCTGCTTCAGGGTACGGGCGGGGAGTTTCCCCTTTTTCCGGATTGGTACGAATCCGGCTCCCAGCCGCAACGCGAGCGCCGCACCGAAGATGAAACCTCGTGACTCCACCGCGACGACCTTCTGAATTCCCGCATCCTTATATCGTTCATACATCGCTTCGGATGCTTTTTGAAAAGAGTTGGGATCCTTCAGCAACGTGGTGATATCGCGAAACATGATCCCTGGTTTGGGGAAATCCGGTACGGTACGAATGGCTTCAGCAAGGGAGGACACGGCGCATCCTTTCGATTACCATTTGACCTGTTCTTTTTTCAAAAATGCTTCAACCCCTTTTTTGCAGTCGTCGGTCATCCTGGTGAGGGCGTTGAGATTGGAGGCGTAATTCAGCGCGTCCTGTGTCGACATCCCATGGATTCGGGAGAGCAATTCCTTGATCAAGCCCAGGGAGGAAGCGCTGCACTGGCGCGCCATCTCGGAAGCAAGCGCGAGGGAAGCGCTTTCGAGCTCCGTTTCCGGGACGATGATATTGGCGAGTCCGATCCGGTGGGCCTCCTCGGCACTCAGAATATTGCCCCGCATGGTCAATTCGCGGGCCTTCGCCTCGCCGACGCGCCGGATCAGGAATGTCATAACAATCGCCGGGATAAAACCGATCTTGACCTCGGGGTACCCAAAGCGGGCTGTCTCCCGTGAGGCCACGACGATATCGCATACCGTTGCCAGACCGCATCCCCCCGCAAGAGCGTTTCCCCGGACCACGGCGATAATCGGTTTCCGGTGGGTATACAGTTGCAGGAAGAGTTTCATCAGATTATTGGAGTCTTCCTGGTTCTGGGAGAAATCAAAGCCGCTCATCTGCTGCAGATATGCGAGATCGGCGCCGGCGCAAAAGGAATCCCCGTCCCCGGTGAGGAGGACAATTTTCACATTGGAATCTTTTTGTGCGGCTAAAACGGCGGAGGAAAGCTCGGCGATCATCACATCGTCGAGAGCGTTGTGCTTTTCCGGGCGGCTCAGGGTGATGGTACAGATTCGTTGATCAACGTGGTATTTAATGCGGGTGAAGTCGGTCATGCGTGGTGTGAAAGTAGCAAGATCGGCCTTGAAATGCAAGGAATGGGTTGAAAAACAAAGAAAAGGAAACTTTTTTTCATCCCGTGGACACCCCGGCTAAAAACTTGCCGCGGCAAGCACGGAATACACAAAAATATTTTCGGATGCAAATTGCATCCTGCATGACAATGGCGATCTTGTCCGTTTGTCTCTTTCACGTTGTCAGCGCCTGCCCGACAATCGTTTGGTCGGGTGTTTCGCGGGAAAGGAATTCCGTGAAGCAGACAAAAAAACGTCCCGACCTGTTGAAAGGGCCGGGACGTTTGGACAACCTTCGTTGAAATCGCCTACGCGTCGTAATACATCATGAACTCGTACGGGTGGGGTCTCAACTGCATCGGCTGTACCTCCTTCGTAGTCTTGTATTCGATCCATTCCTGAATCAGATCATCGGAGAAGACGTCGCCTCGCAGCAGGAATTCATGATCGTTCTCCAATGCCTTGAGCGCCTCGGCGAGGGAGCCGGGAGCCGAGGGAACCTCCCGGAGCTGTTCGGGACTCATGTCATAGATGTTTTTATCGAGAGGCTTTCCGGGATCGATTTTGTTAATGATGCCGTCGAGGCCAGCCATCATGAGCGCTGAGAATCCGAGGTAGGGGTTGCACATCGGATCGGGACAGCGGAATTCGATCCGCTTGCTCTTAGGATTCGTGGAATACATTGGGATACGTACCGAGGCGGAACGGTTGCGCTGTGAGTACGCCAGGTTGACAGGTGCCTCAAACCCCGGCACAAGTCGTTTGTAGGAATTAGTGGTGGGGTTGGTGAAGGCACAAAGCGCAGGCGCGTGTTTCAGCAGGCCGCCGATGTAATACATCGCCATCTCGCTCAGGCCTGCATAGCCATTGCCGGCAAACAGCGGTTTTCCCCCCTTCCACAGGCTTTGATGGACATGCATTCCCGACCCGTTATCGGCAAAGATCGGTTTCGGCATAAATGTTACGGTTTTCCCATGTTTCTTGGCGACGTTTTTCGTGACGTACTTGAAGAGAAGATAGTTATCCGCCATCTTCGTCAGCGTATCACGCCGCATATCAATTTCGGTCTGTCCGGCAGTAGCCACTTCATGGTGATGCACTTCGACGATGATCCCGACTGATTCCATCGTCAAAGCCATATCGGTGCGGATATCCTGCAGGCTGTCGATGGGTGAAACGGGGAAATACCCTTCTTTAAACCGGGGGCGATGGCCGGAGTTCTTCGCTCCGTTGTTCCCCTCGAGACCGCTGTTCCAGGACCCCTCATCGGAATCGAGAAAATAGTATCCAAAGTTATGCGACTGGTCGAATCGCACGTTGTCCAGGATAAAAAACTCGGGTTCCGGCCCGAAATAGACCGTATCGGCAAGGCCGGTAGTCTTAAGATAGGCCTCCGCCTTCTTTGCTACGTGCCGCGGGTCGCGGGAGTAGCTCTCGTGCGTGATCGGGTCCGCGATGTCACAGGTTAAGCTCAGCGTCGGCACGGCGGTAAACGGGTCGAGGAACACCGAACCAGGGTCCGGGAACAGGAGCATATCGCTCTCATGGATCTTCTGGAATCCACGGATACTTGAACCGTCAAAGCCAATCCCGTTTTCAAAAATCTCACCGGAAAATTCCGTCGCTGTCACCGAAAAGTGCTGCCATTGTCCGATCAGGTCGGTAAACTTAAGGTCTATGATCCTGACCCCGTGGTCCTTGATCAGTTTAAGAACCTTGTCGATATCCGACGAAGATTTTGTCTTTGCCGCCATAGTGCTCCTGTTGAGTTGAATTTATTTGTGATTAGTGATTTTGATAGCCGTTGTTTCTTTGGGTGTCGAAAGGATAATACTGGTCGTGGTTTTCACCACGCCGGTCCAAGACTGCAATTTTGCGAGGAGTTTCTCAAGACTGGTGGTGTTTTCCGTCCGGATCTTCAGCAAATGTGTCCCCTCCCCCGTGATAGCGTGGCATTCCAGGACATCATCCATTCCCTGGAGATGATCGACAAACGTACTGTAGTGTTTTGAGGAGTCGACGGTCACAACCACGAAGGCTGCTATATCCTTGCCGAGCTTTTGATAATTGACCTTGGCGAAGTATCCCGTGATAATGTCAGCCTCCTCGAGCTTCCGAAGCCGTTCGCTCACTGCCGGAAGGGAAAGTCCAACACGTTCGGCGAGGTCGTTTCGCCGCGTTCTCCCCTGTTTTTGAATGATTTCAAGGATTTTTACGTCTATTTCGTCAAGCATCACGGCAGTTCAATTCCTTAGGAGAGAGGCAGGCAAACCTTAATAAGTAAATCAAAACTCAGTTTACGCCGTCAAATATAAGGTACGAACTGAAGGTTGTCAAGTTCTTTTTGAAGATTTTGAAGAAAACATGCGTTTTCACGAATCGGCGCAGTGCAGTCTGCACGCGATGAAGTACCTCGCTGACTTCTGTACGTTTCGGTAGTACCGGACAATTCCCATGACTCGGTGGAGTCAAAAGAAAAAAAACCCTCAAGGCTAAATCCCTGGAGGGTTGAAAGGGTCAAGAAAAAAAGAGAGGGTATTACTCTTTAATGGTGTCACTCCTGAACTTGATCTGGCCTTCATAAACAGTCATGTGAACTTCAAAATCATCATCCATCACGACGAGGTCCGCATCCTTGCCTACAGCGAGGATCCCTTTGTGATGCGCCCGTCCAAGCACTTTGGCTCCGTTGAGTGATGCCATCCTGACAGCATGGGTTAATGGGACGTCGACCTGTTTGACCATCGTCTTTATTGCCTGGTTCATCGTCAACGTGCTCCCTGCCAGCGTGCCATCGTGCAGGTAGGCTTTTTTATCCTTGACCTTGATTTTCTGATCCATGAATGTATAGTCGCCGTTCGGCATTCCCGATGCACGAATGGCATCCGTGATTAAGATGATACCCCCATCCCCCTTTATATGATAAATCAGTTTCATCACTGCAGGGTGAACGTGGATGCCGTCGGCGATCAGTTCAACCTTCAATTCATTATGGAGGAACGCCCCCAGGGCAACTCCGGGCTTCCGATGGTGAAACGGTTCCATGGCGTTGAACATATGGGTGACGTGCGCAGCTCCATTGTCGATGGCAGCGAGCACCTCCTCATAACTGGCGGCGGAATGGCCGATCGAAAGGACCACATCCTTCTTGGCTGCCTCCCTCATGACTTCGTGGCTCTGAGGAAGCTCCGGGGCAATGGTCATGAGCCGAATATAACCCTTGCTGGCATTGAAGAGCTTATTCCAGGCTGCAACGCTTGGCTCCCACAGCCACTCGACCTTCATGGCTCCATGAAGGGTCTTGTTGATGAAG
>DKJQ01000030.1:7810-15855 GCA_002454845.1 Ignavibacteria bacterium UBA6688
ATGAAGGGGCCTTCCAGATGGATGCCCCAGATATTCGAGCCGGCCTTGGAGGAGCAGTACCCTGCAATGCGTTTCACGTCGGCGACCATGTCGGCTTCCGGCTTACTGTACAGGGCTGCAAGCATGCCGGTGGTGCCGTGCTGGAAAAAATGTTCGGAGATGGTGTCGAGCGCCTCGGGACTGGTGTCCGCAAATCCGTATCCTCCCCCGCCGTGGACGAGAAGGTCGATGAATCCGGGGGTGAGCGTCATTCCGTCGAGATCGTAGACTTTCATCTTTGCGGGGATATCGACTTCAGAGACCTTCCCAATAGCCGAGATTTTCTTCCCCTCCACCAGCAGGGCGCCTTGCTCGATAATTCTAAAAGGCGTGACAATGGTAATATTCTTCAGTGCAAAGTTCATACCCGATCCAGGATCTGTTTCAAGCAACACTTTGTTGAAGCCGTCGGACGGCTTGTTCCACATTGTCGGTTCCAAACACGGAAGTCCCGGCAATGAGAACATCCGCTCCGGCCTTGACTACCTTGGGCGCAGTGGTGGTATCGATGCCCCCGTCGACCTCAATGCGGATGTCCAGGTCCAGGGTCGACGCCATGGACCGCGCTTCAGCTACTTTTCGCAGGGTGGCGGGAATAAATCTCTGTCCACCAAAGCCGGGGTTCACCGACATCATGAGGATAATATCAAGGTCCGGTAGGATCTCCGTCAAGGTTGAACAAGGAGTCGCCGGATTAATCGCGACGCCTGCCTTCGCCCCAAGTTCCTTGATCCGGGCGATCGTGCGGTGCAGGTGAATGCAAGCTTCCTGGTGAATGATAATGTGGTCGGCCCCCGCGTGGCGAAATTGCTCGAGGTACTTCTCAGGCTCGACCATCATCAGGTGTGCATCAAGGGGAAGTTTGGTGAGCTTACGTACTGCGGACACCACCATCGGTCCAAACGTCAGGTTCGGCACGAAGCGTCCATCCATCACGTCGAGATGGAACCAATCTGCTCCACCGGCTTCCGCTTGAGCAATCTGCTCACGGAGGCGGGTGAAGTCGGCGGCGAGGATTGAGGGGGCGATTCGGATCATCACTGGCTCAATTTTCGTTGGTCGGCGGTTCCGCTTTTTTGGAGACGAACAGGTCAATTGCCTGTCCCGGGATAACAAGGTCGCCCGGGCGGGGATATTGGTCCATAACTGTATTGGGTAAGAGATCGACGCTGAGCTGGTAGGTCACGTTGCCGATCTTCAATCCTGCCTGGATGATGAGTCTTTCGGCATCGGAATAGCTCTTTCTGAGGACGTCGGGAATCTGCACTCGCTCCCCGCTCTTCCCCATGCTCACCACGACGTGTATCACATGCCCCGCGGAAACTTTCGTGCCTTCGGCGACATTCTGATCGATCACAGTCCCCTGAGGGTATTCATCGGACGCCTCGTACCGCATACTGCCGAAACTCAAGCCGCTCCGTTCGAGTGTGAAGGTCGCATCACGGATTGTTTTCCCGCGCAACCCGGGAACCGGTATAAGCACTTCTCCTCCGCTGATCGTCAGGTAGATTCCCCGGCCGTACTTCACCTGGGCGTTGGCGGGAGGAGTTTGGAGAATGACAATACCTTCGGGATACAACCGGTCGGCCCGAATCTCCGATTGCTTCCCTTCCAGTCCCTGCCCGGAGAGAATCCTGACAGCTTCTTCATAGGTTACACCAATGACATTTGGCACCGAGGTGGTCATCCCATGCTGGACGAACCTCGGCATCACCACATCGTCGAACAAAAAGAAAAGAAGGATCACAACTGCGAGAGTTACAAGGGGGATCTTTAATCGGGAAAACCGCGTTTTAGTTTTTGCTGCCATGGCGAGGAATTATAATAGGGAGAATTCGCCTCATTTACAAGGAATGGGGAACCCCTGCCACAATGCACTCCGATACGTGGTGCGATGGGGGCAATGGCATGCCGCTCGCAAACTGTGCACCGGAGAATTGCCCGGGATTTGGACTTGACATGATGGTATGCTATTTGTATCGAAGTCAGCATGATGGTGGTTATTTTTGCTTTCAACTCCAAACTTTAGTACCATCGTGATGAGCCACCACACTTGTATTGCTCACTCCCCACGCATCGGATCGTCATGGTCGAAGCAACCTTCTCATTTGCTCCCTTGTCCAGACCGGTCGATTCCCATCTTCACCGGGATGTCCTGAAGGTCCTGCTCTACTTCGATCTTTTCCGCCATCCTCTTTCACCCCTTGAGATTTACGAGTTTCTTCCATCCAACTCGACAACGCCGTCCCAGGTTGCAGGAGCTTGTGTCCACTTCCCGCTGAACGCGGTCCTCGACTCTTCCGATGGACTTTTCTTCCTGAAGGAGCGGGGAGCCCGGTGCGTTACAGAGCGGCGCAGCAAGGAGGCGATCGCACGACGGCGATGGATGATTGCCCGCCTGATGGCCGCGCTGATCAGGCACTTCCCCTTTGTCCGCGGAGTGGGAGTCTCGGGTGAACTCTCAAAAGGTGTTTCCACCGAGAAAAGTGATATCGATTACGTTCTGGTCACGGAGGAAGGACGGCTTTGGATCTGCCGGACCCTCCTC
Organism: Ignavibacteria bacterium UBA6688; assembly: GCA_002454845.1. Classification (GTDB taxonomy): domain Bacteria; phylum Bacteroidota; class Ignavibacteria; order UBA10030; family UBA10030; genus UBA6688. Next base: position 10,398 of record DKJQ01000030.1, read on the forward strand.
ATCCTCTTTAAGAAGGTTGCCCTCCTGAACAGCAAGAGATATTTTTGCGTCAATCATCTTGTCACCGAGCGTAGCCTCGAGGTCGAGCCGAAGAACGTCTATACGGCCATTGAATTGGCGACAGTGAAACCGGTTTGCAACCCCGGACTGTTTCATCGTTATCGTGAAGCGAATCCATGGGTCCGGGATTTCCTTCCAAACTGGTGGAACCAATTTGCGGGCTCCATGGAAAACGGTTCTCCGGAAAAACAGTCCCGACGCCCCTTGCTGCAGAGGATACTCGAATTTCCCTTCCGCGGTTCCCTGGGAGACCGTCTGGACCGGTGGTTGATGCGGCAATGGCAGGATCTGTGGAAGCGTCGCTATCCAGGAATATCCGAGGAAGCCCGCGCTCGACTTTTCGCCTCCACTCCGCATCTCTCCACCGCCTATGGTGGTGACATCCTGACGATCATCCTCGGCCGTTATCGGGAGCAATTACGGCGGTATGGCTTGCTCGACGAATCGCTCCCCAGCCAAAGAACGCCTCCATGACCGACATTCTTCTCACCCATTCGTACTTCCTGCGGTTCGATCCCAAGGAGTATAAGTCTATGATGCCGTACCCGCCGCTTGGGACGTTGTATGCCGCGGGTCTTTTGAGGCAACAGGGGTTCTCCGTTGCTGTCCATGACGTGATGCTGGAGCAATCGGAATCCAGCATTATCGACCCCATCGACAACCATGGTCCGAAGATCCTCGTTATCTACGATGATCAATTCAATTATCTGACGAAGATGTGTTTGGGACGCATGCGCAAGGCGGCCTTTGCGATGACCCGTCTGGCAAAAGAGCGGAATTGTACCGTGGTGATCTTCAGCTCTGACGCGAGCGATCACCTTGAGGAATATTTTGCCGAGGGAGCTGATTACGTCCTGTGCGGCGAGGCCGAGGAGACCCTTGTGCAACTCTGTACGCAGCTTCTGAAGAAGGAAGAGGGGTCGGGAGAAGAAATCTCAGGACTTGCCTTTCTCACCGGGACGACGATCCGGAGAACCGCGAAGAGAAATGTGGTCGCAGACCTGGATCGGTTCCCCTTTCCTGCCTGGGATCTTCTCGATCTTGGATCGTATCGACGCGCCTGGACAAAGCGCCACGGATATTTTTCTCTGAACATGGTGACTACACGAGGATGTCCGTTCCATTGCAACTGGTGCGCCAAGCCGATCTATGGACAGGTGTACCATAGCCGGTCTCCGGAAAACGTGGTGGAAGAAATGCTCCACCTGAACTCTCTCGCCAAGCCGGACCATCTCTGGTTTGCGGACGATATTTTTGGACTGAAGCCAGGATGGGTGGCGCGGTTCGATCAAGTGGTGAATCAACGGAAGGCTCAGATCCCCTTTAAGTGCCTTTCCAGAGTCGATCTTCTGTTGCGGGAGGACACCATCCGCCACCTCCACCATGCCGGATGCCAGACCGTCTGGGTCGGGGCTGAATCAGGCTCACAAAAAATTCTCGATGCGATGGAAAAAGGGATCAAGGTCGAGGAAATCTACCGGGCGACGGCGTTGCTCCACGCGCATGGTATTCGCGTGGGGTTTTTTCTTCAGTACGGGTACCCTGGTGAGACCCGCGAGGATATTGAGCAGACACTCCGGATGGTGAAGGATTGCAGACCGGATGAAATCGGGATCTCGGTCTCCTACCCTCTCCCCGGCACAAAGTTCCACGACCAGGTCAAACACGATCTTCAAGAGAAGCAGAACTGGGTCGATAGCGGTGATCTTGACATGATGTTTCGCGGGACGTATGTTCCCGATTTCTACAGGGCTCTTCACATGGTGACCCACAAAAAATTTCGACTTTGGCAGGCCCGGGATGCCTTGCGGCATATTCTGACCCATCCGCAAAGCATAAGCGGGAAAAGCCTGAGGCTTTTCGCCGCCTCCGCGTATCATGCTGTTACGCTTCCCCGACTCGAGTCCCAACTTCAACATCTCGCGGAACTCCGCAACCCGGTGGCCCATGGATAATTCACCGTACCATCAAGACTCGTCCATCGACGTTCTCGAGGCATTCGATTCGGTTGCCGTCCAATTCGACGAGCGCTTCGAGAACGAGATAACACACCGGATCAGGAACAAGATCTACTCGCTCGTCGAAAGGACGGTGCATCCTCCCGCATCCCTCCTCGATATCAATTGCGGCACCGGTATCGACGCGATGGCTCTTGCGCAAAAAGGGTTCTCAGTCCTTGGACTCGATGCTTCCCCGGGAATGATTCAGGAAGCGGGACGGAAAGCCGCGCGCGAGCCAGGAGCCCGTGTCGCTTTTTCCGTCGGATCGTTCCATCATCTCTCAGGACATATCCCGGGATTGTTCGATCTGGCGTTCTCGAATTTTGGGGGACTCAATTGCACCGACGACCTGTCCAGCGTTGCCGGGGAAGTGTCCTCCGTCTTAAGGCCCGGTGGATATTTTCTTGCCGTGGTGATGCCCCCTTTCTCGCTCTGGGAGTTCTTCTCCTACGCGTTGCGCGGGCAACGAAGGAATGCTTTGCGCCGGATGCGCAAGGGGACGCTCGCGACAGGGTTCGACGGCAAATCCTTCACCGTGTTGTACCATTCTCCGCGCACGTTTATGGATGCATGCTCTCCCTGGTTTGAACTCCGGGATTTGATTGGGTTGAGCATCATGAGTCCAACTCCCCAATCGACCGGTTTTGCGAGGGCATTTCCCCGCCTTATTCGCCTGCTCATGTGGGTCGATTCACAAATTGAGCGCTTGCCTCTCTTCCGTTCGTCGGGAGATCACTTCATCGTGATTTGTCGGAAGAAATAGGGAGCAGGGGAATAACCATGCACGTTCTGTATTTAAACTACCAGCTCGATCGGGACCTGCAGTCGGCCGACATGCTCTTGCAGCGGTACTCTACCATGACGGAGTGGTGCATCGCGTTGAAACGGGAAGGTGTGGAGCGTGTTTCCATCGTACAGGCATTTCATAACGACCAAATTCATCAACGGGCAGGGGTCGAGTTCCATTTTGTCCGAGCGGGGATCTTCCCTTCTGTCCCTGCGTGGATGACTCCGGGAAGAATCCATGCCAAGGTCTGCGGATTGTCTCCGGATGTCGTTCATCACAGCGGGCACGTCTATCCTCTCTCGCATCTCCGATCCACGATCGGACCGGCAACTGCTCTGCTCTGGCAACATCGCGGCGGCAACCCATCGTCCTTCCCCGGGATGCTGTTGAAGCGGCGAGGTTTTCTATCTGTGGATGGTTTTCTCTTCTCTGCGAAGGAATGTGCCTCCTCATGGGGAGATCGGGGCATCATCAGGAACCATCAGCAGATCTATGAGATCATGGGCGGATCGTCCACGTGCACGCCCATCGAAACAGAACAGGCAAAACGAGAGCTTGGGCTTTCCGGTGCGCTGGTGTTTCTCTGGGTGGGTAGGCTGAACTCCAACAAAGACCCTCTTACGGTCATCAGGGGATTTGCCCTCGCAGTCAAAACTCTTCCCGATGCACATCTGTTCATGATTTACCAGGACAGCCAGCTCCTTTCCGCGGTGCATGGTGCCATCCGGGACCTTCATCTGGATGCAAACGTGCATCTCCTGGGACGGATCACGGGTAGCGAGATTGTCCGATACTACAGGGCAGCGGATTTCTTTCTTCTGGGAAGCCATCAGGAAGCAACCGGATTCGCGGTCCTGGAGGCGATGGCATGCGGTGTCGTTCCGATTGTGACGGATATCCCCTCCTTTCGCCGCATGACTGCCAATGGAACGATCGGCTCTCTCTGGCAGCCGGGGAAGGTCTCATCCCTGGTTTCTGCGATTCAGAATGCTCTGGAGAAAAAGACCATGCGGTCCTCCGTAAGAAAGTACTTCCTGGACCATTGGAGCTTTGGCGCGCTGGCACGTCAGGCAATCCGGGTCTACGACGATGCGTATCGTCGCCGCAACCCTCTTCCGGGAATGAAGGCACCATGATCATGCCTCATCTTGCGCTTCTTCTTCCGGGGGGACTCGGCGAGGTCGATTCCGGGATTCATATTCCAAGGATCTTTGAGCTGGTGCGTCGGCTTTCTGACCGGTTCTCGATAACGGCGTATTCGCATTCCCTCCCCGGTCGCGCGCCGAAAACGATGTCGTGCGGGAAGGCCACCGTGCGCTTTCTCCGGACGACCGCTGAGGATTCGGCACTATGGAGAGGCGGCACATTTCTCTCTGCACTGACTCGTGATCACATGGAGAAACCCTTCGACTTGATTCATGGTATGTGGGGATTACCATTTGGATTGTATGCCGTTCTTGCGGGGAAAACCATCGGTGTCCCCTCGATCGTCAGTCTGTTGGGGGGAGAGACAGCCAACATTCCGGAAATAGGATACGGGCACATGCGGAGGCAGCCGGAACGGTCTCTCATTCGGTGGACATGCCGTCACGCCGATGCCCTCACAACCTTGTCGCGATATCAACTGCGGCAATTGAACCACTACGGGGTTGTGCGGGATGATTGTGAAGTCATTCCTCCCGGGGTAGACTGTTCCCTTTTCCCGTATTCACACAAAAAAACTGCAACTCCTCCCTATCACTTTCTGCATATCGGCGACCTCAACAAAGTCAAGCATCAGGAGACTCTTCTCCGGGCGTTCTCCATCGTGGCGTCGCATGGGGATGCCGTCTTGCGGATCGTAGGAAGAGATCATCTCGACGGTAGGTTACAGCGGCTGGCCGGGGATCTGCATCTTGATGAGAAAGTAGAATTCCGTGGTTTTGTGAGCCACAGCGATATCCCGGCACAACTTGCGTGGGCGGATGTGTTGTTGCACAGCTCACTGCACGAAGGGGGAGGCACTGCGGTGGTGGAGGCTATGGCGAGCGGTGTCGTCGTTTGTGGAACGGCGGTGGGAGTACTGTCTGACCTGCGGGATGATTGCTGCCTTGCCGTCCCTCCCGGAGCCTCTGAACGGTTGGGGACCGAGATCCTGGAACTCATGAACGACAAGGCAAGGTTATCGACGTTGCGGACCGCCGCCCACGAATGGGCGTCTCGAAATGATGTCAGCAGAGTGGTTCAAAAATATTCCGGGCTCTACAAGAGACTACTGTCGGGGGGCCCCGCACCGGTCGCAGATCATGTTCGCCGGGAGATGGTCACACCCGATGTGCAATAACAGGGGATGAACGATGATTATCCTTTTGAATCCCAGGAGTGCCAAGCACAATCGCCGGATACCGCTGTCGGTCCTCACCATTGGTGTCGGCCTCGAAGGGAAGCATGACTATGAGATTGTGGATGGGAACTTCGATCCAGAGGTTGAAAAGACTCTTGAGATGATGATCCGGACCCGGAATGCCCGATACCTCGGCATGACCGTGATGCCGGGCCCGCAGCTTGTCGCAGCGGTACGGATCTCGAAGCATCTCAAAAAACTCTTCCCACGGCTCGTCGTCATCTGGGT
>DKJQ01000250.1 GCA_002454845.1 Ignavibacteria bacterium UBA6688
CTCAATTTGGATTCCCTTTGTCGAAAATCTTTTCTCACTACTTGGCTCGAATCTGTGTCATCCGCGTAAATCCGCGAAATCCGCGTCCGGTCGTAGTTAAATGACTGAATATCTACCTTACAACAACATTACCGAGTTAACCCGATGCCACGCAAACTAAGTTCACTCGCTCCCGACTGGTGGGATTACACCACGCTCGACACAAAAATCATCCAGGATGCTGCCAGGCTCACTCCGGAGGACATCCTCGGGCTCTCCCGTCCCGGTTTCAAGGTTGTATTCTACGATACGCTCGAGGAATTTTATTGCGCGGAAGCGCTTGAATATATCGAGGCCTGGAAGCAGTCCACCGACGATAATCCCATCGGTGTGTGCGGCCCCATCGGTCCGACCGAGCAACTTCCCCTGGTCGCACGCATCGTCAATGCTATCGGACTGAAGCTGCACTCCGCCCATTTCTGGGGAATGGATGAATGGGCCATCGACGGCAAGGAAGTCCCCCCTACCCATCCTCTTTCGTTCGAACGATGCGACCGCGAGCTCTGCTTCAATCGGATAGACAAGAAACTCGTGATGCCCGACCCGCATTTGCACTTTCCCAAAGCGGACTCAGCGGTGTATCGAAAAAGCTGGGAGGGCGTGCGCTGCGCACTGATGCAGGGAGGTCAGGGGGATATCAAACACTGGGCATTCAATGATCCGGTTCGGCGTCAGGGAAATTACAAAGACGCACCCCCCACTCCGGAGGAATATCGCCGGTTGGCAACCCGGTTGATCGATCTGCATCCGGTCACCGTCATGCAGAATGCGCGCACGTCGGGAGGCGGCAACGTGAGCATGGTACCGACCCAGGCCATCACGGTCGGTCCGGTGGAAACCTGGAAGGCCGACAAAGTCTCGATCTGGCATGCGGGAAACCATGACAATCCCTTTGGACAACGCCTGACGCCCTTCATGATTTCAAAGAGGCTTGTCGATACCTCGGTTCCAATGTCGCTTCTGGCCGATCACCCAAACGTGCAGTTTAATTACTATCGCGGCGGGATCGGTACTTGTGACGTCGCGATGCATTGACTATCGAGTGCTGTGGAAAAAAGAATGTCCCGGGTAAAAGCGCAAAACATCAAGAATTGCGAGCTATGTTTTTTCTCCCCCTCACCGAGGGGGAGTGTCCCGAAGGGACGAGGGGGTGGAAAGTCACACCGACAATCTTCAACAAACGATCATGGTGGAACAATCTTGATGGTGATGTTGCTTTAACCGACCCCTCCGTCCCATCACAAAAGAAGTGATGGGACACCTCCCCTTACCAGGGGAGGAAAACAACGCACGAGACGCTCTTCACACTTCTCATTTCTGATTCACCCCTTCCCTTCCAATCCTTGAGAATGCCACGGTGTTCCCATACCGAAACCGGGAAATCCGGATACCGGCGTCGATCCGCAAGACCAAGCATTCCCATTCTAAAATAGTTGTCCTGCGTGGCACAGATCATGAACCTGACCTTTCGCAGGAGTGGCAATACTGCGACATTTCTCTCCTCTTGTGAGCGTTCGACATTTCTTTCCAGGTGATTGGAAACGAAATTGAACTCGTACCAAACCATACTTCGATCGGCGCATCCAGGGGATCTCCTCAGTTCCCATCCTTCGATGCATCCGGTCGCCGTCACGTGCGCATTTTCTCCAAAACCCGAAGCACTCACAATCAAACATCCAAGGAGGTTTTATGCCAGACAATACTATCGTCCAGGATACCCGCACAGGTAAGAACCCGGAAGCTTCGAAGGAGATGGTTCCGCCGGATCACCTGACCATCAAGGACAGCCGGACGAACAAGGAATATCCGGTTCCCATTCAGAACGGGACGATCAAAGCGATGGATCTGCGCAAGATCAAGGTCTCGGATGACGACTTTGGCATGATGACGTACGATCCCGCCTTCATGAACACCGCCTCATGCCAGAGCAAGATCACCTTCATCGACGGCGACAAGGGGATCCTGCGCTACCGGGGCTACCCCATCGAACAGCTTGCCGAGCGATGCACGTACCTGGAGGTCGCCTACCTCATTCTCCACGGCGAGTTGCCGACGAAGACACAGCTTGCCGACTGGACCCACAACATCACGGTTCATACGCTCCTTCACGAGAACGTGAAGAAGTTCATGGACGGCTTCAACTACGACGCGCACCCGATGGGGATGCTCATCAGCACTCTCGCTGCGCTCTCCACGTTTTATCCTGAATCGAAGAACGTCCATGACGCCGCTACCAGAAAGCACCAGATCCACCGTCTTATCGGCAAGGTGCCGACCATCGCCGCCTTCGCGTACCGGCATCACCGGGGTCTGCCGTACGTGTATCCGGACAACGAACTGAGCTATCCTGCGAACTTCCTGAGCATGTTGTTCAAAATGACGGAAAAGAAGTACGTGGTGAATCCGGTCATTGAGCGCGCGCTGGATATCCTCTTCATTCTCCACGCCGATCATGAACAGAACTGTGGCACCAACGCGATGCGGAGCATCGGAAGCTCTCAAGCCGATCCGTTCGTTTCCACCGCCGGCGCCGCTGCTGCCCTCTACGGCCCCCTGCATGGAGGCGCGAACGAGCAGGTATTGCGCATGCTCCGTGAGATCGGCTCGAAGGACAAAGTCCCCGAGTTCGTGAAGCGGATCAAGGCCGGCGAGGGGAAGCTGATGGGGTTCGGACACCGGGTTTACAAGAATTACGACCCGCGCGCGAAAATCATCAAGGAAACTGCCGACAAGGTGTTCGAGGTGACCGGCCGCAATCCGCAGTTGGAGATCGCCACGGAACTCGAGCGGATCGCGCTCCAGGACGAATACTTCATGAAGCGGAAACTGTACCCGAACGTCGATTTCTATTCCGGCATCATCTACGAAGCGCTCGGGTTCCCGACGGAGGCCTTCACCGTCCTCTTCGCCATCCCGAGAACATCCGGATGGCTCGCGCAGTGGGAGGAGATGCTGCTCGATCCCGAGCAGAAGATCGCCCGCCCGCGGCAGGTGTATAACGGGTACGATACGCGGAACTTTGTACCGATCGAAAAACGGTAGAGACTCGATCGCAAAAGTATTGCCACGAAGGCGCCCCGCCCGACTGCTGACCTGTCCGACTGGACGACCCGTCCAAACGGCATGGCCGGGCAAGCAAGTCGTCCGGGCGGGCGCAGTCATGCGGGCAGGCAAGCCGCAGAGACCCTGGAAGTCATGTCAACAACTCTTCCAGGGTCACTGTGAGGGTTGGAGTATGTCACTCCGATGAATCGGGATGGGTCGTTTTCGCCTCATTCGTTGCAACTCACATCCCTTCCCCGTAGATACCTGCAATCCGAATCTCTGTCATCCCCATCCAATTTCACAATCAAGGAGACTGTTCTCATGCGATTTCCGATATTGTTATTCTCTTTGGTTTTCATCGCGGTCGGATCGGTCGCGGCGGAGGAATCGAGGCTCCTCCGGCAACCGACGGTGAGTGCCTCTCATATCACCTTCGTCTACGCGAACGATCTCTGGATCGTTGAGCGTGCGGGCGGCACAGCCCGGCGATTGACGACTTCGGATGGAGCGGAGACGGATCCATCGTTCTCGCCGGACGGTGCATGGATCGCCTTCTCCGGTCAGTACGACGGAAACACCGACGTGTACGTCATTCCCTCCACCGGCGGAGAGCCGAAGCGGCTGACCTATCATCCAGGGAACGACATTGTGCGCGGGTGGACGCCGGACGGATCGACGGTTCTTTTTGCCAGCGGACGCTCCAGCGCCCCCGTCGCCTACACCCGGCTCTGGACCGTTCCGGTGACCGGGGGATTTCCGCAGCAGCTCCCCCTCCCGTCGGCCCACAAGGGGTCGTACTCATCAGACGGTTCCTCGCTGGCCTATCTTCCGTTTGCCGAAGCATTCAACGTCTGGCGTCATTACAGGGGCGGGCGTACCTCCCGTGTCTGGATCGTGAATCTCAGGACCTTCGACCTTGAGACGATCCCGCGCGACAACAGCAACGAGACCGAGCCGATGTGGATCGGTGACGGGGTGTATTTCCTCTCCGACCGGAACGGTACGATGAATGTGTTTTCGTACAACACCAAATCCAAACAGGTCGCGCAGGTCACGCGGCATGCCGACTTCGACATCCGTTCGGCCTCCTCCGGGAACGGGGTGATCGTGTACGAGCAGGCGGGCTGGATCCATCTGTTCGATCCGAAATCGAACGCCACCAACAAGGTCCCGATCACCGTCCTGGGCGATCTTCCGTGGGCCCGTGTGCAGTTCAAGAAAGCCGGTACGATGATCCGCAATTTCGAGATCTCCCCCACCGGCACGCGGGGAGTGTTCGAGGCCCGGGGGGACATCGTCACCGTCCCGGCCGAGAAAGGGGACATCCGGAACCTTACCAACAGCACCGGTGTGAATGATCGTGATCCGGCGTGGTCGCCGGACGGCAAGCGTATCGCCTGGTTTTCAGATCGTGGCGGCGAATATCAACTGATGATCGGCGAGCAAACGGGGTTGCAGGAACCGAAGGCGATCCGGTTCGAGAAACCGAGTTTCTATTATAGGCCCGTCTGGTCTCCCGACTCCCGCAAACTTGCCTTCACCGACAAGCATCTCACGCTCTGGTACATCGACATCGACCGGGGGAAACCGGTAAAAGTCGATACCGACACCTACGACCACCCGCAACGCACACTCGTGCCGGCCTGGTCGCCCGACTCAAAATGGATTACGTACTCGAAACGGCTCGACAATCACATGCATGCGGTCTTCGTGTACTCCCTCGGAACGTCAAAGACGCACCAACTCACGGATGGACTCTCGGATGCCGTTTCCCCCTCGTTTGAAAAGAGCGGCAAATATCTTCTCTTCCTTGCCGGCACGAATTTCGGTCTGAACACCGGATGGCTCGACATGACCTCGTACGACCGGCCCGTGACGCGCAGCGTCTACCTGGCCGTCCTGGCGAAAGACACGCTCTCCCCCTTTGCCCCGGAAAGCGATGAAGAAAAGGGGGAGGCGAAGGACACGGCGCAGGCCAAGGCTGCCGACAGCAAGGAGAAGAAGCCTTCAGGCGCGGCCGCCGACGTGAAGATCGATTTTGACGGACTCGACCAGCGCATCATCGCGGTCGAAAAAATTCCGGCGCGCAATTACCAGGAGCTGATCGGAGCCGACAACGCATTCTACTACATCGAGAACATCCCCAACCAGACGGGCGCCACGCTCCACCGGTTCGACATGAAGAAGCGCGAGACGATCGCGATCCTCACCGGCGTCAACAATTACGTCCTCTCGGCCGACGGTAAGAAACTTCTCTACGCCGCTCCGAACAACGTTTACGGAATCGTGGAAGCAGGGAAGGCCGCCAAGGTCGGGGACGGCAAGCTGAAAACGGATCAGATCGAGATCAGGGTCGACCCGCGTGCCGAATGGGCTCAGATGTACCATGAAGCATGGCGCATCAACCGCGACTTCTTCTACGACCCAACGATGCATGGCGCCGACTGGAACGCGATCAGGGCAAGGTATGAGCCATGGGTCAGGCACATCGGTCACCGGACCGATCTCTCGTACGTCCTCGCGCACATGATGGGAGAGCTGGTGGTGGGGCACAGCTACATTTCGGGAGGAGATGCCCCCTCGATTCCCCCTGTGAGGGTTGGGTTGCTCGGTGCGGATTACACGATAGAAAACGGCTTCTACCGGATCAGCCGTATCCTGAGCGGGGAAAATTGGAACCCCGAACTTCGCGCTCCGCTGACGGAGCCGGGGATCAACGTCTCCGTCGGCGACTACATCCTAGCCGTGAACGGTGTGCCGGCGCGCGCAGGGGCGAATCTTTACAGCTTCTTCGAAGCGACTGCCGGGAAGCAGACGGTGTTGCTTATCAACAGCCGGCCCGTGGAACAGGGAGCCCGGACGGTGACCGTCGTGCCGGTGGAGAGCGAAACGGCGCTCCGCCAGCGGGCGTGGATCGAGGAAAACCGGCGCAAGGTGGAGGCACTCTCAAAGGGAACACTTGCCTACGTGTACCTCCCCAACACCTCCGGTGCGGGCTACACCAACTTCAACCGGTACTATTACATGCAGATGCACAAGAAGGGGGCGGTGATCGACGAACGGTATAATGGGGGTGGTTCGGCTGCGGATTATATGGTCGATATGATGAACCGCCCGCTCCTGAACTACTGGGCAACGAGAGACGGGAAGGATTTCCAGACCCCCACCGCGGCGATCAACGGTCCGAAAGTCATGATCATCAACGAGCACGCCGGATCGGGAGGCGATGCGCTTCCATACTACTTCCGCGACAGGAAGATTGGTCCATTGATCGGGACGCGAACGTGGGGGGGACTGGTCGGCATTTACGATTACCCGGGGTTGATCGACGGCGGCTCTGTGACCGCACCGCGCGTCGCATTTTATAATAAACAGGGAAATTGGGAGGTGGAGAACGAGGGTGTGGATCCCGATATTGAAGTCGAGATGCTTCCGAAGGAGAGCCGTGACGGGCGCGACCCGCAACTGGAGCGTGCGGTGCGGGAGGCGATGAAGCTACTGGAGAACAATCCACCTGCGAAGCCGAAGCGCGCCCCCTATCCGAAGCGGGTGAAATAAAAGCGGCGGAAAGCAGGAAGCACGGCGGAGTGTTGTATCAGTTTGAGCAGGAAGGCGGCGATTCAGCGCCTGCGCTGATTTCCCGGAATTCGATTCACACCAACTCGAGTCCGGAAAACGCGCATCATGCTGACGAGCCACGTCACGAAGCAAACAGCGCCGCCGAACAAAACCCCCGTCATGCCGAAATGGTTTTGTTCGGCATCCAGTATCTTCTGCCCGCCTCTCAAACCAAACCGCATCCGTTGGAAAGCTCGCTTTGGATTGATCCTGAACCCCGACTAAAAGCGTGTCGGGGCATTTCAGGATGACGGGTTCCGTTTCATACCTGACTCACACCCCGATTTACGCACTCCTTCGTTGTTTTTCTCCCAATTGTTCTCTACAATCGCAAAGTCAACGGCAAGACCAAAATAACAAATTCCAAAACCCAAATTCCAAATCTCAAATCCCAAATTACAAAAAATCGAATTCCAAACCGCAAAACATTTGGTTTTTGGAATTTGGGATTTGTTATTTGTTTCACCTAAATAGGTTTAGTCAATCAACTGCCTCTTCACTTCATTGTTAACAAAGCCATCGTTCGACTTCGCTCACGATGACGTGGTTTTTGATTTGTTCTACCTGAATAGTAACAGCCAACAAACTACCTTCTCACT
>DKJQ01000145.1 GCA_002454845.1 Ignavibacteria bacterium UBA6688
GCTGACCGCTGAAAGCTGAGAGCCTAAGCCGATTTTCGCTCTTCGTAGAGATAGACCGGTTCTTTGGATTTGAGGATCGTATCCTTCGTGATGATGCACTTGGACACGTTTTGGCGGGAGGGGAGATGGTACATGATGTCGAGCATCACTTCCTCGATGATGGAGCGAAGGGCGCGGGCTCCCGTTCCCCGTTCCATGGCTTTTGAAACCACGGCGTGAAGGGCGGACTCTTCAAACTCCAGTTCGACCCCCTCCATCATGAACAGCTTCCGGTACTGCTTCACCAGCGCGTTGCGCGGCTCAGTGAGGATATTGAAGAGTGCTTTTTCGTCCAGCGAGTGAAGCGTTGCGGTGATGGGGAGCCGGCCGATGAACTCGGGGATCAGGCCGTACTTCAGGAGGTCATCCGGTTCGACTTTGGAGAGGTACTCGTCCGCCGTTTTCCCTTTTTTCCCTCTGACATCAGCTCCAAACCCGACCGGGTTCTGGCTCACGCGCCGCTCGATAATCCTGTCCAGCCCTTCAAACGCCCCGCCGCAGATAAACAGGATGTTCTTCGTGTTGATGTTGATAAGGCTCTGTTCCGGATGTTTGCGTCCCCCCTTTGGTGGCACGCCGGCGATCGTTCCTTCCAGGATCTTCAATAACGCCTGTTGGACCCCTTCACCGGACACGTCGCGCGTAATCGACGCGCTGTCGCTCTTCCGGGTGATCTTGTCGATCTCGTCGATGTACACGATGCCGCGCTCGGCTTTCTCGACATTGTATTCTGCGTTCTGCAAGAGGTAGACGAGGATCGTCTCCACATCATCCCCCACATAGCCGGCTTCCGTCAAGGTTGTGGCATCGGCAATGGCGAAGGGGACGTCCAGGATGCGTGCAAGGGTTTGCGCGAGCAGGGTTTTGCCGGTTCCGGTGGGGCCGACCAGCAGGATGTTGCTTTTTTCGATCTCGACCTCATCCAGCGTATGCATGTGATCGTTCGAATCGATCCGCTTGTAGTGGTTGTACACCGCAACGGCAAGGGTCCGCTTCGCGTGTTCCTGTCCGATCACAAATTCATCGAGCGCTTTCTTGATTTCGAGGGGTGCGAGGTTGCCGTGTGTGGAGTGCCGTTTGGCGGAAATGGCCGCCATGTTGTTGCGAATGATATCGACCGAGCTCGAAACGCAGAGGTCGCAGATATACACATCCGGCCCGGCAATGATGCTGTTCACCTCTTCGGACGAGCGTCCGCAGAAGGAGCATGTGATCTTCTCGCCTTGTTTCGTCTTCTGACTCATACGATCCTGCTTATTTGTCCTTTTTGGGTTCGGCCGTCCGCTTCACGAGGATGTTGTCGATCAGCCCGTACTCCTTTGCTTCCTGGGCGGACATGTACCGGTCACGGTCGGTGTCCTTTTCGATCATCTCGACCGATTTCTCGCAGTGAGCCGCGAGGATCTCGTTGAGCCGCTTCTTCGTGCGCAGGATCTCTTCCGCCTGGATGCTGATGTCGGAGGCCGCGCCCTGCACGCCCCCCCACGGCTGGTGGATCATGATGCGCGAGTTCGGCAGCACCATGCGTTTGGTCTTGGCTCCGCCCGCCAGCAGCACCGCGCCCATACTGGCCGCCATACCAATACAGATCGTCGAAACGTCTGGGCGAATATACTGCATCGTATCATAAATCGCAAGCCCGGAGGAGACGCTCCCGCCCGGACTGTTGATGTACATGTGAATATCCTTGTCGGGGTCCTCCGACTCCAGGAACAGGAGCTGGGCGATGGTGAGGCTCGCGATCGTGTCGTCAATCGGCGTTCCGATGAACACGATCCGCTCCTTCAACAACCGCGAGTAAATGTCGTATGCCCGCTCGCCCCGGCCGGTCTGTTCGACCACCATCGGAACAAGCTGGTTGTATACCTCAAACGGAGAATGCTTCATAGAGCACGTCATCCTTTCAAAAGAGAGTCCTGCACCGTTGCGTCGTCCACTTCGTCGATCGTCGAACTGCTGATGAGAAGGTCCATAAGTTTCTCGCTCACCAGCCGGTCTTTGACCTGATCGGACGACTTATAGTATGTGATTAATCGTTCTTTGTCAATTCCGATCTTCGGTGCTTCGCGTTCTGCCAGGGCGACCAGCGTGGCCTCGTCCACCTCGAGATTTTCCGCTCCGACGATCTCTTCCCGGAGAAGAGCCCATCGGGACTGGTACAAGGCATACTCGCGGTTTTCCTGGAAAAATTTCTCAAACTCGAAGTCCTGCGGCAGTTGTTTGTTCGGATACTGGTTCTTGATTTCCTCGAGAAGGCCCTCGATCACGCTCCGGATCAGCGATTCGGGCACTTCGAATTCATGGAGACGGATGATCTCCGCGATTATTGCATTGATCCGGGATCTACGGTTTTTTTCCTTCCAGTACGACTCAAGATCTTCCCGCAGGCTCGTCCGGAACTCGGCAACGGTCGAGATCTTGTCCTTGGTGACTTTCTTGACGAGCTCGTCGTTTAACTCGGGAAGGATCACTTTTTGTACGTTCGTGACATTGAGTTTTGCGTTCACCTTGTGCGTGTGATCCCCATGCTGGTGCTCAAACCGGACGGTGTGTTCGTTCCCCTTTGCGGCGCCCGTCAACGCGTCCTTGAAGGGTTTCTCCAGTTGAGGGTCTGCCAGATAGAAGCGCGCGTTTTCCGTTTTCTTGCCGATGAGAGGAACGCCCGACTCGTCAAGTTCCTGCATCTCGGCCGTAACGATGTGCTCGTCGTCCGTTGCCTTCTCCACATCCACCAACGCGCTGTTCCCCTTCCGCAGGCGATCGATCTCCTCCTCTAACTCTGCATCCACGAGCCGGTGCACCACTGCCTTGACGGAGAGTCCTTTATACTGCTTCAAGGTGATGGTTGGACGGACATCGTACTTGATCTTGAAGCGGAAATGTTCCCCACGCCTGTAATCGAGGTCGACAAGGGTCGGTTCCCCGATTGGCTTCAGGTCCTTTTCCTGCACCGCCTGGCGATAGAGCTCGCTGGCCAGCTTGTCAAGATATTCGTTCTCGATCAACTCGCCGTACAGCTTCTTGATCATGTCGAGCGGGGCTTTTCCTTTGCGAAATCCCTTGATCTCGATCTTCGGGCGATACTCATGGTACGCCTTGTCGAAATGGGGCTTCAATTCATCCGAGGTGGCATGGATCTCGACTTCTTTTGAGACATCAGAGATTGAAACGAGGGTTACTTCCACGTGCTGGTTCCTTCCCATGAAGATCGAATATCGGTCATGAAAAACCCGGCAGCCTTTGTTCTTGCCGGGGGGGAATATAGTCGGCAGGTGGGGTTTTCCACCCTGCCGGATGTTCTTCGCTGCATCCCTCACCCGCAAACGCTTGTGGGCACGGAGGGATCCCGCCAATCCCGCCAAAGAGCGGCGGGACACACAAAACGTGAAACGGCGGGACTTCGTTCCGACAAAAAAGATCGAAACTCAGCTTGCCCCCCACGGGTTACCCCATCCCGCAAACGCTTGTGGGCACGGAGGGACTTCCCGCCCGCCTGACTGCGTCAGGCAGTCGGGCGGGGAACCCCCACGGGTTACCCCATCCCGCAAACGCTTGTGGGCACGGAGGGACTTGAACCCCCACGGGTTTCCCCACTAGCTCCTAAGGCTAGCGCGTCTGCCAATTTCGCCACGTGCCCGCGGTCGAGTCATACAGTGAAACGAAAAAATCCTCAAAACTCAACTGATTTGAGGATTTCTGGCGGGAAAAATATACGAAGAAAAGGATAAAAAACCAACGTTCACCGCGGGAAGCGTTCCGACTGCAAGCCCGCGGCATTCCTTGCTTTTCCTCTCCTGTTTCTCCATATTAACGGACCAATTCTCCTCGTTGACCGGACCACTCTTTAAACGTTGTTGCCGCCCCCGGTTGAAACATCGGGAGCACGAGTTTCGTCAAAGATGCAACCGATGCTGACACACGACGCCATACTGCTTCGCACGCCAAGAACTACCGAACAGGCATTTCGCTATTGCGAAAAGGTGACGTACGAGCATTATGAGAACTTTCCCGTTGCCTCCGTGTTCATTCCCAGGGACAAGCGCAAACACGTTTGCGCCATTTATGCCTTTGCGCGGATTGCAGACGACTTTGCCGATGAGCCGGGCATGAGTCCGGCAGAACGGATCGACAGTCTGAACGTTTGGGAGGAACAACTGGCAGAGTGTTACCAGGGCGAGGCGATCCACCCGGTTTTTCTCGCGCTCAAGGAAACAATCGACCGGTTTGAGATTCCCCAGTACCTTTTCCAGAACCTGTTGCACGCATTCCGCACGGATGTGACGACCCACCGCTATGAGACGTTTGACGATGTTCTGGAGTATTGCAAGAACTCCGCAAACCCCATCGGACGGTTAATCCTGCTCCTGTTGAACTACCGGGGCGAACGATTCACGGAGCCTTCGGACGCTCTCTGCACGGCGCTGCAGCTCACGAATTTCTGGCAGGATGTGTCTGTCGACCTGGCGAAGGACCGGGTCTACATCCCGCTGGAGGATATCCGCGAGTTCGGGTATTCGGAGGAAGCACTCTTCAAGCATTCCGTGACACAGGAATTCCGCGATATCATGATATACCAGATTGAGCGGACGGAGAGAATCTTCCTGGAAGGGAAACCCCTGCTGGACTCGGTCGGGAGGGATCTTTCATTTGAATTGAAACTTACCTGGCATGGAGGACGAAGGATTCTCCGGAAGATCGAGAAGTCCGGATACGATGTGCTCCATGCCCGCCCCAGTCTTTCCCGATGGGATAAGACGGGCGTTCTCTTTTCTTCACTTTTATCCTAGGTACCGTGTCGGCTCAAGGCGTCCATACCATTGCCCCGGATTTTTCGCAAAACAGGGAAAGCAACTTTTTCTTCTCCTTCCTGTTCCTCCCGCAGCCCAAACGCGAGGCGATCGAGACGATCTACGCGTTCTGTCGCTATACGGATGATATCGTCGATGAAGAGGCGGATCCCAAAGAGCGGCATAAGAGGCTCCGGGTGTGGACGGCAGAGTTGCAGCGCTCACTCTACGGCGTTTCCCGCTATGGGATCCTGAACAACCTCGCCGCCGTTATCAAAAAGTTCAATATCCCCGTCAGACATTTCCATGACCTTTTGAAAGGCATGGAGATGGACCTGGTGAAGAGCCGGTACGAAACGTTCGGGGAGTTAAGGGAATATTGCTACCGCGCTGCCTCCACGGTTGGGTTGATTTGCGCGGAGGTCTTCGGGTACCACCATGAGCGAACGAAGGAATACGCGTTGAACCTTGGGATCGCCCTGCAATTGACGAACATCCTACGGGACATCAAGGCCGATGCGAAACGTGGGCGGATCTATCTCCCGCGTGAGGATCTGCTCGCGTTCGGATACACCGAGGAAGACCTGATGAACTCGGTCTATGACGACCGGTTCCGGGCGCTCATGAAGTTCGAGTGCGACCGGGCTCACGAGTTTTACCGGAAGGCAAAAAGCTTCCTCGCGGAAGATGACAAGCCGCTGTTCTATGCCGCCCGTGCCATGGGGAACATCTACTACCTGCTTCTTCTCCGTATCGAGCGAGCCGGCTACGATGTGTACTCGAAACGGATACGTCTCGCCTCGCCCGTCAAGTTCCTGGTCGCGATGGTCCTTCGGCTCCGCAACAAACTCCCCAGGAACTTCCATCGTTATATCCGAACCGAACTGCCCGCGTAATCCAAAGCCTCCCGGTGGGGTAGCGCACGAGCGGGGTCGACAACCTGCCGCTCTTCCGCCATCTTGTTCCTTCGAAAATCCTGCTTCGCACCGTGCAACGTCCTGACAGACATATCGGCGCACCGGGTCGCCCCCGTTCGCGCGTGCTCGTCATCGGCGGAGGAGTCAGCGGACTCAACGCCGCGGTTGAGCTCACGCGCCATGGTTACACGGTGACCCTTCTTGAACAGCGGCAACACCTCGGGGGGCGGACCTATTCCTTTGTCGATGAAGTTACGGGCGACGTGGTGGACAACGGCCAGCACCTCCTGATGGGGTGTTACCACGAAACACGCCGGTACCTGAAGACCATCGGTTCGGACTCACGCGCGTCCCTTCAGCCGAATCTCCACATCGAGTTCCTTCACCCCCAACGCGGCCCCGCAACGCTATCCTGTCCCGCACTGCCACCGCCATTTCACCTGCTCGCCGGCCTGCTCGGTCTGAAATCGCTCTCCTGGAAGGACCGCCTTGGACTTCTGAAGGTGGGATGGGAACTTCAGAAAGATCCCGTGAAGGTCGAACCGTATCTTTCCCTCCTGACCGTCGACGAGTGGCTCACATCGCTTGGTCAGTCTCCTGAAAACAAGAAACACCTTTGGGATGTCATCGCAATCGGTTCACTCAACGACGATCCTCGGATGGTCTCGGCTCTCTTGTTCTACCGCGTCCTGCGGAGCGCATTTCTCGGCGCCCGCGAAAATTCCTCTCTCCTGATACCCCATGTCGGGTTAAGCGAGCTTCTGGTCGATCCGGCAGTGGCGTTCCTGGAATCCCGTGGCTCGTCGCTCAGAACCGGAGTGGGAGTCGATGGTGTGGAGGTCCGGGAAGGTCGCGTTCGGAGCGTTCGGGCCGGTACGGAAACGCTGGAGGTTGATGCGGTCATTGCCGCAGTTCCGTATTATGCTCTCGACGTCATCATGCCTGGACTTTCAACATCTGGCAGAAAACAATCCGCCGGTGAGGAGGACGGTTTCGAATCCTCTCCCATTATTACGATCAACCTCTGGTTTGAAAAGCCGGTGATGGAGCAGGAGTTCGTCGCGCTTCTCGACTCAAGAGTCCATTGGGTGTTCAATAAATCGAGGATTTTGGCAAGCCGGAAGGAAGAAGGCAGACGGCAGATGGCAGATG
>DKJQ01000139.1 GCA_002454845.1 Ignavibacteria bacterium UBA6688
TTGAACGGATTGGGGTAGTTTTGATCAAGCGAGAATGTTTCCGGAATAACACCATCGCCGGGACCATCAACCGAAGTTGCCGGATCGGTCAGCCATTGCGCCTTTCTGGTTGGGAACCAGTTCAGGTCACCGACAGGATAGCCGCCTGTGGCCGCAGTATACGCGGCTGCGGAACTGGAGTAAGCGGCATTCAAGGTATCGCGGTAGTAGATGATGTTCCGGCGATCGAAATCGTCCCTGGTCTTGAGGAAGTTTGTCTGGTTTTTTAGTCTTGTTCCACCGTTCGCAGCTTCGTACCAGCGCATCATCGTGGTCATGACTTTCGGAATATTCTGAAGCGTCAGGTTGATTTCACGAAATGCGGTTAGTGAATCGCCCCCCTGCTGTTGGAGCTTGCTGTTGATGTGCCATGAGAGAGGAGAACCAACAGGGAATTGGAACTGGTTCAAAAATCCCCTTCCCGAATCGGAGATGCTATAGTAGTTGTTCCGAATCGTCCACTTTGTTGTATCATTCTTGGCTGAGAATATCCAAGTGATTCTGTTTCTTCCGTTCGGATAGACCTCTCCCGTATTTGCCCATTCCGCGGCCCGGGTAGCATCCGTGGAATCCTCACCTAAACCAAACGCGTCGATGAAAAGATTGTTTGTGATATGGATTTGATTTCCCACATTGCCGAGTGAAAGAAGCCCATGGTATCCCATGCCATTCACAAAAGTATTGTGGTTAATCCGGCCGTACTTGATCGGGCCTGTTCCTGCCGTGGGGTTGGAAAAATTGTAGTGGCGGATCGGACGGTCCTGGTAATTGACGAACGTGCAATTCTCCACAATAAATGTATCGATGGTCGCCTCACGCAAGTCGAAACCCTTCCCGGCTCCGAGATTGGACGTCGTCAACGCGCCCATGTCCGCAAAAATCGTATTCGTGGCTGAGACCTTCACTGCATTCGAGCCCGTCCGGACATGCTGACCGTTGACATTGGAAAAAATCACACCGTCGAGGATGATGGATGCGCCGACGGCGGTGGTATTGATCAAGCCCCCCTGGACGCCATCCAAACGCTCCGGTTCGGGCTCATAGAAACCTGCTACTCCGACATTGGTCATTTCCAGGTTCCCGCCATTGAGAACGACGAAGTTTCCCGGGGGTCTGGTGGGGGTGGCTCCGGTTCCGCTCTCCCAAAGATAGATGATCGGTTTTTTCCCGGTCCCCGCGGCAGCACGGAAACGAAGCGTCTTGCCGGCCTGGATGGTGATGATAGCTCTGGAGAGATACACTCCATCGCGTTGCAGTTCATACACCCGGTTGGCGATCAATCCGCCGGTTGCCGTGGTGTCTGCTGCAAACTGTTCGTTTACATAGGTCTCAACCTGGCCGTTAAAAGGAACGAGCGTCAAAACGCTTTCCTGCCCGTAGGACGCTGCAACGGCAAAGAAGATGACCGCAAGTATGGTTCCAGCTATTCTAAAAGACATAGGTGCCTCCATGCAGTTAATGATGGTTGAGGGAAAAGAGTTTTTGGCAAATCTACCTGGCAACACCTCCTTGAGGGACTTGCCCGTCATAGAGCTTTTCGTGTGATTGTGGATTAGTTGGGTCGTTACAATTCCAGTGTCATGCCAAAATCTGCAGTGAAGCCGTAGATCTCGCTTTGATCAAACAGGGTGCGATCGAACACCCGGTTGAAAATGGAACTCCCATCTTCGATGTTCGTGACGTTATTGAAATTCACCGAGAGCGAGAGGAACGGTGTAAGTTTCTGTTTCAACGCAATATCGATGCGCGTGAATGCGCTTGTTACCCGATCGTTCAAGCCTGTGGCCGAGAAGGAGACATTATGCTCCCCCTGATGAAAGAGCGAAACCCTTGCCGAAAGCCCACCCAGATCATACCCGAGGGCGATGTTTCCAAAGAATTCCGGCATCCCCTCCAGCTTCTGTTTTCGTTCTACCAGGATGTTTGCGGATTTGGTGAGTGGAAACGGACCTGAAGAATCGACGTAGGTGATGGTTTGAGATCCATAGAGGACCGTTTCAGAACGCACAAGGGAGGCGTTATACGATAAAACAAAGTTCTTGAAGGGTTCGGGGAGAAAATGGAAATTGATCTGTTGCTCCAGCTCGAATCCCCATACCTTTGTCGGTTTGGGAGAATTGTAGGGGATGGTCAGGTTGTACGGGGTCGTGCGCATCTGGCTCTTCCACGTGCTGCCGAATCGTTGGAGCATTGTATCACCAACTGTATTGAAATTGTTCAGCATGTGATACATGTCCTTGATGTCCTTGTAATAGGCCGATAAGGAAATCAACCCAAAGGAGTTATCATAGAAGGATGTATTGACCTCGAGATTCCAGGCCTCCGAGGTCTTTAAGGAGGGATTTCCGACAAACACCTGGAACTGGGTTCCGACCTCGGCCGGGCGTCCTGCAATGAAACGATTCAGGCGCATGTTGAAATCGGGCCTTGCAAGCGCTTTGTAGGCCGCGACCCGGACATTCATAAATTCGAACGGCCTATAGGAGATGTTAAGATTAGGCAGCAGGACTGATTGAAAATAGGAGGATGTAGTGTCCGTGATGGAATTGGTAGGGATGGGAAAGCCTGACACCGGCTGCGGCATGAAGGTTGAGAGGTAATTGTTATCCTCGTTCTCTATCCTGACCCCCGCTATAACCGTCAGGTCTTGCCCGACATTCAACGTGTTCATGAGGTAGCCTGCGACAACCCGTTCCGTGACAAAATAGTCGTCATAGCGGATGAGGGGATTTCCCCAGATCTCATACTGGTTCCCCGTAGCGTCGATCCCATACTTGTTCAGCTCCCTCCATTGACGCATATGGTCCTTGCCGATCAGCGGAGTAAGGGAATAAGAGCCGTAGACATCCCTCGCCGTGGGACCGCCAAAAAAGAACCGGTCAATCCCGATAAATCCCCCTCCCGATTTTTGCCATTCTTCAAAATACGTCCCTGTAAAATCCTTCTTCCGGAGGGTTCCGTCCGGCAGCCTTTCATGGGTTTGCCAGCGCCCAAGATAATACGGAGTGAAGTCTTCTGTTCGTGTATTGGATCGGTTCTTGACCTTGAGCTTCGCACCGAGCTTGACCTCGCCGGAGATCATACCTCCAGAGAGGTATTCTTTGCCGATATTCAGAAAGGCGGTCCTTTCCTTGTCATAATTATCCTGAGCGCGATAGTACGCCCAGTACAACGATGCATTGGCGTAGTTATTGATCGCATACGGGATAATTTGCTCGGGACCGCTTGTAAACTCGGGAGTGGGATTCATGCCCGAGGGTTCAACGAAGATCGTCTCGTAGTCATAGGGAAATTCGGACTGCGATTCCGCAAACGATGCCCCCCAGTTCACCGAAAATCCGGAGATGCGATTATCGCCACGGATCGAGCTGCTCAGCGTCTTCGTATCCTGCTCCCGGTCGCGGTAATTATAGACCGGTTGACCTTGCTGGCTCCCCCCTCCCCCTGATGGATACTCTCTTGTGGAGAGAAAATAATCCCTTTGCGTTCTGCCGTACACATTACTGATCCTCAGCGATCCGCCATCCGGCGTGTCCAGGTCCAGCAGAACACTCAAGCCCTCCCTCTTCCGGGTCTCATCGGTAAATTCCAGAAGAAAATCGTTGATGAAATAATTCGCGAGATCCTGCCGGCCATAATTGACGTTAATGCGCTCGTTGCTCCGTATTCTCTTCTCGAGGTTACCGGTAACCTGGACGCCCAGGATGTTCTCGAAAAAACGTTCTCCGTAGTGCAGTGCAAAAATGTACTGCCTGGCAGAGGCCATGAGATCGTTATAGTCTCCCTTCACATCCACCTTGATATTTCTGACCTCAGGAGCTTTTCTTGTCACCAGGTTGATGCTTCCGGCCAGCGCATCCCCATCCTTATCGGGAGTCAAGGCCTTGTAGAGTTCCACGCCGGCCAACGAACTTTGGGAGAGCATGCTGAGATCCACACCACGGCTCGTTGCATCCGTCGGGGGAATCTTCACCCCATCGATGGTGAAGCTGGTAAATTTGTCCTCGAGTCCGCGCAAGATCACTCTATTGGCCTCACCGCCGGATCGGATAATGGAAACTCCGGGTAAACGACCGATAGCCTCCGCGGCATTCGCATCGGGCAATTCCTGGATTTTCTCCCGCGAGACAACATTGACAATGGTGTTCGCCGTGCGTTGTTGATTAATCGCCGCAACCTGACCGCGCGCCTGTGCTGTGATGACCACCTCCTCCCCTTCGATCACATCGGGAAGGAGACTGACATTGACCATCTGTTCGTCTGCAGTGACGTTCACTTCGACCGTTTTGGGCTTGTATCCGATATAGGATATCCGCAGGGAGTACGTCCCTGGCGGAACGTTCTGAATCCTGAATCTTCCCTCCCGGTCGCTGGCGCTCCCGAGCGCTGTGCCGACAAGAAACACATTGGCTCCGAGCAACGGCTCTGCCGTCAGGGAATCGCTTACTACACCCCGAATCGTACCCTGTGCAAAGGCAAACATTGGAGAAACGAACAGCATAAACGCTGCCACTCCCAACATTCCCATCCTCTTCGCGAACGACGAATCAGTATTCCAGGTCAGCATGGAAGGATC
>DKJQ01000249.1 GCA_002454845.1 Ignavibacteria bacterium UBA6688
ATCGTGGACAAGATGCTCGTGATCTTTCCCTTCGAAGTTGAATTGTACAGGAAAGAGGGGGTGGATGTAGAATTCGTCGGACACCCGCTGCTGGAGGTATTGAAGTCGGATTTAGACCGCGCGGGATTCTTCAAACGATACAGCCTGGATCCCTCTAAGAGGCTCTTGGGCGTTTTGCCGGGGAGCAGAGTCCAGGAGATTGAAAAGATCTTCCCTGAGATGCTGAAAGCCTCAAAGGAAATTGCCGCCCGACTGGATATGGAGGTGGCCGTTGCCGTGGCGCCGACGCTCGAGGAACGATATTTCCGGACGCTCTATCCCGTTGAAGGTGTCCATCTCATCCGGGGGGCGACCTATGAAGTAATGGCGCACGCGGATTTTGCTCTCGTCACGTCCGGGACGGCGACTCTGGAAACGGCCCTGTTTGAAACGCCGATGGTGGTGGTTTATCGAACGTCCTGGCTCACCTATCTTCTGGGCAGATTGTTGATACAGGTTGAAAACATCGGCCTGGTCAACATTGTTGCCGGCAAGAAGATCGTGCCGGAATGTATTCAGCAGAGCGCGACCGCTTCGAACCTCGTTCGTGAGGCCCTTCGGCTCCTCAATGATGATGCGGCCCTGGAATCGACGCGCCGGGAGTTATCTCTTATCCGGCAAAAGCTGGGAAAAACCGGGGCTTCCCGCCGCGTCGCGGAACATATTCTCCACATCGCCTGAATGTGACTTCGATGCGTTTGCTCCTTCTGCCGCTGTCGTCGCTCTTTGGTGTTGGAGTTGCCCTGCGGAACTGGTTCTTTGATATCGGTCTCCTGCGAACGGAACGTGCCGGAGTTCCCGTGATCTCCGTTGGGAACCTCTCTGCCGGGGGAGTGGGGAAAACGCCGTTTGTGGAATTTCTTGCACGCCGGCTCATGCAGCAGGGAAAGAAAGTCGCCATCGTCAGCAGGGGATATAAGCGTGAAGGAAGTGGGATGCTTGTTGTGAGCAATGGATCCGTCGAATGTGCGGAGGCGGGACTTGCAGGTGACGAACCGGCGCAGCTTGCTGCAAAGCTCAAGGGCGCGGTGGTGATCGTCGATGAACAGCGTGCCCGGGGGGCGAAGGCGGCGCGGGAGCAGTTCAAGGTGGACGTCGTTCTCCTCGATGACGGGTTTCAACATCGCTCGTTGAAGCGGAACCTTGATCTTGTTCTCCTGCCCGCGTACGAGGTCGAACGCAAACGTCTGCTCCTGCCGGCCGGGAATTATCGGGAATCGATCGCCGCCCTCCGCCGGTGCGATGGCGTCGTGCTGACCCGCTGTGAAAGCCGGGAACATTTTGAAAAAACACTGATCGCGCTGAGAACCCTGACGGACAAACCGGCCCTGGGTGTTGCAACCCGCGTGACAGCCGTCCGGCGTGCACAGTCGAATTTCAGCGTCGATCTGAATGGGTTGAAGGGAAAGAGAATCGTGGCATTTTCCGGAATCGGCGACGCCGCCGCATTTGAGAGAACGCTCCATTCCCTGAAATGGGAAGTGATCAGGTTTCTTCCCTATCCTGACCACCATCGCTATACCATCCGTGACATCGCGACCATACAAAAGGCCCTAAAACTGGCGGAAGCGGACTATCTGGTGACGACCGAAAAGGATGTCTATCGCCTCAGCGCTTCCGGAGAGGCGGCACGCGAATTGTTGGATCATGCTCCGTTGTTCTTCGTGGAGATTGAACAGGTCGTCCTTGCCGGTGAGGAACTGCTGGACGAGTGGTTGAAGCGGCCGGAGGAGTCCTGACACGGCACGCAGAGCGCACGACAATTCGGATCGGGGCTGATCTTAGACCACGAGCATAAATGATCCTCATGGGGGATCTTGGCAACACGGAGATGGACAAGTGTCACTTTGATTGTTTTCAATTGGGGGTAGTCTTTCACATTGCGCATTGCGATCTTCGACAATCATCGTCCGAAACATATTTTCGAGAACTACCTGCACTGGATTCAAAGCGTGGAGCCATCGGTGGAATTCGTCAAGCTCTCCTACCACCTTGCCAACGGCGCAGAGGTCGGGAACTGTGACGGATTGGTTCTGACCGGTGGAGGGGATATCCACCCGAAGTATTACGGCATGGAAACGTGCCTGGCGGAAACAGAGGAAGTGAATGAGAAGCGGGATGAATTTGAATTCGAGGTGATTGATCAGGCTCTTGAAAGAGATCTCCCTCTCCTGGGGGTTTGCCGCGGTATGCAGATGATGAATGTGTTTCTGAAAGGGACACTCGTCGTTGACCTCCAAACGGCCGGTTTCCTTGATCATACGCAACGCAACGGGGTGGAGAATCTGCACAAGGTGGAGGTTCAAGAGACTTCCCTGCTATCCGAAACAACACGGGAAAGGTCGCTGACGATTAATTCGGTCCATCACCAGGCCATTCAGACACTCGGCAATGGTCTCATGGCCTCCGCCCTCTCGCCGGACGGGGTGATCGAGGCCGCGGAGTGGATTATGAAGGACCGGATGCCCTTTCTCATGCTCGTGCAATGGCATCCTGAACGGATGAAGGATGAGCAAAGCCCTGCGGCACGAAATATTGCCGAACGGTTTATCCGGGCAGTACGACAGCAGTAATACAGCAGCAGAATCAACAACATCGAACAGACCAAGAAACGGAGTCGCAACATGGCAAAGAACGCAAAATACGTGTACTTCTTCGGTGGGAAACGGGCGGAAGGAACCGCCGAAATGAAGGGGTTACTCGGCGGTAAGGGAGCCAACCTGGCGGAAATGGTCAACATCGGACTGCCGGTTCCCCCGGGGTTCACGATTTCAACCGAAGTGTGCACGTACTATTACGATCACAAACAAAGCTATCCGAAGACGCTGGAAAAGGAAGTCCGGTCAGCTATAGCAAAAGTGGAGAAGCAGATGCGGATGAAGTTTGGCGACCCGTCCAACCCGCTGCTGGTGTCGGTCCGTTCCGGCGCACGCGCCTCCATGCCCGGGATGATGGACACGATTCTCAACCTCGGTCTGAATGATGCGTCCGTGAAGGGGCTGATCAAGAAGACGAACAACCCGCGGTTCGTCTACGACTCCTACCGGAGATTCGTGCAGATGTACGGTGATGTCGTCCTCGGGCTGAAACCGGTTCACAAGGACGAGATCGATCCATTCGAAGTCATCATCGAACAAAAGAAAAAGGAGCGGGGTGTCCATCTTGATACCGACCTGACGGCTGAGGACCTGGCCGACCTGGCGGTGCGGTTCAAGGCCGCCGTCAAGGAAAAAACCGGGCATGATTTTCCGGAAGATCCGATGAAGCAGCTGTGGGGAGCGGTCAGTGCTGTGTTCGGGTCATGGATGAACGACCGTGCCATCGCGTACCGGAAGATGTACGACATCCCGGCATCATGGGGAACGGCGGTCAATGTGCAAACAATGGTTTTCGGCAACATGGGTGAAGATTCCGGAACCGGTGTGGCGTTTACGCGCGACCCCGCAACCGGGGAAAATGTCTTCTATGGCGAGTACCTGATGAATGCTCAAGGGGAGGATGTGGTGGCCGGCACGCGTACCCCTCTCCCGATCTCACAACTGGCGAAACAGGATCCGAGAATCTACGGCCAGTTGGACAAGATCCGGAAAGCGCTCGAACGCCATTACCGGGATGTGATGGATGTGGAGTTCACGATCCAGCAAGGGACGCTTTACATGCTGCAATGCCGTGTCGGGAAGCGAACCGCATTTGCAGCCATCAAGATCGCGGTTGATATGGTCCAGGAACGATTGATCTCCGACCGGGAAGCCATCATGCGGATCGAGCCGGACCAGCTGAACCAGTTGTTGCGGCCGATCTTCGACCTCAAACAAAAAGCGGAGGCCGTTACGGCTGGACGGTTGCTGGCAAAAGGACTGAATGCCGGTCCGGGCGCAGCCACCGGACGCGTCGTCTTCAACGCGCCGGATGCCGAGGAATGGGCGAAACGGGGCGAGCACGTCATTCTGACCCGGATCGAAACCTCACCCGAGGATATCAAGGGCATGGATGCCTCCGAGGGGATCCTGACTGCCCGCGGCGGCATGACCTCTCACGCCGCCCTCGTCGCACGACAAATGGGCAAGGTCTGTGTTGCAGGCTGCAGTGAGCTCGAAATCGACTACGCGACCCATACCATGACCGTCAAGGGACAGGTGGTGAAGGAAGGCGATTGGCTCTCCATCGACGGGACCACGGGTGAAGTCCTGCTCGGCAAAGTCATGACAAAGCCGTCGGAGGTACTGCAGGTGTTGGTCGATAAGACGCTGGATCCGAAGGATGCGCCGGTGTACCAGACGTTCGCCCGGGTCATGCTGTGGGCGGATAAGTACCGCACGCTGAAGATCCGGACCAACGCGGATCAACCGGACCAGGCGGCCAACGCTATTGCGTTTGGTGCACAAGGAATAGGCCTGTGCCGTACCGAGCATATGTTCTTCGGCGAAGGGAAGATCGGACCGATGCGCGAGATGATCCTGGCCGATGCGATCGAACAACGGAAGGCCGCGCTGGCAAAGCTACTCCCTCTTCAGAGGGACGACTTTGCGGGAATTTTCGAGGCGATGAATGGTCGACCGGTCACCATTCGAACCATCGACCCGCCTCTCCACGAATTCCTTCCCCACGAAGAAAGGCCGCAGCGTGAGCTCGCCCGCCAGATGGGAATCTCGTACGAAAAACTGAAACAACGGGTTGAGTCCTTGCACGAATTCAACCCGATGCTCGGCTTCCGCGGCTGCAGGTTGGGCATCATTTACCCCGAGATCACAGAGATGCAATCCCGCGCCATTTTTGAAGCCGCTGCCGATGTCAAGAAGCGCGGCATCGCCGTTGAGCCGGAGGTCATGATCCCGCTGGTCGGACATGTGAAGGAACTGGAGCATCAGGCGGCGATCGTCCATAAGGTCGCGGCGGAGGTGATGAAGGAGAAGGGAGTGAAGTTCCCATACCTCGTCGGCACGATGATCGAGGTTCCGCGGGGTGCCGTGACGGCGGACGAGATTGCCAGGGTTGCGGAGTTCTTCAGTTTCGGAACGAACGATCTGACCCAAACGACTCTCGGTGTGAGCAGGGACGATGCGGGCCGCTTTCTCATCCCGTACGTCGAGAAGGAATTATATGCCAAAGATCCATTCGAGGCCCTGGATCGGGGAGGCGTCGGTGTCCTGATGAAAATGGCGGTCGAGAAGGGACGCAGCACGAATCCCAAGATCAAGCTGGGCATCTGCGGCGAGCATGGAGGCGATCCTTCGAGCATCGAGTTCTGTCATATGATCGGACTGAACTATGTCAGCTGCTCCCCGTACCGAGTCCCGATTGCCCGGTTGGCGGCTGCGCGCGCGGCCCTGTCACACAAAGCGCCCGTTCCCGCGAAAAAAACCGCGCTCCGGAAGACGCTGAAGAAATCAACATCCAAACGAAAGGGCTCCCGGAAGCGGTAGGCCGAAGACGTTATTCTCTCATTACCAACAGGTGAAAGAGCATGAAGCTCTCTGATTTCAAGTACCCTTTGCCGAGAAACCTTATTGCCAAGCATCCCATCAAGCCGCGGGATCACGCACGGATGATGGTGTTGAACAGCGCTGACGAATCGATTGAGGACCGGAAGTTCACCGATATCGTCAGTTACTTTCAGAAGGGCGATTGCCTCGTCGTGAACGAGACGAAAGTCTTCCAGGCGCGTCTTTTTGGCAAGAAGGAAAAAACAAATGCAAAGATCGAAGTCTTCCTTCTGCGGGAGCTGAACGCCGAGGAAAATATCTGGGACGTCATCGTCGATCCGGCCCGCAAGGTCCGGATCGGCAATAAGATCTTCTTCGACAACGGGAAGCTCTGGTGCGAAGTCATCGATAACACGACCTCGCGGGGGCGGACGGTCCGCTTCAACCATAAGGGGGATTTCTTCAAGATCATTGAGCGGATCGGTCTCACCCCTCTTCCGTATTACATCAAACGTGACCCGACGGACAAGGATAAGGAGAGTTACCAGACCGTCTATGCGCGTGTGCTGGGGGCGGTTGCCGCACCCACCGCCGGACTCCACTTCACACGACAGTTGCTGAGGAAGATCCAGGCGAAAGGGGTGAAGGTGGTCCCCGTGCTTCTGCATGTCGGATTGGGGAGCTTCCGCCCGGTCGAAGTGGAAGACCTTACGAAGCACAAGATGGATTCTGAATATTTTGAGATCACCCCGGACGCAACGAACATCATCAACAAGACCATCGACGCACGACGCAACGTGTTTGTGGTCGGCACGAGTACATGCCGGGCGCTGGAGTCGAGCGTGACGTCGGACGGCCACCTGAAACCGTCGAAGGGATGGACTGATAAGTTTATCTTCCCCCCGTACGAATTCAAGATTGCCGACCGGCTTATCACGAACTTCCACCTGCCGGAATCGACGTTGTTGATGCTCGCCAGCGCGTTCGCCGGGCATGACTTCCTGATTCGCTCGTACAAGAAAGCGATCAAAGAAGGGTACCGCTTCTACAGCTATGGCGACGCCATGCTGATGGTGTGAAGTAAAACAACGGACACGACAGGTCTTCCGTGGATCGCACGGCGGGACCTGTCAGGTCCTTTTTCCCCGTGGTCCTCAATCGTGTCCAAAGGATTATTCCTCCTATGCCGCGCATCCGTCCCAAGGTTCTTGTGATCATCCCGGCCGCGGGTTCCGG
This sequence comes from Ignavibacteria bacterium UBA6688, assembly GCA_002454845.1. GTDB lineage: Bacteria > Bacteroidota > Ignavibacteria > UBA10030 > UBA10030 > UBA6688. The sequence continues at coordinate 6,699 of DKJQ01000249.1, forward strand.
AACCCGGCTGGGGGGGCAGGTCCGCAAGCAGTTTCTTCCCTTGAAAGACAAGCCGATCGTTGTGCACACGGTGCGGCAGTTTGAGCATTGCCCCGACATTGATGAAATTGCCATCGCCGTGCCGGAGTCCGCCATCGTGGAGATAGAATCTCTTATCAGCCGCTATCGCCTGCACAAAGTGAGCAAGGTGATTATCGGGGGGCAGAAACGTCAGGATTCGGTTGCGAACGTTTTGCGAAAACTGGTTTTGAAGGATCAGGATATCGTGCTGGTCCATGATGCGGTGCGGCCATTTGTCGAAGCGAAACGAATTACCAGCCTGATCAAAGCCTGTAAGGAACATCATGCGGCAGTGCTGGCAGTTCAACCGAAGGATACCATCCGGCGTTCGGCGGGGGGAGGATTCTTTGATCGGACCCTGGACCGGAATGCACTCTGGATGATCCAGACTCCGCAGGCGTTCAACGCGGGGCTTCTGCTGAAAGCGTTCGAGAAAGCGCGGAAGGATGCCTTCTACTCGACTGATGAAGCGGCTCTCGTGGAGAGACTTGGTGTCAAGGTGAAGATCGTCGAGGGGTCGTACGACAATATTAAGATCACAACTCAGGAAGATCTTGAACTGGGAAAACTCATTCTCGAACGGTGGAAAACCAAAGGGCTGATTTAGCGGGAAATCGCTCATTCCATCTCA
>DKJQ01000298.1 GCA_002454845.1 Ignavibacteria bacterium UBA6688
GGGTTTGCAAGAAAAAGAAATTACTTTCTCAATTTCAGAAACAATCAGTGCAATCGCGATTGAGTTTATTCTTCATCTTGAGAACAGGCGAACATCTATCACGGGAGGTCGGGGATTCTCTCGATCGTTGAAGAGTATTTTCGGTCGTGTCACTTCTGACAACGTGCAATTGCCTACTGCCCTGCCGGCGGCGGTGCTCTCAGGGCCGTCAACAGCGGTGTGTCCCGATCATGGATATCCTTGCGGAACTGGATCGTCCCATCCTCATCAGCCCAGGCGGTCCAATAGAGCAAGTGGACGGGTATCGGTTCCGGCAGCGGAACCGTGCGGTCCACCGCCTCGCCCAGCGAGCGCAGGAGAGTGTCGCGATTCCAACGCGGATCCTGCCGGAGCAAGTACGCAGCAAGCTCGATCGGTTGCTGAATCCGTATGCATCCATGACTGAAGTCACGCTGCGACTCCTCGAACAGCGAGCGCGACGGGGTGTCGTGCAGATAGACGTTGTACTTGTTGAGGAACATAAACTTGACGCGCCCGAGGGCGTTGAGCGGCCCCGGATCCTGACGCAGCCGGAAGGGAAAACGGGCGGAAGTGATTGCCGGCCAGTCGACGGTCGTGGTATCAACCTCCTGCCCGTCCGGACCAGAGAGCGGGAAAAGGCGCAGTTTCGTTCGAGCAAGGTAGGCCCGGTCACGACTCACTTTTGGGAGGATCTCCTCCACCGCGATACTGCGGGGAACGTGCCAGTACGGATTGAGCACAAGGTACCGCATGGTGTCGCTGAGCACCGGAGTGCGGTGATAGAGGCGTCCCACGACGACTCGCATGGCCAGCGTCACCCTCCTCTCCTCCACCACTTCCAGCTCGAACGCTGCGATGTTCACGATGATGTGACGTCGTCCCAGATCCTTTGGGAGCCAGCGCCATCGCTCGAGGTTCAGTTCCAACTGATCCACACGCCGTTCCACGCGCACCTCGAGCTCGGCCCGGGTTGCGGCCCCCACAATGCCATCAGCGGTTAAGCCGTGGCGCCGCTGGAAATTCTTCACCGCCAGCTCGAGCCCCTCGTCAAACAACTCGTCGCCCGGTTCCTCTCCGCTTCCAAGGTCGTCCTCGAGCCGCAGCCGCCCGCGCAGAAGCACCACAGCATGGCTGCTATCCCCCTTCTGGAGCATCAACCCATCCGGGAGCGTGGGCCAGCCTCCCGTCGCAGCCACCGCGCGATAGCGCCCCAACGCCTCGCGGAGCCGCCGGTAACCATACTGAGTCGGTACGAGCTCCTCAAGCGCACCGGCGATGTTCCCCGAGGCCAAGGCTCCCTCCAGCACCGCGGCGATATCGTTGGTGCGCGGGTTTGCCATCCACTCCGGGCGGAGCGTTACAGGATTCACTCGTCCCGCGAGGAGATGGGCCCCGTAGACCAGGAACGCATCCGTGAGCAGGAGATCAAGTTCTGCCCATCGGTCCGGCGCTGTTACCGAGTCCTTGTTGGCGTCGGCACGTGCTGCTGCAAGGACGGCTGCGATGGTGGCGAGGTGGTAGTCCACGGACCGCAGTCCATCGAGATCCGCTTGCCGAAGAGCGTTCATCAGGTCGTCGGCGAGCCGGGTAGGGCCGCGCCCGTCGCTCCACGCAGGGTGGTAAAGCCGCCGCTCATAAAATTTGGGAAGCACCAAGTCTTCGTAGACCCGTTCACCGCCGGCCAGGAGATCTGTCACGATACCAGCGTTCTCGATGCGGGTCCGGATTCGCTCTGCAATAAGCTCGTCGGAAGGATGCACGTCGACCTGCGCGACAACCGTCACGGGCGGCGATGGATGCCTGCCTGCGGTGACATCCCGGCCATCCATCCCGACACAAGCCATCAACAATGGGCCGAGACTCCCTGCAACGAACCAACGCAACAACACTCCTCTCACGTTCATCGCGTCTGAACTTGCCTTCGCTGCGGGACCTGTTTTTCTTCGGCTGTGGTTCACCTCATAATGTAGGCATCGCGTTTGTTAAGCGAATCAATCTTAAGCACTAGATCCGATCTCGGCGTTTCTCACGCCGATCTTTGCGCTTTGTCGCACGCCGCGTGGCGGGATAGATAAGGTTCCAGGCGGCCGTCCACGATGGTGGTTGAGTTCTCCCCGCCAGAATCATGGTGAGCAAGCAGACCCGACCACATTGGACCGGCAAAAACCAATTGAATTCCTCAACGCCTGAAGTCAGGCAACCCTTTGATCGAACTTTTTTGGATGGCCTCAATAAAACACCTTCCCCTCGACTTTTTTTGTCCCGCTGTTCTTAAACGGGATGAAGGGAAGATCTTAAAAGCCACTACGCCTCTTTTATTGAGCCCGGGTTCCAGATGGGAGAATGGTGGCGCATCAGGTGATCGGAGAGCGTAGTTCCGAGTAGAAGAATGCTTAGAGATTGATAGTTGCTGTGGCATATGGGTTAAGCCCAAGTCCAATTTGACAGATGCTGGCGCATCTGTTGTAATGGGCCTCCGGCTGCTGCCGGAAACCTTTCCAATTCAAAACTAGGCAGAGGTACCACGATTGTTGAATATCTTTACACCCCTGCGTGAGGTTCGTCACAGTTTTGAGGTGCAAGCTCCCCGCGTGTGACTCGTGTCATTCGTGAGAGGCGTGGTACTCCGTACGTTGCAGGTAGTACACACGCCCAGACTCTGTTTTTTCATCAAGATTTCGTTTGGGGGAATCATTGCACATTGGGAGGTATGTATGCAGAAACTCATGATCGTTCTTCTTGCCCTTGCCGTCTCGGTCGTCTGGATCGGGTGCGAGGGAAGCACGGACCCGGCAAGCACCGGCTCGCTCTCGCTCGTATCCCGTTATTCTCCTTCGGCCGCCCCGGCCATCTCCCTCAGCATTGGAGGGGAGAACGCCGGCGTACTCGCAGTCGATTCCGTCACCATCACGCGCGCACGACTCATCATCAGGGACATCAAGCTCAAATCGAGTTCGGATAGCCTGAACTTCAGGACGGACCCCATGGTCGTCGAGCTGAACCTCGCGAGTGCAAACCAGACACTCGAGGTCAAGGACGTCCCGTTCGCGACCTACCGCCGGATCGAGTTCGATGTTCATCGGACCCAGCCGTCCGAGATTTCCAGCCTGCCCGCAGCCGAGCAGACAAAATTCACGGAATTTCTTGCGGGGGAGGTCTACAGCGTCATCGTTGAGGGGATGGTGTACAGAACGGGGCAGAGCGCCGCCTCGTATGTGTATCGGTCGAAAATCGATGCGAAGCAAAAGATTGATCTTCTGCCGGAGTTGACAGTGAGCGAGCAATCTCCGCAAGCCAACATCACCATGCTCATCAGCTCCGGGGGATGGTTCAGAAATTCGACCGGGGTGCTTGTCGACCCCACCGATAAGAATAATGAGGGGGTCATCGACGAAAACCTGAAGGGCTCAATCCGGATCTTCAAGGATAACAACAAGGATGGATTGAAAGATAACAACTAGTCGGTGGCATTTTTCTGCACGGGATGCATGAGGCGGCCTCATTTATAAGGCGCCTGCAACAAGAAACCCTCCAACGGAGGGTTTTTTGTTTGATATCGTCATCGGTGTTCCCGACGTGCTTCGATTTTATCGAGCGGACAGCAAATTGATAATAAGTTTCATCATCACATCCTTGCGCTTGGGATTGCTTTCAGCAACAAGGAGGGTTAATGCGACAAGCGCATTGTCGTTCATCTTCCTTTCCCCGTCCGGATCGGACAACAAGCCGTTTTTCTCCAGAAACCAGATAAACAGAACAGACTCTTGTTCCATGCGTACATCTGATGTGGTCGTACCGTCCTCGGTACGGTAAATGACTATTTCACCCTTTTGTTCCGCCATCATCCATCCCCCCTCTATTGCAGTTTCAGAAACACAACCACTTCTTACTCTCTCTCCATGATACGAATTCTCATTTTCAAGCGAATCACACTTTGACATCAAAGTTGGTCTCTGGCTTTTCAACGAGACCAATTGAGATTAACCCCGACCGCTGCGTTTTCCAGCATCCCGCAAGGCGGGATGGAGGGGCAGGCCGTTTAGGTACTTGGATTTGGAGAGGAGGGGTGTTCGCTTTGCCATCGTGTGCTGTTTGTACGGAGGATCCAACGGCTATCGTTCCTTTGCAACCGGCAATGTTGGAAGCTGGCGATTATTGGACGGAAGGTAGCCAGTTCATTCCATCTCCGCAAACATCTTGCCGGTAGACCTGAACATCCTGGGTACCCGGAAGCTTATTTTGCACCTCCAACCGGCCTAGGAAATCCTGGCGCTCTGTGCCCGCTCAGCACACGAAACATTGTTGACAAAGAACAGCGCTGACTTTTGACACAGTCTCGATCCCTTTGGGACGGGAATGACAAAGCACTGCTCCCCCCCGGACTGGCAATCGCGAGGCGCGTCGGCTTCCCCTACACCTCGTCGGTAATTCCCCCACACCGGTTTTCTTTTCAGCCGCGATGTGTCCGAATTCCCCCCATTTCTCACAGTCGCACCCCTCCAGACCTGGCACGCAGGTTGCCTCTATAAAGAAAAAGGGGCACGAAGTCACCAACAGATCGCGAGGGGTGGGTTCTTGCCAACACCACTTTCTTAGGAGAAGTCTATGCGCAACAGACCTGCATTCTTTGCCGACGACATCATGCTTTGGGAGGGACTATCCTATTCCCCCAACCATTTCTGGGTCGACCGAACCAACGAGGGATGGTATCGCATCGGGATCGACGGGTTCGCAGCCCATCTCCTCGGCCGTGCAGACCGCGTGGAGTTCGTCACCGGCAAAGGAAATCCCACAGCCCGGATTACCGCCGGGAGAGCGGAGTTCAACCTCGAGTTCCCCGAGCCGCTCTCGCAACTCCGGCTCAACCGGGACGTGACCGTTCATCCCGACTGGCTGACTAAGTACCTCTTTACCACCGGATGGTTGTTCGAGGGAAAAAGTGAGAGCAATCTTTCCGGTAACTCGCCGCGCTTCTTCACCGATACGAGGGCGGGGACCTGGACCAAAGCGGAACTGCGCCGGCTCACGTCGTTCGTCCATAGCCTCTCCGGAAGGGGACACCCGGAGCTTGGGACCGTCATGATGGATGGCGGCTCACCCGCACCCGGCCTGCTAAGGCTCATGAGTCCCAACGACGCTATGCTCGTGGTGCGGGACTTCTTCGCTCCGGACCGGACGGCAGTGGAACGGCAGGATGACTTCGAAGGCGAGATGCTCTGACACTCCGCTACAAAAAATGATCCACTAAGTGCACTAAGGGGCTGGGCCAAAATCCCTTCCGCGTCACGTTTTTTGTGTCCCGCTGTTTTTCAAGCGGGATCAGGGGAAGGTCTTGGAATCCACTGGCTCCAAAGAGTCGCACGCTAACGCGTCCGTTAAGAGTACGCCTCCGGCGGATGGGGTCTGCCTTTCGAGGTGCTCCTTTACCTTCTCAAATCAGACCTCACCCCACCCTCTCCTAAAGGGAGAGGGCACCTCGGTTGTGGTCAATTAGTGATTTCTATTCTTCAATGCAGCAGTACCTCTAATCAATGGAAAAAGAGCC
>DKJQ01000281.1 GCA_002454845.1 Ignavibacteria bacterium UBA6688
ACACTTTTTAGCTATTATGCCCGCAATGACTTATGAGGGGGTTTTTGAGATGGCTTCTAGTGAAATTCGTGGCAAGAAAAAAGAAGAGAAAGTGACTTACAAAAAAAAAGACCGTCGGAAAGACGGTCTTTGGTTGAAAAACTTCCTTCAGATGTCCGATTAGAATTTTCCGAACCGGAACGTCAATCCCCCAGAAAGTCCACTCAGGTCTTTATTGGTGGAGATGTTGGACTCCAGTCCTTCGACAAAACGATAACTTATTCCACCGCTCATCCTGAACCAGGTTGTGATGTTCACTGTAGCATTCACCTGCGGCTCGGCGATGAAAAAGGCGTCCGCCCTGTAGCGGGAATTATCGTCCGGCCAGTGCCAATCCTCCCAATCATTATTTCGGTACGTGACACCCCCCGCACCGATCAATGCCATAAACGAAAGATGGACGAGCTTGTTCGATTCGGGAATGTATTCCAGCTCAAGTCCACCGTACCCGAGATTCATGTACTGTTCCCCGAGCGGACCGGTACTGTTCGCCAGAACCCTGTTTGTCAGGCCGTACCCACCGAGCCCGATGATAAAGGTATGGTTAATAATCCACCCCCCGCGACCGCCGACAAGGATGCCGGTCTTGCCGTTGAAACTCCCGACCTTGATAACGGGTCCGCCAAACCCACCGCTTTCGAGGTCCCCCGCTACGAGGGTCTCTTCCTGTGCAATGGCTGGTATCGCAATTACGCACAGGAGCAAAGAATACAGAACCTTCTTCATAACGTGTTTCTCCTCAATAAAGTAATAACACAAAAATGCGTTTCAATGTACGCAAAAAAGAAAAAAAAGTTGCAATGCCCCGGCCAACGCTAAAAAAAATACAAAGCAATGCCCGTCGGATTGAAAACAATCTTCTCATAAATGATAATCTCGGAAGTGTTGAAAAAGGGGGGAGATCAGGAGGAACACAACGGCCGTTCTTGGATTCAGGCAACAGCCTTGATTGCGGAAAAAAACGCAAAGAGTTTCTCTTCGTCAAGCTTTCCATCGGTACGGACGCCACTGCAAACATCGAGAGCGTACGGTCGAACCTGTCGGATCGCGTCGGCGACGTTCGTATGGTTCAACCCTCCGGCAAGGAAGAGCGGGACCGGCACCGCTTCGCGGATGCGCCTACTGATGTTCCAGTCGTGCTTTCGTCCGGTCCCTCCGAGAACCTTGACAGCCAGATTCGGATTCCCCGAATCGAGCAGTATCGTATCGACGTAGGGAGAAACCGCCACCGACTCGGCGATGGATTTTTCGCCGAGAACATGGATAACCTGCACGAGAGCAATTCCCGGAAGTTCGGCACGGAGTTGCCTGTACGTGTCCACGGAAACGGCATCGACGAGCTGGAGGGTGTTGACGTGCGTGCGCCGTTGCTGGGCGATAATCGATGGAGCATCCTGTTTGCTCGTGAGGAGAAACGATGCAATGCCGGGGGGGATAGTTGGAGCGATCTCGGCAATGAGCGCTTCAGGGATAGGTCCGGGTCCGCTCGGCATTTCAGAGACCAGCCCGACCGCCGAGGCGCCATACCGGATGGCAAGCCGCGCCTCATCCTTATTGGCGATGCAGCAGATTTTGACGCGAGGGGTTGGTGAAGGGTTCATCGGCCTGGTTCTTTTTCTGCCTGTTGCTTCAGGGCCCTGAGAATTGATTTCCGAATCATCCCGCTTCCGGGTCGAACGATCCACCAATAGAAGCCAAACAATGTCCTGGAAGACTCATCGGTGCAGCAGATGCGGGTTTCCGTTCGTATCCGACGATTGTCCCCTTCTCCTTCCACCACGAAATTCCAGCCGACTTTTGCCCAGCCCGGTTCCGCAAAACTCCGAAACTCCTCCGCGGCGAGAATTTCGGGACAGAGGCCGCCGGAAGGTCTCCAGAATTTGCCGATAGTCCCGAGCAAAACTTCATTCTTCGTCTCCTCCAGGAGGAGAAACCCTGACCCAATAATCTGATCCAAAAACGGAGTGTGTCTTTTCGACCGGAAGGGGGCGCCGCCGAAAAGGAGAGCCGGCAATGATCGGATTCCCATCAGGGTTCTCACCAAGGGGACGTCGGCCGGAGTGATTTTGCGCAACGCGTGCAATACTGCCTGAGAAGAAGCGCAGGTGGGTACCGCGTGGATTTCCCGGAAGTCGTGGTGTGGAAAATATCTGTCCAACAGCATCGAAGCCTCACTCTTCCCGCGATTCCGCATCGATCTTCAGATTCTTCATCGAGCGTGCCGTCCTGCGGGCATTGAACGTGGTAATGATTGCCACTGCGCCGACAATGATCAAAGCGGCGATGAGGATGCGGCCGTTCATGACCTCGTTCCCGATCAGCCATCCAAGGAGCACGGCGATCACGGGGTTGACATAGGCGTAGGTGGAGACCATCGCAGGGGACGCTACGCGCAACAGCCAAACGTAAGAGGTAAACGCAATCAACGAACCGAACACGATAAGGTACAAGACCGCCAAAACGGATCGCTGGGAAATGGCAGAGATATCCAGCCTTTCCGTTTCCCCAAGCAGAAGACCGGTGAGGGTCAGCAACCCTCCGCCGGCAAGCATTTCCATGGCGGTTGCCATCAACGGGTTGGAGGGGAGATCCGCTTTCCGGGAATACAGGGATCCGTACGCCCACGCCACGGTCGCAAGGACAATCGCGAATGCAGCCGGGAGATACAGGTCGTCTCCGGCAATAAGTCGGGTAGGGTCGATAAGAAGAAAAATGCCAATTGTCCCAAGCACGAGCCCGCTGATGACGTCCATCGTGGGAGGGGTTTTCCTTTGAAACGCGTCGATAAGGACGAACGAGATGGGGGAGGAGGCAATGATCAGCGCGGTGACGCCGGAGGGAATCCACTGTTCCGCCCACGCCACAACACCGTTTCCACCCAGGAGCAACAAGCCGCCGACGATGGTGGCGGACT
>DKJQ01000396.1:0-22519 GCA_002454845.1 Ignavibacteria bacterium UBA6688
TAAAAGAACAAAACAGGGCGTCACAAGAAAGTGGCATGAATACGCCCCCTTGACTTTCACTATCGTCGATGATAACTTTCAGCAACCATTAAACTGCTATTGCAAAGACTTGGGATCAACGCGACGCGCTGAACAAGTCCTCCAAAGCATGTCACCTGCTCCCCTCCCTCACGGAACGAGTCCGGGGGGATTCGTTCATTTCCTTTGATCTAAGAACAGCACAGCGTTTTTCTGCTCCATTGGTCACGCGGCTCGGCGGCAGCCGTGTCTTCAATTCATCGCACCCGTCGCCATCGAAGGGAGAACTTCGTGGCTCACCAATTCAGTCAATTCAACCAGGATATGACAAATTGCATTGACCGACTCATTGAGATCGGACAGCCGGGCCGCGTCCCGGACCCAGCTCAAACGCTGAAGCGTGTATGACAATCCTCATCGTCGATGACAATCGAACCAATCTTCTCCTCCTCAGGGAACAGCTTGAGTCGGGGGGATACGCTGTTGTTGAAGCTCTGAACGGGCTTGAGGCCCTTGTGGTGCTCGGGGAAAAGAGCGTCGATGTCATCATCTCGGATATCCTCATGCCGACGATGGATGGTTACAAGCTTTGTTATGAAGTGCAAAAAGATCATCGGTTCAGGAATATCCCCTTTATCTTCTACACGGCGACCTACACCTCACCCGGCGACGAGAAGTTTGCGTTGGAACTTGGCGGGGACAAGTTCCTGAGGAAGTCCGCCTCGTCGGAAATTATCCTCGAAGCGATACGGGAGGTGCTCCGAAAACCGAAGGCGAAACCGGGCAAAGCGGGCGACCTCGGCGATCTGGGCATCTTGCGTGAATACAGTCAACGGCTTGTCGCCAAGCTGGAAAGCAAGAATAGCGAATTGGAACGCAATGCGGAGGAGCTGAAGAAACTTTCGAGTGCAGTCGAGCAAACGGCCGACAGCGTCGTCATCACCGATAAAGAAGGGTCCATTCTCTTCGTTAACCCTGCCTTCGAGAAGAGCACAGGCTTCATAAGAGAAGAGGCACTCGGAAAGACTCCCAGGATTCTCCGATCGGGGAAGCATGGGAAGGCGTTCTATGAATCTCTCTGGCAGACCATCCTCTCGGGGAACACGTTTCGTGCGATTTTCATCAACCGGACGAAAAATGGTGAGTTGTATCACGAAGAGCAAAGCATTACCCCGATCATTGACGCCGGCGGCGCTATCACCCATTTTGTTTCCACCGGCAGGGATATTACCGAGCGGAAGAAAGCTGAAGAGACGCTCCGGGAGAGTGAATATCGGTACCGGATGCTGTTCGATGGCAACCCGCTTCCGCTCTGGGTATTTGAGATTGAAACGCTCCGGTTTCTCGCCGTGAACGACGCCGCGATCACACATTACGGGTACAGCCGGGAAGAATTTCTGTCGATGAACATCACGGAAATCCGCCCCGCAGGAGATGTGTCGCGGGTGGTGGAGGATGTTGCCAGGGTGCAGGAGGGGGATATTTCTCATGGATTCTGGAAGCATACGAAGAAAGACGGCACGGTGATCGATGTGGAGGTCTCCGCCCATGACTTCACCTTCTCCGGCAAAAAGGCAAGGCTGGTCCTTGCGAACGATGTGACTGAGCGACGGCGGGCGGAGGAGGCGCTTCGGGAGAGCGAGGAACGGTACCGCCAGTTGACGGATACCATCAAAGAAGTCTTCTGGATGACGGATGTGGAAAAGAACGAGATGGTGTATGTCAGCAAGGGGTACGAGGAAATCTGGGGTCGGACCCGGGAAAGCTTCTATCAGAACTCTCATTCCTGGATTGAGTCGGTCCACCCGGAGGACCGGGATCGCATCTCGGAAGCTGCCATCCAGAAACAGGTACGTGGGACCTATGATGAGGAATACCGGATTCTACGACCCGATGGATCCATCCGCTGGATTCATGACAAAGCGTTTCCCATACGGGACGCTGCCGGGGCCGTTTATCGGGTTGTCGGGGTGGCGGAAGATGTTACCGCGCGGAAGGAGGCCGGGGCTAAGCTGGACGCCGAGCGACAGCTTTTGAATACGATTATTGAAGCAATCCCTGACGAGATTACTGTCAAGGATACCGAGAGGCGATTCGTCCATGTCAACGCCGGGGCCATCCGTGCGTTAAAAAGAACATCCGCGGAAGAGGTTCTCGGAAAGAAGGATGAAGATATCATTCCTGGAGACTTCGCCCGGGAGGCTGTGAGGGAAGAGCAAAAAATCTTGGAAACGGGAACGCCGCTCATTAATAAAGAGCCCAAGCCTCTTGTTGATTCGAAAACCGGCAGAATCCGGAGAGCGATCCTCACTTCGAAGATTCCACTTCGTGACTCTTCCGGAACGATCACCGGATTGGTAACGGTGAACAGGGATGTCACCGACCTCAGGCGTACTTCGGATCAGATCGCCCAATTTTCCAATTTGGGCCAGAAGCTCAATTCAGCGACAACCGCGGAAGAAGCCGCCCGCATTATCGCAAGCACCGCCGATGCTCTCATGGGTTGGGATGCGTGCACAATCGACCTCTATTCACAACAAGAAGACATGATCTCGTCGATATTGACTGTCGACTCGATCCAGGGTCGGAGGGTTGATGTCCCACCCGTAAGCCCGCAACAGCCTCCATCAAACAGAATGCGGCGCATTTTGGAGGCGGGAGCGGAATTGATCCTGCGGAGGGAGGAGGAGGGTTTTTCCGAGGATGCCGCCGCGTTCGGTGACTTAACGAGACCTTCCAAGTCGATGATGTTTGCCCCCATCCGCAGCGCAGGCAAGCCGATAGGGATACTCTCGATCCAAAGCTACAGCGTCCAGGCCTATCATGCTGACGAGCTGAAAACCCTGGAGTCGTTGGCCGATTATTGTGGCGGAGCGCTTGAACGGATCAGCAACATGCAGGCTCTCCGGCGTTCAGAGGAACAATACCGCGGGCTCGTTGATAGTGCCCAGGATATTGTCCTGACCGTTTCGCTTCGGAGAATCATCACGAGTCTCAATCCGGCGTTTGAAAAACTTACGGGATGGACCCGGAATGAGTGGATTGGAAAGAGCCTCACTGATTTCTTCTTTCCGGCCGATGTCGACCTGGCGCAACGGCACTTCAGTCAGACCCTGGACACCGGCAACACCTTCTCCGGTGAATTTCGGATTCGGAAGAAAACGGGGGATTTTCTTGTTACGGAATTCACTACGGCCCCGCAAATCCAGGAGGGAGTCATGGTGGGATTGTTGGGTGTGGCGCGGGATATCACGGACAAGAAAAGCCTGGAGGACCAGTTCCGCCAGGCGCAGAAGTTGGAGAGCATTGGAACCCTCGCGGGGGGCGTGGCGCACGATTTTAACAATATCCTCGGTATCATTCTTGGATACGCGTCGATCCTTCAGCGCGGCGCTGTTACGCCGGAGTCGATCGAAGGGTCCGTTAAGCCCATTACCGACGCTGTCCAACGGGGCGCAGGTCTCGTGCGCCAATTGCTGACCTTTGCCCGGAAGACCGAGGTCAATATCGGTCCGGTCAACGTGAACGCCATTGTTCGGGAACTGTCGTCGATGTTGCGGGCGACGTTTCCTAAAAGCATCGATGTTCTTGTTGGAACCGACGCCGATCTCCCCATCCTGATGGCGGATCAATCGCAGCTTCACCAGACGCTCCTCAATCTTTGTGTGAATGCGCGGGACGCCATGCCTTCCAGCGGAACAATCACCATCCGAACAGGGCAGGTTGGGGGGTCTTCCCTGCTCGGTCGTTTCCCCGATGCGCGCGAAGAAGGGTATGTTATGATCTCTGTGAGCGATACCGGGACCGGCATGGACGAGGCGACGCGCAACAGGATCTTCGAACCGTTCTTTACAACAAAGGAACCCGGCAAGGGGACTGGACTCGGGCTATCGGTCGTGTATGGCGTTGTCAAGAGCCTGAATGGTCTCATTGACGTGGAAAGTGAAATTGGGAAGGGGACGACCTTCCATCTGTATTTCCCCGTTCCTCAGCAGGGAACCCGGCTATCGACGCAAGTCCTCGCAACGCATGAGCCGGTGCGCGGGGGGACGGAAACCATTCTGCTTGTTGAGGATGAGGAGGCCATGCACTTCCTTGCCAAATCTTTTCTGGAAATGCACGGCTATACGGTGCTCTCGGCGTTTGACGGTCTGCAGGCAATAGAGCTTTTTGAACAACACCGGGGGAGTATCGACATGGTCTTCTCGGATATGGGATTGCCGAAGCTCACCGGACTGGAAGCCGTGAAGCGAATGAAGGGCATCAGACCGGAGCTGAAAGTGATTCTTGCAAGCGGGTTTGTGGACCCGAAGGATCAAGGCGAGATTGAGAAAACCGGAATCAACAGGGTGATCCAAAAGCCATACGACACGGGTCTTACGCTGGCATTGATCCGTGAGGTACTCGACGGGTCATAGCACCTGCCAACCGTACGGCAATGTGCAATCGATGCTCTCGTTGTCTCCTGCCCGGGTTCCGTACTCTGGCCCAAAAAACCACCTCTTATTATTTAAGAGAACCTGTGAAGCATCCGCTGTAACTTGTCCAATTGTACAGGACTTTTCTTGACAATCGGTCAAATCCTGTTTATATTGGCACGTCATTTTTGCTGCATTCTTCACCCCCCGTTCCCAATCCGAGCCTTCGGAGATTTTCATGCTCACTGAGTTTGGCAAGGTCCTTCTCTTCCTCATCGTCGGCGCTATGTTCGTTGCCGGTGGACTCTTCACCTCCTGGATTCTACGCCCCAACCGTCCTTATCCCGCAAAGCTCGCCTCGTACGAATGCGGGGAAGAACCGGTCGGCAATGCACGGGCCCGATTCAATATCCGGTTTTACGTCATCGCATTGATTTTTCTGATCTTCGAAGTCGAAGTCGTCTTTCTCTTTCCCTGGGCGCTGGTGTATCGCGACCTCGGATTGTTTGCGTTTATCGAAATGGCGGTGTTCCTCGCGATCCTTCTCGTCGGCTTTGCCTACGTGTGGGTCAAAGGGGATCTCGACTGGGACAAACCGGTACCACAAGTTCCAAAGTTCGAACGGGACCGTCCGGTACACAAACAACAGTCATCGGCAGAACCAGTTGCCGCCTGATCTGCGGCAATGATGAGGATTCGAACGTATGGGATTACTGGATCAACGGTTTGAGAATAGCAACGTGCTGGTGACGTCGCTCGAAGGCTTGCTCAACTGGGCGCGTCTCTCATCGCTCTGGCAGATGCAGTTCGGCCTTGCATGCTGCGCGATCGAGATGATGGCTGCCTCTGCGTCCAATTTCGATATGATGCGGTTCGGTGTGATTCCGCGTGCCACACCCCGGCAGACCGATGTGATGATTGTCTCCGGGACCGTGACGCTGAAAATGGCCTCCCGCATCAAGCGATTGTATGACCAGATGGCCGAACCACGCTACGTGATCTCGATGGGAAGTTGCTCAAACTGTGGGGGCCCGTATTGGGAACATGGCTACCACGTGCTCAAAGGCGTCGACAGGGTGATTCCTGTGGATGTCTACGTCCCCGGATGCCCCCCGCGGCCGGAAGCACTGCTCGAAGGGCTGATGAAACTGCAGGAGAAGGTCCGTAAAGAGACCCTCGTCAAAAAGACAGCGTAAAGAGAATGTATGACAGCTGAAGAAATTCATAAAAACCTGCAGGCAAGGTTCGGAGATGCAATCGTCGAGGCGAAGCTCGACGCGCCGCAATCGTTTCTTGTCCTTGATCCGAAACGGATGAAGGAGGTGTGTCTCTTTCTGCGTGACGAGGAGTCCCTCCAGTTCGATTTCTGCTCATGCGTGAGCGGGGTCGATTACAAGGAGGGGAAACTGGGAGCGATTTACCATCTCGCCTCCATGGTGCACAAGCACAAGATTGTTCTGAAAGCATTCTGCACCGTTGAAAACCCCCACATCCAGTCGGTGGCATCCGTCTGGGGGGGAGCGGATTGGCACGAGCGCGAAGCGTACGATCTGCTTGGTATCATCTTTGACGAACACCCCGACCTGCGACGCATCCTTCTTCCGTACGACTGGGAGGGGTACCCGCTTCGCAAGGACTACAAGGTTCCGGAGTTCTACAACGGCATGAAAGTTCCTTATTAATACTCTCCATCCTGCATGACCGAAACACGATCGCTCCCCACCCGATACGTTACGCATCCCGGCGAACTCAAGACTTCCAGCGGCAGGTCCCTTCGTACCGATGAGATGATCATCAATATGGGGCCACAGCACCCTTCCACGCATGGTGTGCTGCGCCTCGAGGTGGTGCTGGATGGAGAGATCGTTGTGGACGTGATCCCTCATATCGGCTATCTCCACCGGTGTTTTGAGAAGCATGCGGAGCACATGACCAACTACCAACAGGTCATCCCGTACTGCGACCGGATGGATTATCTTTCCTCCATGAATAACGATTGGGCCTACGCCCTGGCCGTGGAGCGAATGCTGAAGATCGAAGTCCCCCCCCGTGTGGAAACGATCCGTGTGATCATGGCCGAATTGCAGCGTATCGCAAGCCACCTGATCGCCGTCGGCACCTACGGCATCGATATGGGCGCCTTCACTCCGTTTCTCTGGGCTTTCCGTGATCGTGAACGCATCCTCGATCTGTTCGAGATGACGTGCGGTGCCCGCCTTCTCTATAATTACATCTGGATCGGCGGACTCTCGCATGACCTTCCGCCGGGGTTTGTCGAGAAAGCGAAGGCGTTCTGCACGTATTTCAAGCCAAACATGAAAGAGTTAAACGATCTCCTTTCCTACAATGAAATTTTTGTGAAGCGCACGGCGCATGTCGGTGTCCTTCCTGCTGATGTCGCCATCAATTATGGCGTGAGCGGCCCGACCCTGCGCGCTTCGGGCGTCAACTGGGATCTGCGCCGAGATGATCCATACGGGATCTACGACAAATTTGAATGGGAAGTCCAGGTTGGAAAAGGGGAGAGAGGGACGACAGGTGATTGTTGGGACCGTTACATCGTCAAAATACGGGAAATGGAGCAGAGCGTCAGAATTATTGAGCAAGCCCTTGCGGCCCTGCCGGAGGGAAATGTCCAGGCCGCCATCCCGAAACGCATTCGTCCGGACAGCGCGGAAATCTATGTGCGCACCGAAACGGCCCGGGGTGAGCTGGGGTTCTATGTTGTGAGCGACGGGACGGCGAGCCCATACCGCCTCAAGGCCCGGGCTCCGGCCTTCGTCAACCTGAGTGTCCTGCCGAAAATTTCGCGCGGTTGCTTGCTGGGCGACCTGGTGGCGATTGTCGGCAGTATTGATATCGTGTTGGGAGAAGTCGACCGTTGATGTGTCCCGGATTCTTCAAACGACCTTAACCCTATGTACGAACTCTTACAGAATCTTCTTGGCGACTCGCTGCTGGTCTATGTGATCGGCGCCGCGCTCCCTCTCCTGTTCGTCCTCCCCTTCGCGGTGGTTGCCGTCCTGCTGGAAATGAAAGTTTCCGCCCATATGCAGGATCGGGTCGCCTATATGTACACGGGCTGGCATGGCGTTCTTCAGCCGGTGGCGGATATCCTCAAACTCCTGCAGAAGGAAGACACGATCCCGGCGGCTGCGGATAAGTTTCTCTTCCGCGTTGCACCCTTCCTCGTCTTCATGGGGGGCTATGCCGGGTTTGCCGCGTTGCCGTTCAGCAGCGCGTACATCGGCACGAATATTGACCTCGGAGTGTTTTACCTCCTCGCCATCAGTTCCCTCTCGGTGATCGGGCTCATGATGGCCGGCTGGGCATCAAACAATAAATGGTCCCTCTTTGGCTCGATGCGCTCCGTCGGTCAGATTATCAGCTATGAAATCCCGGCTGCCCTCTCTATTCTCGTGGCGGTGATGATTGCCGGGTCCCTGAACCTTCAAGAGGTGTCGAAGTTCCAGGACGGTGGATTGCAGAACTGGATCGTGTTCGGCGGGCCCCTGCCGCTCCTGCAAAAAATTCTCCTGTTTCCGTTCACCCTCACGGCATTTTTTATCCTATTCATCGCCGGGATCGCGGAAGTGAACCGCACGCCGTTCGACCTTCCGGAGGCGGAATCGGAACTGGTGCAGGGTTACAATACCGAGTACAGCGGGATGAAGTTTGCCATCTTCTATCTGGCCGAATTTGCCAACATGTTTCTCGTCTCCGGAATAGTCGTGTCGCTCTACCTCGGAGGGTGGACGAGCCCGCTCGGCGATGTGATGTCGGGCCCGATCTGGGGCTTCTTCTGGTTTGTCGCAAAGGGGATGTTCTTCGTCTTTCTGCAGGTATGGATCCGGTGGACACTCCCACGTCTGCGGGTCGACCAACTGATGTACACGTCGTGGAAAGTTCTGACCCCGTTCCTGTTTCTCTGCATTTTCGCAGTAGGGTTAATTCTGGTCCTGTAATCGAGTTCAAGAATCGCGAATAGATTATGAGTGAAGTAAGGCAATATTTCAACAATATCTGGCTGGCACTCTTCACCGCGGCCATCGGGATGAAGACCACGATCCGGCACCTTTTCACGTCGGCCGTCACCATCCAGTATCCCGATGTGAAGCTGAAGCTTCCGGAACGCGCGCGGAACCGCCTCTATGTCAATATCGACGACTGCATCGGATGCGACCAGTGCGCCATGGCGTGCCCGGTGGATTGCATTGATATCGAGACCATCAAGGGAACGCCGGACCAGGACCTTGGAGTTACTTCCACCGGACAAAAGAAACGGCTCCACGTTCCGGTCTTCGATATCGACATTGCAAAGTGCTGCTATTGCGGCCTGTGCGTCTACCCGTGTCCGACCGAGTGCATCATGATGACGGATGTGTACGAGTTCTCGGAATTTGACCGGCAGAACCTGAACTACCATTACAGCCGGATGAGTACCGAAGAGATCACGGTCGCAAGAGAAAAGCTGCGGAAAGCGGATGAAGAAGCGGCGGCGAAGAAGGCCGCTGCGGCAGCCGCTCCCAAACCGGCGACTCCTCCTCCGGCGGCAGGAGCCCCTCCCAAGCAAGAAGGCGGGGCGCAGGAGCAGGCGAAACCCAACAACCCTTCCTGACCCGAATACGATCTATGGATCTCTTTACCATCATATTCTACTCTTTCGCTGTCATCACTCTCGGCGGCGGCGCCGTCGTGGTGTTCTCGCGGAACATCGTCCATTCCGCGTTTGCCCTGCTCTTTGCGTTTTTCGGCGTGGCCGGGTTGTACGTCCTCCTGATGGCGGACTTCCTTGCCATTACACAACTCATGATCTACGTCGGGGGGATCCTGGTCCTCATTCTCTTTGGAGTAATGCTGACGAGCCAGGTGCTAGATGTGCAAATCAAGACCGGAACGATCCAGACATTTCCCGCCGTGCTCGCGGTCTCCGCTCTGGCCGGCACACTCGTCGGGATCTTCTGGTCAACCGACTGGAAAACGACCGCTGCCCCCCCGATGGAGGTGACGGCTGCGAAGATCGGCGAGATGCTGTTGACAAGTTATCTGCTCCCATTTGAAATCGCATCGGTCGTGTTGCTCGCCGCGCTGATCGGCGCCGCCATGATCGCACGAAGAGAAAAGAACGCGTAAGGTCTCTATGGCTCAAGAATTCATGCAATGGCTCTCCCATCCGGGGCTGAACCATTTTTTGATTGTCAGCGGAATCCTCTTTTCGTTTGGGATCTTTGCCGTCCTGACGCGCCGGAATGCCATCCTGGTGCTGATGGGGATCGAGTTGATCCTGAATGCCGCCAACATTAATTTTATTGCCTTTTCCCGATATGGGACAGGGACGCTCGACGGTCAGGTGATCGCGATCTTCGTCATCATCCTCGCCGCCGCGGAGGCAGCGATCGCGCTGGCTATCGTATTGAATATCTATCAGAACTTCAACACCATCAATGTCGACGAGATCAATCAATTGAGGGATTAACGGCGGGGAGTACCGCCACTCCGAACTCAGACCATGTCTCAAGAAACGATTCTTCAGCTTAGCACCGTCATCCTGCTGCTCCCGCTGCTCGGGTTCATCCTGTTGATCTTTTTCAACAAGAGGCTCCCGCGTCAGGGTGATTGGCTGGGGACGGGCATCCTGTTCCTCTGCCTCCTCCTTTCGGTGATTGTTCTTGCAGGGAAACTGGGAAGTCATCATGACGAGGTTCTCCAGTTCAAGTTTACCTGGGTCGATTGGGGCAACGTCCCCGGTATCGGTCCCCTGAAACTCGAACTCGGAATCATGGTGGACAACCTGGTTGCCATCATGCTGGTGGTCGTCACCATTGTGAGCTCCCTCGTGCATCTCTTTTCCATCGGCTATATGCATGGCGATGTCCGGTACGGGCGGTATTTTGCGTACCTCGGTGTGTTCACGTTTTCGATGCTCGGTATCGTGGTTACGAATAACTTCTTCATGATGTACGTCTCCTGGGAACTGGTCGGATTGAGCTCGTACCTCCTGATCGGGCACTGGTTCGAAAAGAAATCGGCAAGCGATGCGGCGAATAAGGCCTTTATCGTCAACCGTATCGGCGATATCGGCATGTTTACCGGCATCATGATCCTCTTTGCCAATTTTCAGACGTTTACCTTCGATGATATTTTCGCCGCCATACAATCAGGGACGATCCCGTTCGGAAGCGAGCCGTGGTTGACCGCTGCCGGAATTTTGATCTTCGCCGGCGCCGTCGGCAAGTCCGCTCAATTTCCCCTGCATGTCTGGCTCCCGGATGCCATGGAAGGTCCGACGCCGGTCAGCGCCTTGATCCATGCGGCGACGATGGTCGCGGCGGGCGTCTATCTCATCGCACGCACCTTCACGATGATGACAGCCGACGCGTTGATCGTGATCACCTATATCGGAGCTATCACGGCTTTTATCGCGGCAACCATCGCGATCGCACAAAACGATATCAAAAAAGTGCTGGCCTACTCCACGGTAAGCCAGCTGGGGTACATGGTCATGGGGCTCGGCGTCGGGGCGTTCACCGCCGGGTTCTTCCATCTCACGACCCACGCGATGTTCAAAGCGGGATTGTTCCTCGCTTCGGGTTCGGTCATTCACGCCATGCATCACGCGCTGCACCATGCGGGCGATCATCACACCGATCCGCAGGACATTCGTTTTATGGGCGGGTTGCGCTCGAAGATGCCCATCACCTTCTGGACCTTCCTGATCTTCACCCTGGCGATCTCCGGCGTGCCGTTCACCTCCGGGTTCCTGAGTAAGGACGAAATCCTTGCCGGGACGCTGGCCTTCAGCAGTCTCAACGGTCACGCGATTATCCCGATCATCGGATTTTTTGTTGCAGGGCTCACGGCATTCTACATGTTCCGGATCGTCATTCTCACCTTCCTGGGAGAACATAAGGATGCGCACCGCATCCAGGAGATCCACGAATCGCCCTTCACGATGACGGTGCCGCTCATGGTGTTCGCGGCCCTCTCGTTCTTCGCATTTTACAGTTTTGATCCGTTCGGCGCCTCAAGCGGATGGTTCTACGCGGCGGTCCCGCGCCCCGAATCCGTCGTTCCCGGAACGGTCGCGGCCCCGGGGGTCGCGGCGTTCGAGGAGGCCCTGCATCATTCCCATTCGCTGGCGATGATTCTGTCGTTAACGGTCGCCGGGATCGGCATCCTCGCTGCGTTCGGAACGTACTACTGGAAGAAAATAAGCGCCGATGCGGTCGCGGACCGCCTGAAACCTCTCCATACCTTCCTGATGAACAAATGGTATTTCGATGAGTTGTATGAGGCAACGGCTGTCAACGGGACGAAGGGCCTTGCGAGGGCCTACGCGTGGTTTGACGACCGTGTGATCGACGGCATCGTGAATGGGGTTGGGAGCTGGACGCGTGCGTTGACGCTGGGCACCAGCCGGAATTGGGAGGAGGGGAGTCTCGGTGCGGTCTTCTATAAAGCAATCAGCGCCGGGCTTTCAATTTATATAGGCTGGCTGGTGACATCGGCTTTGATGTCCCCGGAGCCTGCCTTTGGTGAGATGCTATGGAATGGTATTCTCGGGCTGGCCACAGCCGGACTGACATTCTTCCTGTTCTTTGTCGGTGTCGGTGGGTTCGACAACAAGATCGTGGATGGCCTGGTGAATGCGGTGGCCTACCTCGCGGGATTTTTCGGCCTCATCTCGAGGAGGCTGCAGACCGGCAAGGTTCAAACCTACCTGGTGTTTGTCATTTTTGGTGTGATGGTATTTTTCCTCTGGTTCCGTTGAGGGCAGCATCAATCCGGTGCCCGGAGTATGATACAGTGTTCTTGAAGCTTGCGTTGAATACTAAAGGAGCAACAGAATGGAATTGTTAGGGATCGGAATTCTGACCTGGATAACCTTCCTGCCGATCATCGGCATGGTCGCCGTCCTCATTGTGCCGAAAGAGAATCAAAGCGCTGTGAAATGGCTCCCGCTGGCAATTACGGGAGTCCAAGTGGTTCTTGCCGCGATGATTTTCTTCAATTTCGACAAAGGCATGACGGGTATCAATACCCTGGAAGGCATGCAGTTCGTTGAAAAGGCGACGTGGATCGATATCAAGGGGGTCCCCTGGTTCGGGAGGATCGTCGTGGAATACTTTATGGGCATCGACGGCCTCAGCGTTTCGATGGTGCTCCTGACGGCCCTGATCTGCTTCATCGCCGTGATCGCCTCCTGGAATATCG
Source organism: Ignavibacteria bacterium UBA6688 (assembly GCA_002454845.1). GTDB lineage: Bacteria > Bacteroidota > Ignavibacteria > UBA10030 > UBA10030 > UBA6688. The sequence goes on from DKJQ01000396.1 coordinate 12,651, forward strand.
ATAAATCGCTCAAAGGATATATGGCGATGTTGTTGCTGCTCGATACCGGGATGATGGGCGTGTTTGTTGCACTGGATTTCTTCCTCTTCTACGTGTTCTGGGAGGTGATGCTCCTGCCGATGTACTTCCTGATAGGGGTTTGGGGAGGTCCGCGTCGCGAATATGCCGCCATCAAGTTCTTTCTCTATACATTGCTCGGGAGCGTCCTGATCCTCCTGGCGATCATCGCCCTTTACTTCAGCGTTACCGTTCTGGATCCGTCGACCGGAGAGAAGATGTACACCTTTAATATGCTGGCAATGATGGATCCGGCGAACTTTGAACCGGGGTCACTGCTCGCCGGGGTGGGGACGCAGTGGCGATACATTGCCTACATCGCGTTGTTTATCGGTTTCGCGATCAAAGTTCCGATCTTTCCGTTCCACACGTGGCTTCCCGATGCGCACGTCGAAGCTCCGACCGCGATCAGCGTCATCCTGGCCGGAGTCCTCCTGAAGATGGGTACCTATGGAATCCTCCGGATCAGTTTCCCGATCTTTCCCGATGCGGCAAATTACTTTGTTGTACCCCTTGCGATTCTCGCGCTCATCAATATCGTGTACGGCGCGCTCTGTGCGATGGCGCAGAAGGATTTGAAGAAACTCATCGCATATTCCTCCGTAAGTCACATGGGCGTGGTGCTTCTCGGCATGGCGGCGATGAACACGCAGGGAATGGTGGGGGCCGTCTTTCAGATGTTCAATCACGGCACCATCACCGCGATGCTCTTTCTTATTGTCGGCGTGCTTTATGATCGCGCACACACGCGTGAGATCGACGCATTCGGCGGTCTTGCGATCACCATGCCGAAGTACACCGGGATCATGACGGTCGCCTTCTTCGCGGCCCTCGGACTGCCCGGACTGAGCGGCTTCATCTCGGAGGCGTTTTCATTCCTCGGGGCGTTCCAGACGCACCGGGTCATCACCATTCTCTCCACGTCAGGAATTGTGCTGACGGCTGCCTATATGCTCTGGGCATTGCAGCGGATATTCCTCGGTCAGCCCAACGAGAAATGGGCCGGCCTGCCGGATATCAATGGACGCGAACTCTCGGCTCTTGTCCCCCTGGCGGTCATTGTGATCGTCCTCGGTGTGTATCCGGGCCTGATGATCGATGTGCTGACGTCATCCCTGAATCACCTGGTGGAGGTTGTGAAGACCGGCGCTCCGATGGCGCTTGTCCCCTGATCGTTCACTTGCATAACATGGTTTTCCCGATACTACTTTATGGTTGAACAACTTCTTCATAGCCTTTCCCGGTTCCTGCCGGAAACGACCCTGACGGTCGCAGTCTGCCTTACCGTCCTTGTCTCCCTCTTCGGGGGGCGCAAATCCCAGGCAACTCTTTTTGTCGCATTGGCCGGCTTGGCGCTTGCGACGTGGTTCTCCTTCGAGCAGATAGGGACTTCCGAATCGATCTTCAGCGGTATGGTGTCCGTCGATCCCTTTTCCGTCTTTTTCAAACTCCTCGTGGGTCTTTCAGCGATCCTGATCGTGCTCTTTTCGCTCTATTCGTCAGAGGTCCAATCGACGTTGCACAGGGCAGGCGAGTACAGCGCCCTGCTTCTGATGATGACGCTGGGGATGTTCCTGATGGCGGGCGCGTCGAGTTTGCTGATGATGGTCCTGGCGATTGAGTTGACGAGCCTCAGCTCCTACATCCTGGCCGGATATACGCGTGAGGCATCGGATTCCAGCGAGGCATCATTGAAATACATCATCTACGGGGCGGTCTCCACCGGTGTGATGTTGTATGGAATCTCCATCCTCTATGGCCTGACCGGAGCTACCGATTTCAGCGGGATCAATCGGGCCCTCACCGACGAGAGCGTCAATAGCGTGGCGCTCCTGGTTTCCATCATCATGATTCTCGTCGGGTTCGGGTACAAGATTTCCGCTGTGCCGTTTCATTTCTGGACACCGGATGTGTACGAAGGAGCTCCGATTACGATTACCGCGTTCCTCTCGGTTGCTTCGAAGGCGGCAGGGTTTGCGCTGATGATGCGGTTCTTCAAGGTGTCCTTCATCGACGTCAACGCGATCGGACTGCCCGCAGGGGTGTGGACATCTCTCCAGGGTTTCGAATGGCACAAGATCGTCGCGATCCTTTCCGTCCTGACCATGACGCTCGGGAACCTTGTCGCTGTCTGGCAGAACAACCTGAAGCGCCTTCTTGCCTATTCGAGCATCGCCCACGCGGGGTATATGTTGATGGGCGTTGTCGTCCTGAGCGATAAGGGGCTTGCGGCCATCTTGATCTATTTTGTCGTCTACCTGTTCATGAACCTCGGGGCATTTTATGTCGTGATGCTGGTTGCCAACAAGACGGGGAGCGAGGACATCGACTCGTACAAAGGACTCGGACACCGGTCCCCGCTCGTCAGTGTCGCCATGGTGATCTTCTTCATCTCGCTTGCCGGTCTGCCCCCCACCGCGGGATTTATTGGGAAGTTGTTCCTCTTTGCCGCGTTGCTCGATGCCAAGTGGGTGTGGCTGGCCGTGGTGGGAGCCCTGAACAGCGTCGTGTCCCTGTATTACTACGTCCGGGTGGTCCGAAACATGTTTCTCCGTGATCCCGAGGGGAACGCGGAGCCGATCCTGTTTTCGACCCCACAACTTGCGATTGTGATGTTGCTCCTGCTCCCGACGCTGGTCTTTGGCCTTTTTTATGCACCCATTGTGGAACTGGCGAATGCTTCAGTCGTAATGTTTGGCGTTCGCTGACGTTTCATTGTAGGACCTGGATGACAGCCCTCCCTGGAAAAACGGGGAGGGCTGTTGCGTTTGAACGCCGCGCTGATTATACTTGGTGTACGATTCCGCATCACTTCACGGTGCCGATCTTGAAATCCATGAACTTAGATCCCCCCATCCGGGTCCTGCTCGTCGATGACGAAGAGGCGTTCGCGAACGTCGTTGCCGACGGTCTGCGAGACGATTCTGCTCTTGAATTCACGGTCTGTTTTTCAGGCCGTGAGGCGATAAACCACCTTCAGCAATCCAAGCAGGGTTTCGATGTCATGATCCTCGATTTCATGATGCCGGAGATGTCGGGGCTTGAGGTCCTGCAATGGATGCACGAAGACAAGAATGAGACTCCAACCATCATGCTCACAGGTGCCGGATCGGAAACGGTCGCCGTGGACGCCATGAAGCTTGGTGCCTATGACTATGTCCGGAAGGAGCTGACCGACCTTCCCCATCTCGCCCACCTGATCAAAGCCACGCATGAACGACACATGTTCCGCGTTGCCAGGGGATTTGAAGAGGAGGCGGTACGGGAAACCGCCCTCAATCGGGAGGCCACCGACAAGGTGCGGGATGTGATTAACGCCATCACCCCCACCCTCAATGGCGCATTGGGTGCCATTGCGGCGGAGATGGAAATGAGAGTGGAGACGTTGATGGCCGGACTCCCTCCTGAGAAGAGAAAAGAGGTCCGGACCCTCATGAACGAACTTCAACGGCAGGTCGGTGTTCTGGAGACGGGTCTCAGAGGGCTCTTGTCGTTGTACCAGCTTGTCTATGCCCGACATCCGCAAGTCGGCGAAATCGACCGCATCAAGCAGGTATTTGAGGAGCAGATCAGGATCCCCAAATCGTAACGGGGAGTTGGTTGAAACGAGAAAAGCCGGCACGATGGTTCGTGCCGGCTTTTCTGTTGGTGGGGAGCAAAGCGCTACGCTCGTTTGCGCGGTTTCCCGTTCACCCGTTCATAGATGAGCCGGACACCGTCGAGCACAAGAGAAGGATGACATTGCTCGATCACGGAGGAATGTTCCGCCATGAATCGTGAAAAGCCCCCTGTCGCGATGACTTTGGCTTTATTTTCCCGCTGTCCTTGAAGCTCGTTCTGGATACGCTGCACCATCCCTTCCATCGCATCGACTGCCCCGTACAAAATACCCGCCTGCATACTGGAAACGGTATTCTTCCCGATGGTTGTCATGGGGAAGTGCAACTCCACTTTGGGCAGCTTTGCCGCGCGCCGGTGCAGATCCACCGCTGAGGTCTCGATGCCCGGAGCGATCACGCCGCCGAGGTAATCACCGTTCCCCGCCACGACATCGTACGTGGTGGCCGTGCCGAAGTCGATGATGATCAATGGTCCGCCAACCATGGTGTAACCGGCGACCGCATTGCAGAGGCGATCTGCTCCGACGGAATTCGGATCGTCATAGCGAATGGCTCTGCCGAGGTTCAGCGCGGAGGAGATGAGCAACGGTTCGACCCCGAAGTACTTACGGGCCATCATGGCAAAAATATCCGTCATGTTGGGGACCACAGAGGCGATGCCGACTCCATGGAGTCGCTTGAGGGGGATGCCGGCCTCCGTCAGGAAGAGACGAACCTGGGCTCCGACTTCGTCCTCGGTGCGTTGCAGCATGCTCGTTACGCGCCAATCGGCGACAAGGGTTGGACCCTTGTAGACGCCGAAGACGGTGTGCGTATTGCCAATATCGATTGCAAGAAGCATACGGGCTCGTATTCCCATTCCAGGCATTATGGAACAACAGAGACGTCGCCGGCATACACCGTCGTGATGCCCCCGGTCGTCTGGATGACCAGTCCGCCATCCTCGTTCAACCGGACGGCCGTTCCGTGCACCTCCTGGTTGTGGTGGCGCACGGTCACATCGTGGCCGAACATCCGGCATCGTCGCAACCATTCATCCAGGATACGGGTGAAATCCTGGCGCAAAACGCTCAGGTACAGAAGATCCAATTCGCCCAGAATTTTCTGAAGGATCTGTTTCCGGTCGTACTCGTTTCCGCATTCAAGGGCAAGTGACGTGACACGGCTGCCGTAGGCGGAGGGGAAATCGAGCTGGTTCACATTCACGCCCGCCCCCAGAACGGAATACGAAAGGACGTTCTGCTGGTAGGAGTTCTCAAGGAGGATGCCGCAACATTTTTTCCCGTTCATCAGCAGGTCGTTGGGCCATTTGCACTCCACCGGAAGTCCCGTTGTGGACTCTATGGCGCGTGCGATGGCAACGGACGCGTAAAAGCTCAAGAGGCCGGCGTTGTCTTTTTCGAGGGAGGGGCGCAGCAGGATGGAGAACAGGAGGTTTTTCTCCGGTTCGGCCTCCCAAGACCTTCCATGACGGGCCCGGCCCTGCGATTGATGTTCGGCGACGACAACCGCCCCCTCTTCCGTCCCCGCATCGCCGAGAGCTTTGGCGCAGGTGCTGGTGGAATCAATGGACTCGAACACGAACATCTTCTTGCCGACGATGCGCGTGTTCAAACCACGCTGTACCTCTTCCTTGGAGAGCATAGTTATTGGTAGACCGCGGAGCTTGCGTTCTTCACAAACATCCGGGGAAAATTGGCGGTATTCCAACCCGTTACGAATATCAGCCGGGTAATGCGCGCAGCGCGCCCAAACAGGATCTTGTCGACCGTATCGGTCGGGCGGTGATAATCATCATGAACGCCGGTGAAATAGAACACCACCGGGACGCCATTCCGGGCAAAGTTGAAATGATCGCTCCGGCGATAAAACTGGTTTGGATCCTTGTCGTCGTTGAAGGTATAATCCAGCAGGAGATTCTCGGACGAGGCGTTGGACACCCTGAGAACACTGTCGAGCTCCGTGCTGATCTTATCCGAGCCGATCACGTAGACGTAGTTCGGGTTGTTCATGGCCTCGTACTTCTTGTCGACCCTTCCGATCATGTCGGTATTGAGGTTCGCGATGGTTTTTTCCATGGGAATGATGGGATTCTGGGAATAGTAGTACGACCCCAGCAAACCTTTTTCCTCGCCCGTCACCGTCATGAAAACAAGGCTTCGTTTTGGCTTGACCGGATTGACGGCAAACGCTTCCGCCAGCTCCAGAACGGCGGCGGTCCCTGACCCGTCATCATCCGCCCCGGGGTTGATCTGGCCGTCCGCGTTGACACCGAGATGGTCATAGTGAGCGGTGAAAATCACGATCTCGTTCTTCAGTTTCGGATCACTCCCTTCCAGCATCCCAATGACGTTTTCCGATTGTTTGATATCGCGGGCTATCTTGGAATCGATCCGGGCCGCAACGTTTCCGAGCGCGAGAGGTTGGAAGGATTCTCCCGTGGCGGATGATCGGACCGTCTCAATGGTCGTTCCCGCCCCCGCCAGGATCTCCCGGGCGAGTTCGGACGATACATAATAGGTCGATGAAGAGGGGGCGCGGCGTCGCGATTCACCTCCGACCAACCGCATGGAGCCTTTGTCGATAGCGTTACTGAAGCGGTTCACGAGGCTGGGAAGGGAGGTCGGACCCGTCTCATTGAGGATGACGAGGGTTGCAACAGCTCCGGGATAGGGGCGTGTGGCGAATAATCGTCTCGAGGAGCGCGTGCCTGCCTCCTCCGCTGGTGATTTCGTGCCGGCGAGCGTGAGCACGATTTTTCCCTTGATCAACTCTTCGCTTTCGTTGCTGAACGCCTGATCGGCATAGCCGACGAAGACCACAGGTGCCTCCAGAACCGTATCGCGGGTGCTGTTGGTCAGGAAGTCCTTCCTGATCCAAAATTCCTTCTTCCCGCTTGGTACCGAGAGGGTGATGGTTGTCCGTTCGCTGATCCGGGTCACCTCAAGATCGAGATGCTGAAAATATGTTCCCTTGTCCCCAATGGGTTTGAGGCCCAGTTTTTGAAATGCAGCGGCGATATAACGGGCTGCAACCTTCTGCCCCCGAAAGCTCGTCTCCCTTCCTTCCAGTTCGGGAGATGCCAGGAAATGGAGATGGGCACTCAGATCGTCTGCAGTGATCGATTCATAACCGGGGAGCGCGTTCTTGTCAATTTTCGGTTGGGCAAGTAAGAGGGTTAGCGGCAAAAAGACAAACGAAATTCGTCGCATGCAACTCCTTGTCTTTGGAAAAATTGTAGCATGGAGATACAAAAAAATGCACCCAAGAATACAGAAAATGGGCTGGAAAGTCAAGATGACCCTTCCTGAAAAAAATGCAGACGTTGTGACAGATTAGCAACAAATCAATGACAAAACTAGTTTTTCAATTATGACAAGATGTCGTATAGGTCAGCGTTCTCTGGTTCCTCCTCCCCAAAACCCAATGAATATCAAAGAATTGATTGTGGCATACCGGTTGCAGGATAGGAGGAAAGTTTTCAACTGAACAAGCAAAATAAACTAAGGAGATACACCATGGTGGTTCGATTTGATGTTTCCCGTCCGCTCGATACTCTTCTCAAGGATCTCGTTGTCAATGATTTCGCTCCTTCGGCCAGATTGTTTCCGGCGATTGACATAGCGGAGTACGAGAACGAAACGGTCCTCATCGCGGAGCTCCCCGGCGTGAAGAAAGAGGATGTGAAAATTACGTTCGAGAAGAACGTGCTGACCCTGAGCGGTGAGCGCAAGGCGTACGAGATCCCCCAGGATGCCCGGGTGTTGATCAACGAGAACCGTGTCAGCTCATTCAACCGGTCGGTCCGGTTCAGTCATGACGTCGACGCCAACAGGATTTCGGCGGATCTGCAGAATGGCATGCTGAAGATCGTTGTTCCGAAAGCGGAATCCGCAAAACCCCGCACCATTGAGGTGAAGTAACAGGGAGGCCGTCATGGGAAACAAGAATCATGCTGCGCTGGTACGGGTTGGTCCGAAATTCCTGATGAAGCGTCCGGAAGGCCCGAAACAGATTGTCGCCCCGGTCGCGGATGTGTTTGAGACCGCGGAGGCCTTCGTGGTGAAACTGGATCTCCCCGGTGTGGAGAAGGAAAAGGTCCATGTCACCATCCAGCCGGGACGCCTTTCGGTGAAGGGGGAGGTTGGCGTCATCCACAGGAACGAATCGAGCATGCTGCTCGAAGAGATTGGTTTGAAAATGTACTATCGGGAATTTAATCTCGGTGACGGCATCGACCATCAGACTGCCCAGGCTGAACTTGAAGAAGGAGTCCTGACGATTCTTTTGCCGAAAACCGACGAGGTAAAATCAAGGACAATTATAATCCACTAAGCCTGATATCCGTCAAAAGACCGACGGCCATCCGGCCATCGTAGAGAAGGAAAGGAGAATACGACCATGTCAATTATTCGATGGACCCCGACACGTGAACTGATGAACTGGCCCCAGGGGCTTTTTGGGATGCAACGGGAGATCAACCGGTTGTTTGAGGATGTTTTCCAGGGTGGGATGCAGGCGGAGGAGAATGCCGGTGTGAACTTCTGGACCCCGGCGGTCGACATTGCTGAACAGGAGAACGAATATACGGTGAAAATGGATCTCCCCGGTGTCAAGAAGGAGGACGTGAAGATTACACTGGAATCAAACATCCTGACCATCCGCGGTGAGAAGAAGCAGGAGAAGGAATCCAGGGAAGGAAATTACCACCGTGCGGAACGTTCCTACGGTTGCTTCCAGCGCTCCTTTACTCTTCCAACGACTGTCAAGAGCGACAGGATCGATGCCCTCTACAAGGACGGCATCCTGACGGTCACTCTGCCGAAGGACGAGGAAGCAAAACCCAGGCAAATTGATGTAAAAGTGAAGTAACTGTTGGCGGCTTCGGTGCGTTCACACAGGAATGAAGCCGAACCTTTGCGGTCGGGTCCGCGGTGGGCGGACCCGGCCTTTTGTCCTGTACAGTAGGATCCGGCGGGCTCGATAGCCCGCCCAGGATTCCGCAATCCATAAGTCCGGCTTTGAGCCGACGAAATTTCACCAAAAGGAGTGCCAAGCAATGTCAGGAAAACCAGGAAAGATCATCGGAATCGACCTCGGAACGACGAACTCCGTCGTGGCAGTGATGGAGGGGAATGACCCGGTCGTTATTGCCAACGCTGAAGGAGCCCGGACGACCCCTTCCGTAGTCGGATTCGCCAAATCAGGAGAGAGGCTCGTCGGCGCGGCGGCAAAACGGCAGGGAGTGACCAATTCGGAGAATACCGTCTATTCTATCAAGCGATTTATGGGCCGTTTCTTCAACGAGGTCAACGAGGAAATGAAACTCGTCCCCTACAAAGTGGCTCATGGCGAAAACAATACGGCAAGGGTCCAGATTGGCGACCGGATGTATTCCCCGCCGGAGATCTCCGCCATGATCCTTCAAAAAATGAAGCAAACCGCGGAGGATTATCTTGGAACGAAGATCACGGATGCCGTCATCACGGTCCCTGCATACTTCAATGACGCACAGCGGCAGGCTACGAAGGAAGCGGGCGAGATTGCGGGACTGAATGTTCGTCGTATTATCAATGAACCGACAGCGGCAGCGCTTGCCTACGGGCTCGATAAGAAAGGGAAGGACTCCAAAGTCGCCGTGTTTGACCTCGGTGGCGGAACCTTCGATATTTCCGTCCTCGAGCTCGGCGAAGGGGTCTTCGAGGTGAAGTCGACGAACGGCGATACACATCTCGGCGGCGACAACTTCGACATGCGCATTCTCGACTACATTGCCGATGAGTTCAAGAAACAGGAGGGTATCGATCTTCGGAAAGACCCAATGTCCCTCCAGCGACTCCGGGAGGCGGCTGAGAAGGCCAAGATGGAACTTTCGCAGCTCATGCAGACGGAGATCAACCTGCCGTTTATCACGGCAACGGCTGACGGTCCGAAACATCTGAACATGAACCTGACGCGCGCCAAGTTTGAACAGCTGGTGGAGGATCTGATCCAACGCTGCATGGGTCCGGTGGAGAATGCTCTGAAGGATTCCGGGCTTTTGCCGAACCAGATCGATGAGGTCATCCTCGTCGGCGGCATGACGCGCGTTCCGCGGGTCCAGAAACTCGTCAAGGATATCTTCGGCAAGGAAGGACATAAAGGAGTCAATCCCGACGAAGTGGTGGCGATCGGCGCGGCGATCCAGGGGGG
>DKJQ01000396.1:22645-34664 GCA_002454845.1 Ignavibacteria bacterium UBA6688
GGGGTGTTGACCCCGATGATCCAGGCCAACACGACCATCCCAACGAAGAAGAGTGAAATCTTTTCAACGGCGTCGGACAGTCAGCCGTCTGTCGAAATTCATATTCTTCAGGGTGAGCGCCCCCTGGCATCCGATAACAGGACGCTGGGTCGGTTCCACCTGGACGGCATCCCCCCTGCGCCACGCGGCGTGCCGCAGATTGAAGTGACATTCGATATCGATGCCAACGGCATGCTGCACGTTTCTGCGAAGGACAAGGCTACGACCAAGGAGCAGAGCATCCGTATCACATCCTCCAGCGGCCTGAGCAAGGAAGAGGTGGAGAAGATGAAGAACGATGCCCAGTCGCATGCGACCGAGGACAAGAAGCGGAAAGATGAGATCGAGACGAAGAACCAGGCGGATAACCTCGTGTTCCAGACACGCAAGCAGTTGAAGGATCTCGAAGCGAAGATGTCCCCCGAGACCAAGGCGAGTGTCGAAACCTCCGCCAATGCGCTGGATGAGGCGATCAAAGCGGGGAACATCAACGACATCAAAGCGAAGATGGAAGCCCTCAATACAGCCTGGAATGAAGCTTCGACGAAGATGTACGAATCTGCCCGGGCAGCAGGCGGTCCACAGCAGGAACCGGGTGCCCAAGCCGGCCCGACGGGCGAACAGCAGCAAGCGCCTCCCGCCGGAGATTCAGGGAAGAAGGTCGAGGATGCGGACTATGAAGTGGTGGATGATAAGTAACCACCATCCTCATACTGAACCGCGGGAGTAACCGACAAAAGGCGAGGCTAAACCTCGCCTTTTGCGTCAGAGCGAGGTAACTGATGTCCTATGACTTCTGGGCCGTTGTAATTGTACTTGGTGTCATTGCTCTTCTTCTGGCGGGAATCGTCAGTATGATTCGCGAACCGAAGAAGGGAGCGGGGGCCGCGTCCCTTACAGCGTTTCACGACCTCCAGCCGCAGGATAAACAAAAGGCGATGGAGATGGTAATGGAACTCAAAGCGGGGAAAAAGATGGAGGAGCAGGAAAGCGGGAAAAAAAAGTAAACGAAGCCAGGCCTTTCCTGGAACAAGTGCAGAATTCTGGCAAGCAGGCGCTTCAATCCTACCCGGAAGAACGAACCATGAATTTCAACAAATATACCATCAAATCGCAGGAAGCGGTCCAGAACGCGCAGGAGATCGCTTCCAGCTATAAGAACCAGGCAATTGAGCCCGAGCATCTGCTGGCCGCGCTGGTGCAGGATGCCGAGGGAGTAGTCGTTCCCATCCTTCAAAAACTTGGTGCGAATGTCAATTACCTGAAGATCAAGGTCAACGAGGCGCTGGAGAAACTTCCAAAGACGCAGGGGGTTACCGCGAGCCAGTATGCATCGCCGACCCTTGCCGCGGTTTTTGAAACGGCACAAAAAGAGGCGACGGAGCTCAAAGACGAATACATCAGCACGGAGCATCTTCTGCTTGGGCTGATTGACGAAAAACTATCCGGTGCAGGAGAACTCCTTCGCGATCAGGGCATGAGCAAAGATGGAGTCTATAAAGCGCTCAAGGATGTCCGGGGAGCTCAACGAGTGACCGACCAGACGCCGGAGGAAAAGTATCAGGCGCTTCAAAAGTTTGGCCGCGATCTGAACGAGCTTGCGCGAAAGGGAAAACTCGACCCGGTTATTGGTCGTGAGGATGAAATCCGGCGGGTGCTCCAGGTGCTTTCACGCCGGACCAAGAATAATCCCGTGCTCATCGGTGACCCGGGCGTGGGGAAAACCGCCATTGCCGAAGGGATCGCCTCCCGTATCGTCCAGGGAGACGTGCCTGAGAACATCAAGTCCAAAAGAATTATGGCTCTCGATATGGGAGCTCTCGTTGCGGGAACAAGTTTCCGCGGCCAGTTCGAAGAGCGTCTGAAAGCGGTTTTGAAGGAAGTAACCGACTCGAACGGTGAGATCATCCTCTTTATCGATGAGTTGCACACGCTGGTCGGAGCCGGCGCAGCCCAGGGAGCGGTGGATGCCGCCAACATGCTCAAGCCCGCCCTTGCCCGCGGTGACCTGCGTGCCATCGGCGCGACCACCATCGATGAGTATCGCAAGCACATCGAGAAAGATCCAGCCCTCGAACGCCGCTTCCAGCCTGTGCTGGTCGATGAGCCGGGCGTCGAGGACACCATCTCCATTCTCCGGGGCCTGAAGGAACGGTATGAAGTCCATCATGGCGTGCGCATCACGGATGGAGCCATCGTCGCCGCAGCGCAGTTGAGCCACCGTTATATCGCCGACCGGTTTCTTCCCGATAAAGCCATCGACCTTATCGATGAGGCGGCATCGAAGCTCCGCATGGAGATCGACTCCATGCCGGAGGAACTGGACGGCGTGGATCGCCGGGTCAAGCAGCTCGAGATCGAGCGCGAGGCGGTGAAACGGGAAAAGGATGAGGATTCGAAGTCACGACTTCAGGATATCGAACGCGAGCTTGCTGAACTCAACCAAACCCGGTCAGAATTAAGGGCACATTGGCATCTGGAAAAAGAGCTGATCCAGTCCATCCGAAAGATGAAAGGGGAGATCGAACAGGCAAAACTCGAAGCCGAACAAAAGGAACGGCAGGGAGACCTCGGACGTGTGGCCGAGCTGCGGTACGGCGTCATCGGTGGGTTGGAAAAACACATGAAAGACGCATCGGCGAAACTTGCCGAAGTGCAGAAAAGTCAGAAAATGCTCAAAGAGGAGGTCGATGCCGAGGACATCGCTGAAATCATTGCGAAATGGACCGGTATACCGGTGATGAGAATGCTGGAAAGCGAGCGAAACCGGCTCTTGAATCTCGAAGACCGGATCCACGAGCATCTTGTGAATCAGCACGACGCAGTGAAAGCCGTGGCGAACGCCATCCGGCGGAGTCGTGCCGGCATGCAGGATGAAAAGCGCCCCATCGGCTCTTTTATCTTTCTTGGCAGCACGGGTGTCGGTAAAACGGAGTTGGCGCATGCCCTGGCCGAATTCCTCTTCAACGACGAAAACGCGATGGTGCGCATCGACATGAGCGAATATATGGAGAAGTTTTCCGTCTCGCGATTGATCGGCGCTCCCCCGGGGTACGTCGGGTACGAGGAGGGGGGACAGTTGACCGAAGCGGTGCGACGCAAACCGTATTCGGTGGTCCTGCTGGACGAGATCGAGAAGGCGCATCCGGAAGTGTTCAATGTCTTGCTGCAGCTTCTGGACGAAGGCCGGTTAACCGACGGCAAAGGGCGGACGGTCAATTTCAAGAATACCATCGTTATCATGACCTCGAACCTCGGCTCGCACCTGATCCAGGAGAAGATCCAGTTCATCAACGACGAGAATCGGGATGACCTCATGAGCGAATTGCGTGTCACCCTGTTCGACCTCCTGCGGCAGACCATCCGACCGGAGTTTCTGAACAGGATCGACGAGATCATCCTCTTCAAGCCGCTGACGATGGCAGAGCTAACCGAGATCGCTGATCTCCAGCTCCGGCACGTCAAAAAGCTCGCTGCGAACAAAAATATTACCCTCGAATTCTCGCGGGAAATGAAGGAATGGCTTGCCAAAATCGGGTATGATCCAGCCTTCGGTGCCCGCCCGATGAAACGCGTGATCCAGAAATACGTGGTGAACACACTGTCCGAAAAAATCCTTACAGGTCATATTGCCGATGGGGACAGCGTGCAGGTTGGCCTGGATGGTCGTGGAATGGTGGAGTTTGTGGCGAAAGTTCATGCAGAGGCGGTCGTTTGACCCCCCGCTTGCCTGGAGCGTAAAACGGAATGTCGATGTCCCCCCATAGTGCCGTAGCTTCGATTTGAATGTAGGGCGAATCGCTGATTCGCCTCGACGAGACAATGATCCGGGCACTCGCTTCTTGCTCTCCTCTGGCGGGTAGGCCGCTCTCTTTTTCTTACCCCGCCCCTTTGTTCGCCTTTGAAATTCTCCGTATCTTCAACCCGCCATGCAACTCCCCTCACTTCTCGGTCACGCGCAGGAACTGCTCCAGACTATCCGCAATTCGGAGAAACCTGCCGATAGTCTTATCGACACGTTCTTCCGCTCGCGAAAATATCTTGGCTCCCGGGACCGCCGCTTCCTGGCCGAGACAACGTACGGGACGCTGCGGCATCTCCGCCGATGTGAAGTACTCCTCTGGAAGGGTATGGAAGGGACGAAGGCTGAGATCGGTCGTGAAGACGGTTTTCTTCTGCTCACCGTCACGTATCTTGTTGCCATCGCCCGCCACTCCGATCTCCTCTCCACCGATGTCACCGTCAAACTACAATCGTCCCACTTGAAAGAGCTGGCTCCCGACCTTCTTCAACGTCTCTCGTCAATGGAAATGGTTCCCCTCCAGGATCCGGTCGAACGCATGGGGGTGAATTACTCCTTTCCCGACTGGATAGTCGAACGGTGTATGAGGGAGTATGGAGAAGAGGAGGCGGAACGGATCCTCGCGAGCCTGAACGAACCGGCCCCGATTACGCTGAGGGTGAACACGTTGAAATCGTCGGTTGAAGAGTGCCGGAAAGCGCTCCTGCAGGAGGAGGTTGAAACAGAGGTGACAAAACTTTCGCCCCTTGGATTGCAACTGGCTAAACGCGCAAACATCTTTCAAATGCAGGCTTTTCGCGATGGTTTTTTCGAAGTACAGGATGAAGGAAGCCAGCTCCTGCCACAGATCGTCGACCCGAAACCGACGGCGAAGCTGCTTGATGCCTGCGCCGGAGCCGGAGGAAAGACGCTTGCCTTTGCCGCGCTGATGAAGAACCGGGGGGAGATCGTGGCAACCGATGTGAATAACTTCCGTCTTGAGGAACTCCGGAAACGGGCCCGAAGGGCGGGTGTCTTCAATGTGCGATCACGGGAAATCGGAGATGTCGCCGACCTCGTCCAGGATCATGGCGGAACGTTTGATGTTGTGTTTCTTGATGTCCCGTGCAGCGGGCTTGGCACGATTCGCCGCAATCCCGGCATGAAGTGGATGGTCACCGAGGAGACGGTCACGGAGCTCTCGGAAAAACAGCGCCATATACTGGAAGGGGCCGCCCCGCTGGTGAAAAAAGGGGGGAGGCTCGTGTATGCCACCTGCACCTTGTTACGGAAAGAAAACGAAGAGGTGGTGGAGGAATTTCTTGGCCGTCATTCCGAGTTCACAATCCTCGAAGCGAAGTCGTATCTTATAAAATCCAACCTTCCTCATCTTGCGAGCGGGCCGTATGTACGGCTTCTTCCTCATCGTAACGGAACCGACGGGTTTTTCTGCGCGGTTCTTGAACGCGTCAGTTGATGATTCAGGACTTAAAGTCGAAGGTTGAACAGTTGGGATTTGGAATTTGGTGCTTCCAGGTTTCGCGTTTCCCTGTTCACTGTTCACTGTTTGCTGTTTCCTCCAAAGGTGTACACTCGGTTTTGTATCTCGGCCATTTATTTGGTACCTTCATCACCCTCTATGCAGGAAGCCTTTAAATATCTTCAGCCCGGCGTGGTTGCCCAGCTCTCCAACATGGAGCTGCGCGCCCGGCTTGTTGTGGAAGGCTTCATTACCGGTCTGCATAAGAGTCCCTATCATGGCTTCAGTGTGGAGTTTATAGAACATCGCCAGTACATGCCTGGCGATGAGATCAAGCATATCGACTGGAAGGCGTATGGAAAAACCGACCGGTACTATATCAAACAGTTCGAGGAAGAAACGAACCTCAAGTCGTACCTGATCCTCGATGCCAGTAAGTCCATGGACTACGCCTCGGAGGGTCAGGTCAAGAAAATCGAGTATGCCTCCTACATCGCGGCAGCGCTCTCGTACCTGATGATCGAACAACGGGATGCGGTCGGGTTGACTATCTACGATGAACAGGTACGGGTGTCGCTTCCGCCCCGCGCGACGAAGTCGTACTTGAAATTGATTCTGAAAGAGCTGGAAACGCTCAAGCCCGGCAACAGAACGGGGACGGCGCAATCGTTGCATGCCGTGGCGGAGCGTATCAAACGGCGGGGATTGGTCATTGTTCTGAGCGATCTCTTCGATGACCCAAAACAAGTGATGACTGCGCTGAAGCATTTCCGTCACAAGGGGAATGAGGTGATCGTGATGCAGGTGCTCGACCCGATGGAGCGATCGTTCGCATTCGGCACCGACGCCGTTTTCCGTGATATGGAGACCAAAGAAGAGCTCATGACTCAGCCGTGGCATATTCAGAAGGCTTACCGGGATTCTCTCGGTAGTTTCCTCGAGGCGTACAAACGGGAGTGCCGCGAGAATGCGATCGATTACGTCCTGCTCGATACCACCACGCCGTTTGACAAGGCTCTCTTCGAATACCTGAACAAGCGTAAACGAATCCACTAGCCGGTTGGCGAACAGAAAAAAGATTTGCCACCAGGACACAAAGGCACCAGGAATATCACTGGATTTGTCAGGTTCATTTTGACGCTTCCTTGGTGTTTTCGTGCCTTCGTGGCAATGACGTAGTCCCGAATTCAACCCTTCGTTCCATGCCTGAAGACAAGCTCGTTGTAAAGGGCGCTCGCGTCCACAATCTGAAAAACATCGACGTCGAGATTCCGCGGGATCAGCTCATCGTCATTACCGGTCTTTCAGGGTCGGGGAAGTCGAGCCTCGCCTTCGACACGATCTACGCCGAGGGGCAACGGCGGTACGTCGAAAGCCTCTCCGCCTATGCCCGCCAGTTCCTCGGGCTCATGGAACGCCCCGATGTCGATTACATCGAAGGGCTGAGCCCTTCCATCTCGATCGAGCAGAAAACGGTCAGCACGAACCCCCGTTCGACCGTTGGGACCGTCACGGAGATCTATGACTACCTTCGCCTCCTGTTTGCCCGCGTCGGGATCCAATTCTGCTATTCCTGCGGCCGCAAGGTCCAGCGTCAGACCGTCGACCAGATCATCGACGCCATCCTGAAGTATCCCTCCGGCTCGAAGCTTCAGATTCTTGCCCCGGTCGTCAAGGGGCGCAAGGGGCATTACCGCGAGTTGTTTGAACAAATACGCAAGGACGGTTTTGTCCGCGTCCGTACCGATGGGGAGACGAAGGAGATCAAGGAGGGAATGAAGGTCGACCGATACAAGGTCCACAACATCGAGATCGTGATTGACAGGATCGCTCTGAAGAAGGAATTACGCTCACGCATTGCCGAGTCGGTGGAAGTGGCATTGCGGTACGGCAACGGCATTCTGATTGTCAACGACGGAGAGAAGGATCAACTGTTCAGCAGGAACTACGCCTGCCATGATTGTGGTATCAGCTACGACGAGCCGGCGCCGAATTCATTTTCCTTCAACACGCCTTCCGGCTCCTGTCCGGAATGCGAAGGGCTTGGAGAAAAGAAAGCCTTCGATTTGCGGTTGATCATCCCGGATGAAGACCTTACGATCAACGAGGAAGCGCTGGCGCCGCTGGGCAAGCCGCGGCAGACGTGGATGTTCAGCCAGCTCCGCTCGGTTGCGAAACGGTATGGATTCGATTTCGATACACCCATCAGGAAACTTCCCGCCCGAGCAAGAGACGTTCTCCTGAATGGGGCGGGAGACGAAAAATTCGAGGTCGAATACGTTCACGACGGTCGCAGGCCGGTCACATACAAGCACCGTTTCGGCGGATTAATCGAGATGATGAAGCGGTACTACGATGAGTCTTCCTCGAATAACATCCGCGACTGGGTTGAGTCGTTCATGGCAACCTCCCGGTGCGAATCGTGCCACGGCGGTCGCCTGCGGAAAGAAAGCCTGGCGATCAAACTCGAGGATGCTACCACAGGGAACCTTGCCAACGTGCATGATGTCGTTTCCCGTTCCATCCGCTCGGCCAAAGAGTTTTTCGACAACCTTTCACTGACTCCCCGGCAAACGGAGATCGGTCGGCAGGTCCTGAAGGAAATATCCCAGCGATTGGAATTTCTGTTGAATGTCGGGTTGGAGTATTTGACCCTGGATCGCACGGCGCGGTCCCTTTCAGGTGGAGAAGGACAACGGATCAGGCTGGCGACGCAGATAGGAACACAGTTGGTTGGAGTGCTGTACATCCTCGATGAACCGAGCATTGGACTTCACCAGCGGGACAACGTAAAGCTTATCAATTCGCTCAAGTCCCTGAGGGACCTGGGAAATACCATCATCGTTGTCGAGCACGACAAGGAGACGATCGAAAGCGCCGATTTTGTGATTGACCTTGGACCGGGAGCGGGGGAGCATGGGGGGTATGTCGTAACGTTCGGAAAGCCGGGCCAACTCAAGGTAAAGAACGATACGATAAAGCCAAATGGCAACGGGGAAGTGGGCGTGTCGCATACCGCTTTGTATTTAAAAGGGAAGAAAACGATCGCAGTACCGAAGCAGAGAAGAAAAGGAAATGGAAAGTCCTTGATCCTCTCAGGCGCAACCGGCAACAACCTGAAAAACGTCACCTTAAAGGTTCCCTTGGGAACGTTCGTCTGCGTCACGGGCGTCAGTGGCTCCGGAAAATCGACGCTTATCAACGAGACGCTGTACCCAATCCTCTCGAACAAGTTCTACAGAACCCGCGCGGTGCCGCATCCTCATAAGTCGATCAAGGGACTTGACCAGATCGACAAAGTAATTGACATCGATCAATCGCCGATCGGCCGTACACCGCGTTCGAATCCGGCCACCTACACGGGACTCTTTACCCTCATCCGTGACCTGTTCACACAGTTGCCGGAATCCAAAATCCGGGGGTACAAGGCAGGGCGGTTCAGTTTCAATGTGAAAGGGGGGCGGTGTGAAGGGTGCGAAGGGGATGGCGTCAAGCGTATCGAGATGAACTTCCTGCCGGATGTCTATGTCCTGTGCGATGTCTGTAACGGGAAGCGCTATAACCGGGAGACCCTGGAGGTGCGCTACAAAGGCAAGTCGATTTCCGACGTGCTGGAGATGACCGTGGAAGATGCGATAGAGCTGTTCAGCGAGCTCTCACGGCTTCAAAGACATCTTCAGACGCTGTACGATGTCGGACTTGGATATATCCGACTCGGACAGCAGGCCACGACCCTCTCGGGTGGAGAAGCGCAACGGGTGAAGCTTTCGACCGAGCTCTCGAAGATCGGGACGGGTAAGACACTCTATATTTTGGACGAGCCGACGACGGGACTGCATTTCGAGGATATCCGTATGCTCCTCTCCGTCCTCGACAAGCTCGTCGATAAAGGCAACACCGTGGTTGTGATCGAACACAACCTGGACGTGATCAAGACCGCCGACTGGGTGATCGACCTGGGTCCGGAAGGGGGAGACGCGGGGGGAGAGATTGTGGCTGAAGGGACTCCGGAGGAGGTGGCGGAGGCGAAGGGCTCCCATACGGGTGCATTCTTGAAACGCGAGCTTCACTGATGCTACCGGTGTCCGCTTTTTTTGAAGAAGGCCTTCCTTCTTAATAGTTTTCTTCGTAAGTATCACGCGGTTCTTAAAGCGGTCTAACGAGATCCCTGCGCACCGTATGCACCTGCCAAAGCTGCTCTCACATAACCTGCGCTTCAACCTCCTTGGCGTTTTGGCCAATCGGTACACCGAGCTACAATTGAACGAACTCGTTGCGATTTGCCACGCCCTTGCATCCGCGTTCGTTCAGTCAAAATGTGCTGCCGGCAAATTGAACCTCAGCACGCTCGGACTCTCCTCAAGTGATGTGGCATATGATTGTGTGGCCGACCTCTTCCAGCGGGACGATGCCGGGTCCATCATCCAGATCAAGGTTTACTTCGGTGGGCTTCTGTTAGAGGAGCTTTCGGATCAGGCGCTTCTTGCTCATTTGCGGCGACTCGTTTTCTCCAAAGTGAATCAGGGTATTTTCCGGCTCTATAATGAAAGCGATCCAAGCCTGGGGAAGATCTTGCGCAACATCAAACTTGCCATTCAGGCACTGGGGAACTTTGTGGAGATTGAACGATTTGGAGAAACGTACGTGGCGCCAAGTTATTGTGATCCATTGGAGCATTTGCCTCACATGGAGAGAGAAGGATTGGAACGTGTCTTACGGGAGTTACTCTCGGGCAATGAGCGGACGCCTGAAATTCTGGCAAGGATCTCGAGATTTTTCCGCGAACAAACGGAAAACAGTCGTGCCGTTCATTTGGTGACACTGGCAGTGGCCGTCCGGAACGTTCTGACGGGGGAGCTGGAACTCGCCATGGACCATTCACTCGTTGAACAGAAGCTTCTTGTCGACGACGTGAAGAACATCATTCATCAGACATGCGAGGAATTGAAGCGAATTTACAAGAAAAAGTACATTCAGCGGAAGAAGGTCGATGCTTCGGTCTTCGAATCCTATTTCGTCGTCATCGAGGCGCGATTGTGTGAGATGTTTGTTCTGCACAACGGTGAGGCATTTTCGTTGTTCGAACAATTCAGGTTGGTGCGACCGTCGTTGACGAAGGACGAGTACCGGAATAGGCACAAAAATGTTCTCGAATACCTATCCCGCCAGGCTCAGGAACGGGCGCTAGGTCAATTGAAAAAGATGTAATTCAGCACGCCACGAAATATGAAACGAGTCGTAGTACGCATGCAACATTATGATGAACATACGCTTGAGCTCTATGTCCTCGGGGCTGATGAAGCAAAAAGCCTGAGAACCGACATTCAGCGTCACTTGCAAGAGTGTGCCGGTTGCCGTGAGACGGTCGAACGCATCGCCACGTTTTACAGGCGAGCTGAAGGTGCAGTCTCCGAGGAAAGGCCAGTCACGCAACGTCCGACAAAGGCCATGGTCCGCATCGATCGCCGTCCGGATGTCTTTTTCGGTCCACCCTCACGGCAATTGGCCGTACCGGAAACCCGGACTATCATGGGATTCGTTCGAAGTAATCCCATCAAGCTGGGCCTTGGCTCGGGAATTCTGATGATCGCAGCTTTCCTGCTTGTACAAGGAACGTTGGGCACTGCTCAGTCAAATCCGGATTACTACGTTCTCAATAACGAAAAGCAGTTTCTTGAAGTGTACTCCGGCAATAATCAATTCCTCTGGAGCGTTCCGTGGGGGCATTCGATAAACCTTACCGCGCCTGGACGCAGAAGCCAAATGTCTCCGGCTTTCGTCGTAGACCTTCAGGGGGACGGAACGAACGAAGTCGTGGCCGCAATCTCGCACCTTGGAGGGGTCGATGTGGATGCTGCGAACGTGAGGGTGTTTGCCGCGGATGGTAGATTGCTGTGGGAAAAAGTTTTCAATGAAAGCATCCGATTCGGGGAACAGAATTATCCCCCTTCGTACTTCGTTAGAGGCTTAGTTGTGGGAGATTTCGACGCGGATGGAAAGAAAGAGATTATCGTTAATATCCCTCATCGGCATTCTCCTCAATTGCTCGTTCGGTTCGACCACGACGGGAGGGAAATTGGCAGATATGCCCACTTCGGTCACTTTTTTGATCTCGAATTGATCGATCTCGATGGTGATGGAAAACAGGAACTCATCGCAAGCGGTATAGACGATGTTGACTCGGCCGCGTCCATAGCGGTTCTTGATCCCTCTAGGATCGTTGGGGCTTTGGAGTCGCAAGTCACCCGGGGGTTCGGTTTCAAGGTCTCGGATGCTGAGCAACAGTACGTGAAATTGCCGAGGAACGAGTTCGATGTGCGGCTGTTTCGGAAGCCGCGTGTTTTTGGCGTCTTGTCCATCGGGGAGAATACTATCTCATTCTCGGCTGGGTCGTCGTACCCCGTGCCGGAAAATGGAAGCGCCTACTCGCTGGATTACCTTTTCACCAAGGACATGAGACTAAGGGAGGTCACGCCGACGGATGCGGCGCGGAGGACGTATGAACGCCTTCGTCAGGAGGGTAAGTTCCGGGCAAAGCTTGATGAGGCATTCCTGAGGGGCTTGGAGGAGAGGGTTTTGTATTGGGACGGGAAGGGGTGGGAGAATGGGGTTAAAAATATAACAAAAGTAGGGGAGAAAACAGAGAGGTAGATGTTTTCAAGTAAATGCTATGTTTCTTGGGAAAAAGGCAGCCGGGAGGCTGCCTTTTTTTTTGGACA
>DKJQ01000072.1 GCA_002454845.1 Ignavibacteria bacterium UBA6688
ACACCGGAATTTGTGAAAGAGTGCGCGGATGCGGGTGCGGTCGCGGTGATGATTGCGTCCGACAAGGAAAGAACGCTTCTATACACCTCTCCCGTGTCGTTTAACGGGGAGGTCTCACCGATGCCGGCAGTCTCGATTGCCCGGGAAGATGTTGAGTTTCTCAGAAGGCTTCTTTCGGCTGGCACGCCGGTGGAAGTAAAAGTGGATCTGACAAACAAACTCGGGCCCGCTTTCATGGCGAATAATGTCGTGGGGGAAATACGGGGAAGCGAGCATCCGGAGGAGGTAATTGTTCTCGGCGCCCACCTCGATTCGAACGACCTTGGTCCGGGCGCGCTCGACAACGCCGCGGGGTGTGCCACGCTGCTGGAAACGGCGCGGGCCTTTAAACGCCTTGGTTTGAAACCGAAGCGCACGATCCGGTTCGTTTTCTTCATGGGGGAGGAGGAGGGGATGATCGGGTCGACGGAATATGTCAAGGCCCACCTTCAGGAGATGGAGAACACCGTTGCGGTGTTGATCATGGATATCGGCGCGGGAAAACCGCTCGGATGGTTCTCGATGGGGCGGACGGACCTCGATGACGAGATCCGAAGTCTGATGGCGCCCCTCTCGCATCTCGGTGTTTCGATGATTGTCAACTCGGCGTTTGCGGCCACCGACAATGCGGCGTTCATGGCGGCAGGCGTTCCGAACCTTGTCATGCTTCAGGATGACGCGTCGTATTTTCCCGTCCACCACACGGCGGCCGATACGCCGGACAAAGCCGAGATTCGCGATTTCACCTCGTGCGTGGTTGCTCTGGCGGTGACCACCTATCAACTTGCCACCCAGCCGAAGCGGTTTGGGAGGAGATTGAACGCAATGGAGATCGGGAAGATGATGCAGGATTCGAACATCGAATACCAGTGGCGGGCGGCGAAAATCTGGCCGTTGAAGTAGGACTCATACAGTTATCGAAAAAAGAAAGCATTTCTTAAAATCTTACCGCAAAGACCGCAAAGCATGCGCGAAGGGCGCAGAGAGATCCCCCCTAAGGAATCAGTCTTCCTATATAAACTCTGCGGCTTTGTGTTTCGTCTCTGCGGTTCTTTGCGGTTAAATCTTGGGGAGCTAAAAAATACAAAGCCCCCGCCCGCACCAGGCAGGGGCCTTGCTTTTGAGGTTGGACTCCGAGAGGATTTTGCGGATCCGGCACCACGCGTCGGAGTCCCCCGCGCGGCACCGGCAAAGTCCAATCCCCCGTCGCACCAACGGGAGATTGGAAGATCATTATTTCATAAACTTCCTTCGTTTGATCGTTCGGAAGACGTTTCCAGTTCCATGTTTGACTATGATCCGATTGCGAAGAATGATGTGCCCCGGACTGGTTTTCCTTTTGCGGCTGATCGATGAGAATGGTGAACTTGGATCCTGGGGAACCAACGTGTGCCCTGTCATCGTACTAAAGGACGAAGAAAGACACAATCAGGTGAAGACTGTATATTTGGATCTCCTGACAAGTGGAAAACCGTGAAAAACAACGAAAAAAGAGCGAATTGATCCATCGGTGAAGATAAGCGGGGTTCTGCTGCTGCGGGGGCTCCCTCTGAGGCAACTTGTTTTTGTCCTCAGCGGGCGAGGATCATCGGCTTCGTCTTGGAAGCGGAACCTGCCGTCAGCCTGTACCAGTACGTGCCGCTTGGAAGGAAGTGGGCATCAAAAAAAACCTGGTGCAACCCGGCTTCCAAGTCGCCTTCAAGGAGAAGGGCTACTTCTTTTCCGAGAATGTCGTACACGGCAAGACGCGCGCGCACGGGTCCCTCGAGGTGAAAGCGTATATTTGTCCCAGGGTTGAACGGATTTGGATAATTCTGCTGCAGGACGAAGGTCTTCGGCTCAGGATCATATGTTTCCCCGGCTGAAAGCACAGTTGGTTTCAGGAACCAAGGTACTGTTGTCGGATCCGTCTTAAAAAAAGTCAGTAATTGGTTGGCGACTTTCAGACGTCCCGATGTTGATGGATGTGTGCCGTCGCTCTGGAAGTCGGCGCAATCCCAGGAGAGACCATCCATGCGGGGCACCGTGCCGTCCGCCCAAAGGTATGGTCCCCACGCCAGCCACGGTGCGCGTGCGTTGAATCCCTCATACACAAGCGACGTATCTCCTTCGATTTGCCTTGCAATCAGCCACTTCACCGCAAACCCGGACTCGTACGCATAGGGTTCAGGATTCAACGTCGTCATGGCGTACCCCGCGTAGGTCCTGCTGGACCAATACGCCAATTTGATGTTGGGATAGCGTGATTTGAGAATGCGCGCAATGGACTCCAGGTGGCCCTGAAGGGTGAGCGCGTGGGACGGAAAGGGCTGGGTGGGATTTGCGTTGGCTTCCTTGACCCACGCTACCTGGACCTGCTCCCGTGTTACCCCTGCCGTGGTCAATCGCTGATCGATGACACTCCAGAAATTTGCCGAAGGGTCTGCAATGATCGAAGCCGTCTGTCCACCCTGCGCTCCATCGACGATCACAAGTTGGGGATTCTTCGTGGGGTCCGGATCGGCCAATCCCTTGAAGGCAGAGAACTCCTGAGTCGCATTCGACATGCCAATGGAGAGCAGGACGATCTTCCCATTCAACGCATCAACAACACCTGCAGCACTGAGGGGTTTCACCTGTCCGGCAAGAGCTCTCCCGGATGAATCATGGCTCCACGGCCGCTGATTCAATGCTTGCGGATATAATCCCCCCTCATACCCTTGATGCAATTGCGGGCCCAATTCCGTCAAGGGCTTCAGGCCTACCGACGTCCCGTAGCAATTCTGACCCGTTGCATGGGAGGCGCACGCCGCAATGATGAAGAGAACGGAAAGACATGTTTGGTTCATAGGTTGGCCTCTTTTGACAAGACCATCAGCCGATGAAGAATACCCGATGGCGTTTCCATCCGGCACAGATAGACTCCACTGGACTGGCCATCCGCCCGCCATGCGAAGATGTGGTCCCCCTGTCCAAGCTCCGACTCGGCAAGACGCGCAACCTCTGCGGCGAGATACTCCTGAATTCCAAAAGGAGGCTGTCCGACCCCATAATACATCTTACCTGCCGGCGGTTCAAACTTTGCAAGTTGCGCCACGGTCTGGGACATCATCAGAAGGAAACAGGAGCAACTCCACACAATGGCATTCATCGGTTTTTCCGTTTTTCAAAATTTTGACAAGAGGGTGAATGATCCAACCTAAGATAATGACAACCCCTGGTGCAGGAAGGTTTAATGCAAAAGAGGGGCATGCGCGCTGGATCACACAGGGATCAAGAAATACCGAAAGAGGGGGAGGAAAAGAAGGCTTCGTTGAGTGAAGGTGCCCAAAAACGAAGGTTCGTAGAATGGGAAATTGCATGGTGCTTCCC
>DKJQ01000262.1:0-2066 GCA_002454845.1 Ignavibacteria bacterium UBA6688
AATCGTGTGCCTCCTGCCGAATCGAACGAAAGCGTCTTGCTCTCATCTACCATGATAGCACGATCCATTCTTCCCTTTACGATCCTTCGAGGTTTTCGTTAACTCGGACAAGAGGCACAAATCTTCTACCCACAATTGGAAAATCCAATATGGCATCCCCACATGCAGCCGCCCACAAATGCCAAATAATATGTTCGGCTGACGGGGTAAGCCATTCCGAAGACCATCACCATCCCGGCAATACTCGGAGTCGGTGTGCAACGTGCGAGACAGGCCTCATAGGCGGTAAAGCACCATCCAGGCTTTTCACCCCCGCTGCCCGGCCCAAGGTCGGAAGTGTCGGCTCCCATGACCCTGGACAACTCCAGGCGATCCAGTTCGAAGAGTGGCTTGTTTATGTTTTTCAGCGCGTCGACATTCTCCCGTGTCTGCACGCGACGAACTGAGTATTTGTGGGCTGGAGATGACTCCAAACTGACAGCAACAACTGCAATCAAAACGAGAACAAGACGCGATCGTATGAAATCGGGTATTGTTTTCATGACCGTTCTCCTTGCTTCTTGGCTGGGATGAGTTATTGATTATTATACTCTCGCCCGCTGCGGTCCATTTGCTGAATGCAAATATCCCGCGTACTTCTGGGGACCATCCAAAAGGCAGCGATCTATCCACACTTCAACAAACCAGCGAGCTCGAGTCCTATTTCTGAAACACCAACGTTTCTCCTTCCCACATCTTGAGCCATGACTCCTCTCTTATTCCTCTGGCTCCCTTCGCCGGATCGCGAAAGTGCACAATTCTCCTCTTAGAAATACTGTCAACGACAACAAAATGACTCTTCCGTACGAATGCGATTACCGGTTTTCTTACATCGGTGAGTTGTGAGAAATCAAGCCTCCATCCTTTTGCTTCCAGACCTCTTGTCTGCGCCATCTCCTTCAGCGCGAGCATGCTCGAACCCCGCTCCGTCAATCCCACCTGCTCCTCGATCTCCTTCACCGTGGAAGCAATACCGAAATGCTGGAACGCCATCTGCAACGCGGCCGGACCGCAGTTATTCCGCTTATCCTGCAGCACGACTCCCTCCGTCCCTGCAAAACCTCCTCCCACCCTCCAAGCGGAAAACCTGCGCGGTCCGTCCGGCGTCGCGATGACAACAACAAATCCGATAAATATTAGTCCTGCAGCAAGAATCAGGGCCAGTCCTGTGAATGCTATCAGTTTTCGCCTCATAACATCAAAGCCCTTCCAATCCCAGAAAACTCTTCAAATCCCGTTCATCCTCCTCGATCGACCGCACCCCGACTTTCCTGCTTCGCAGCACCAGATGCTCGTCGAGGTAGAAGAGGGTCGGGACACCCTGAATGCGGCAAATGTCTCGGACATTTCCTTCCAAATCGACCACAACCGGAAAAGAAGGCCGTTGCTGTGCCACCAGCGCTTGCGTTTCCTCAGCACCATCCAGGGAGATCCCCATCATGATCACTTGTGATTGATACCTCCTGTTCAGGACATCAAGATTCAACAAGGCTCTCTTGCAGTACAAACATTCGGTTGTAAAGAACAGAAGGACGAGTTTCCTGCTTCCGGTAGAATCAAGCACTACAGGATCGAGATTCAACGAGGCGAGCTGCAGGGAGGGGAGCATTTCCCCAATCGGGAACGGCTCTGTTCCAACGGAAGAATGGAGATAGGCAAGCAGGACCATCGGGAGTCCAAGCAACGCGGCCAGGCCCGCGATCGCTTTCATCCTCCGGGATGCCCCTTCGAAAAACCGGTTCCTACGCACTGCACCGATCATCACCCGCACGTTTGCTTCCCTCCCTACAGTGGATTGGAGTTGGAGAATGAAACGAAGACCTCACATAAGAGGATCAAAACGGTAGTGCCCCGATTCGAACAAAACCATCGGCATCCTGAGAATCGAGGCCCGCACCGCAAAGCACCGACCCGACTCGGTTCCGCCATCCGGTTCATTGGAGCCCGCCGTGAGCGAAAGCGAAGGGCTGACGCCACGGCAAGGCTCAAGGAGGTGAACACGTTCAAAAAAGGACACTACCATTGAA
>DKJQ01000262.1:2176-6266 GCA_002454845.1 Ignavibacteria bacterium UBA6688
CCGTGTCAGAATTTTGCGGCTCTCGTTTGAATTCTGATGCTTCGATCTATTGAAAATCAGTCCTCAGCGCAGCCGAAGGACTGACCTCCGACCTTTGATGATTGTTTTTTGGCTTTTTCGTATTCATCCGCGTTCATCAGCATGAATCCGCGTAATCTATGTAAATCCGTGTAATCCGCGTGTCATCGGTGGTGAAATAAAGAGAGGACCGATGTGGTGTGTCGGTGAAACGATGGGGCAAGTATACAATCTTTTTTAATTCGTGTCAAGGAAAATCTCGGAGAATTCCGAATTTTTTCGGAGACCATATTAGGGCTTGTTTTCCGAGCTTTTTCTGAAGGCTCTCGTTGGTCCGATCATTTGCCTGCCCTGGAAGTATTCGAACGGCGAATCACATAGTGACCTACTGTGCAAACTTGCGTTCGCCCCATACTGATAGAAACGAAATGCGGTAACAGTCTGAAGAGAGAGATAGAAAGAGGCCGGAGCAAAGCAACGATGAGAATGCCGGTTTAGACCTGACAGGTTTTCATTCGAACGCGTTTTGAAACCTGTCAGGTCCTTCCATGCCGTTCGGATAACCAATGCAATTGGAAACAGTGCAGATGTGGGAATGCTGTTTTCTTCAACACCTTCAAAAAATGGCCGATTAATTGGTTTTTGTGCCGATTTTTAGATAAACTTTTGAAGTTCAACACTCATTTGCCGGAGAATCCCCATGAAAAAGTTAGTTCTGATGTTCCTTCTCTTCGCCGGACTTTTATACTCCGACGAAGGGATGTACCCGATCAGCGAAATCCACAAACTGAACCTGAAGGCCAAAGGGCTCAAGATTGACGTCAAGGATCTCTACAATCCGAACGGCATCAGCCTGATCGACGCGATCGTGAACGTCGGCGGCTGCACCGGCTCCTTCGTCTCGAACGATGGACTCATCCTCACGAATCATCATTGCGCGTTCGGCGCGGTGCAGGCGGCGAGCAGCAAGGATCACGATTACGTCACCGACGGTTTCCTTGCACGCACGCGAGGAGAGGAAATCGTCGCCCGCGGCCTTACGGTCCGGATCACTGAATCGTACCGCGACGTCTCGAAGGAAGTGCTGAGCGCGATCGCCGACACCATGGACCTCGCCGGCCGTGCCCGGGCCATTGACCGGAAAATGAAGGAGATCGTGGCAGAAGCGGAGAAGAAGAACCCCGGCAAGCGCGCGGAAGTCTCCGAGATGTTTGCGGGAAAAACATACGTACTTTTTCTCTACACCAATCTCCGCGACGTTCGCCTGGTGTACGTACCTCCCCGCTCGGTCGGTGAATTCGGGGGGGAAAACGACAACTGGGTCTGGCCACGCCACACCGGCGATTTCTCTTTCGTGCGCGTTTATTCCGCTCCGGATGGGTCCCCCGCCGACTATTCGCCGAACAATGTCCCATTCAAACCAAAAAGATTCCTGAAGGTCAATCCGGCAGGTGTGGACGACGGGGATTTCGTCTTCATCCTTGGCTATCCCGGACGGACCTTCCGCCATAACACCTCTCACTATCTTGCATACGAAGAACAGTACCGGATGCCCTACATCGCCAACCTGTACGAATGGCAGATGGCCGTGATGGAACAGTTTGGGGAAAAGGACAGGGGGGTGGCGATCAAACACGATGCGCGGATCAAATCGCTCGCGAATGTGATGAAGAACTACAGGGGAAAACTCAAGGGAATGGAGAGACTCAAACTCCTTGTGCAGAAGCAGGAGGATGAAAAGGGGCTGCAGATCTTTATCAACGCCGACCCGACGCGGCGGGTAGTGTATGGAAACGTGCTCGAAGAGATCGGGAAGGTCTACCAGGAAATGACCGGACGGGTCGAGTCGGAGCTGATCCTGAACAACTTGCGACAAAGCTCCATCCTTCTCAACGCAGCCTACGTGATCTCCGAAGCGGCAGGTGAACGCCGGAAGCCCGACCTGGAGCGCATCGCGCCGTATATGGACCGGAACTTCAACACAACGAAGCAGAACCTCCGCTCTGCACTGGCCAACTATTACGAACCGACGGACAAAACGTTCCTGAATGAGCTTTTGCTTCAGGCCGCGAAGCTGCCAGAGGACCAGCGCATCCCGGCCGTCGATGCCATCCTGAAGAGCGGCGATGCCGAACGGGATATCGATCAATTCATTGAACGCCTGTTTTCGGGCACCACCCTGGCGGATGCGGACGTTGTGATGGCTGCACTGGATGAATCAGCGGAGGATATCGGGCGCATGAACGATCCGTTTATCGAGTTCGCCCGCGCCCTGGCCCCCACCTTCCGCCAATTGCGTGAAACAACGCAACGACGTGACGGGGCGCTTTCACGCCTCTCCGCTCTGCTTGTCGACGTGAAGGCTCAGTATCTCAAAACTAATTTCATCCCGGATGCCAACCGGACGCTCCGGCTTACCTTCGGCTACATCCGCGGCTATTCTCCAGCGGACGCCACATATCATAACCCGATCACAACCCTCCGAGGGGTCATCGAAAAGACCACGGGCGTAGAGCCTTTTATCACCCCCCAGAAGATCATAGACCTCCACAAGGCGAAGGACTTTGGCCGTTTCAAGTCCACCAAACTGAACGACGTCGCCGTCGCGCTTCTCTATAATACCGACACCACCGGGGGGAACTCCGGCAGCCCGGTGATCAACGGCCGCGGCGAGCTCATTGGCGTGAACTTCGACCGACCGTTCGAAGCAACGATCAACGACTATGCATGGAGCGAATCCTACAGCCGTTCGATCGCCGTGGACATACGGTACGTCCTGTGGGTGACACAGAAGTTTGCCGGGGCAACGTGGCTGTTGGATGAGATGGGCGTGAAGTGATCCAGGAGGCAACGGTGCAGGGGGGCAGCGGTGCGTCGGGAAAGAATGACCTCCCAACGTAGAGAAGTTGTTTTTGAAACTCTCATCACACCGTCGCGCCACCGCTCCGTTGCACCGTTGCTTTTAGCTCTTATCTGAGTGTCAGGATTACATATATGAACAGACGACGCTTCATCCGCACGGCATCGCTCCTGCCGGCAGCGCTTGCACTCCGGGGCTCCTTCTCTTCCTTCGCCCAATCCCGCATTTCCGCCTCGATGTGGATCTACCTGTGGGATTTTGCAGATGAAGGGTACGAAAATGTCTTCCGGCGCTTGCGGGAAAACGGGCTGACGGCGGTAAGTCTTGCTTCCGCGTATCATGCGGGAAAATTCCTCCTTCCCCACAATCCAAAACGAAAAGTACTGTTCCTTGAGGACGGGACGGTGTACTTTCAACCCACCTCCACCCTCTACGGACGGATCAAGCCGAAGGTCAATTCCCTCGTTGCGCAGGGGGACTCGCTTGCAACAGTCAGGAAACATGCGGACAGAGCAGGGATGCAAACCAATACCTGGGTTGTCTGCTGCCACAATACGCCGCTCGGGACGGAGTATCCGGACATCGCCTGCGTCAACGCGTTCGGAGATTCGATCCCCCAAAACCTTTGTCCGGTCAACAGCGATGTCCGCTCCTATCTCCGCGCCATTGTCAGGGATATAGCGGGGCATGGTGTCGGACGCATCGAGCTCGAGGCGATGCAATTCCAGGGCTACGCCCACGGGTTTCACCACGAGCGGGAGGGCATTCCGCTTTCGGCTGCAATGCGCTTCCTGCTCGGACTCTGTTTCTGCCCGTCCTGCATCAAGCGCGCAAAGGCAGAAAGCGTTGACATCAGCGGAGTGCGGACGTTTACCCGCGAAACCCTCGAAGCCCTCTTCCTCCAACCTTCGAAAGCAAATGAACAGTATGCCACCCTCACCGATTTGCCGGAAGACCTGTTCAGGCCGTTCCTGGAGTGGCGGACGCGGGTCGTGGCCTCGCTTGCCGAAGAGTTGATGGAGTCCGTAAAGGGGACGAATGTGCAACTTAGGCCCTTGGTTTCGATCGACCCCATTGCCCGCACGATGGTGGGGATCGATCCGGAACGTATTGCGAAGATCACCGGCGGGATCCTCGTCCCCGGCTACGTAAAAGATGGTACAGCCCTTCGCAATCCGTTGAAGAACATGCAAGCTGCCATCGGGAAAGCGG
>DKJQ01000299.1 GCA_002454845.1 Ignavibacteria bacterium UBA6688
CGCCCCCATCCCGATCAGGCAGAAGTCCTTCACGGTGCAGGCATGAACCACGGCACCGTGCCCGATGGTCACGTTCGATCCGATCACCAGCGGGTATTTCTTATGGGTCACGTGCAGGACGCTGTTGTCCTGGATGTTCGTCCGTTCGCCGATGCGGATGGTATTCACATCACCGCGGATGACCGTGTTGTACCAGACACTGCTCCCGCATCCGATCTCGACATCTCCGATGATCTTTGCACCGTCGGCGATGAACACCGATTCGTGCACCCTGGGCTTGATCCCCCGGTACGTGATAAGCACAGGTTACCCTTTGTTCTCGAACCGCGGCGGCTGCCAGCCGTTGCGATTCCATTTCCGTAATTGAATCTTGACGCTCCCAAGGATCACCTTCATTTTGGCGATGATCGGGACCCGTGCCGAGTCGTTGCTGAACCATCCTTCAAAATATCCGGTTAATCCGAACACTCCTTCATAGTCCATGCGCCCGTCAAAATACACGACGTCGATGGGGTACTCAACCGCCGCGACCTCCTCCTCCTCCCGCTTGTTTATGAAGTTGATGATCGTGTTCACCTGTTTGTTGTCGATGAAGGTTGGGACGACCATTTCTCTCTTCTGGCGGACATGTTCACGGGCATAGAAGAAGAGCGAAAGCCCGTCCTGGAGCTTGTCGGTAACCGCAAACGTATCGACTTTTTCGACGTTTTTTGGCCCGTCAGACTTCCTCCGCGCCCGCTCGACGATAACCCTGTTGCTGTCATACTCGAACGAGAAGAACCTCGAAACAATCTCACTCTTGGTGCTGTCGTCTGCGAACCAGGAGTAGGAAAACATCTCCTGATCGATCTCGCTGATGAATCGAATATGGAGATCAACAAACGGAAGGCTGGGGTTCGAATCGATCCAGGAGTGGGCCGTATAAACGGTGCGACCGTTCCGATCGAACTTGTCGGTGATGCGAAACCGGATGGTCCCCAGGTTAAAGAAGGAGTAGGTGACTTTGTATTCCAGTTCCTCCCCCACCTGCAGAACCGAACCGTCGGGTGAAAACTGAGCGATCCCCTCTGCATACCCGGAACGGGGAGAAGCCCCCTGGATCATCACCAAGCCGCATACCACCAAGGTCAGCGCGATCATCCCTTGCCACCAGCCGGGCAACTGCATACCACTTAAAAGTCTCATGGCGTTCTTAATTCAGCCCCGCGATCTTCTCCGCTTCCGGAAAAAGCGTCAGTGCTTTTTGGAACTGCGCGTCGGCCGTCAGCATCAAGGGATACCATCCTTCGTTCCCCCAGAAACTTCTGGCGATGGTCGCCTTGAGGCGAAGCTTAAGATAGACAAGGTCCGTCTGATACTCTTTTTCATCGATCTTCACATCGCTCTGCTGGAGAGAAGATCGGAAGTTCTTCATCATCGGATCGCTGATCGAGAATGAATCCCGGAACAGGGAAAAATCGCCGACGTATTTCGATCGCAGGGTAGACCCCTCAGCATCGAGCAAGGAAACCGCAAACTGCTCCACCAACCCGCGCCGCAGGATGGTCTGCGTGAACGGCGTCAAGGGCTGTCCCTTCACAACATAGTCGGGTGTGATACCCCCCCCGCCGTACACCACCCGGCCCCCGCTGGTGTGGAAGATCGGCTTCGATGAATCCCCCTCGACGGTATGATTGAGGTTCTCCCCCTCCGCCTCCTCCCGCTCGAACGCTTCACGCTGGTACTCCGTTTTTTCCTTTCCGGCATACTCCCGCTGGATCAACCGGCCGCTCGGCGTGTAATACTTAGCAATCGTCAATCGCAAAGCGGAATCGTCTCCTAATTTCCATTGCCGTTGCACCAGGCCCTTGCCGAAGCTCGTTTCCCCGACCACCAGGCCGCGGTCCCAGTCCTGAATCGCCCCGGCAACAATCTCGCTGGCGCTGGCTGAAAAATTCGTGATCATCACGATCAACGGAAGGTTCTCATACGCCTGACCGGTCTGGGCAAAAAAAGCGTCGTCGAACTCAGACCTCCGGGCCTTGGTATAGACGATCTTTCGCGGGTTGTCCTTCGTACCCCCATCGAGGAACAGATCCGCCATACGAAAGGCCTCTTCGAGGAATCCGCCGGGGTTGTAACGCAGATCGAGAATCAGTCGTTTCATCCCCTGCCGCTTGAGCTCGGCAAGGGCCTTGCCCATTTCATCGGAGGTCCGTTCATTAAACTTGTTGACGCTGATATAACCGATCTCACCGCTTACCATCATGGAGATATCGACGCTGTTCTGCAGAATTTCATCCCGGACGATCACAAAGTCGAGGAGGTCCTTGCTCCCCGGACGCTTGATCGATATCTTGACCTTCGTCCCCTTGGGTCCCTTCAGCCTGGACATGACATCGTTGTTCGAATAGCCAACGGAGGAGCTGTCATTGATCCGGACAATCCGGTCGTTCGAAAGCACTCCGATCCGTGCGGAAGGGCCACCACCGATGGTCTCCATGACAAGGATGGTGTCGTTCAGCACGCGGAAGGCGATACCAATACCCTCGAACTTTCCCCTGAATCCCTCAGCGACCTGCGTGTACGTCACGGGGGGGAGGTAGTCGGAATGCGGGTCGAGTTGATCGAGCATCCCGCGAATGGCCGCCTCCGTGAGCTTGGGCGTATCGACCTTTTCAATATAATACTTGTCCGCAAGGCTCAGGATATCCCTGAACTTGTTCACCTGATCGTACATGGTGTCGCCGGAGATGAGTTTATTAATCCCCATTCCTGCAAACAGACTGATGATCATCAGAGCGACAACAAGTCCAAGGGAGAACCGTT
>DKJQ01000062.1 GCA_002454845.1 Ignavibacteria bacterium UBA6688
TCGAGCTGTTCTTCGACGATGACCCATCCTTTCAGCACCGTGTCATTCAGGAGCGAGTTGATGTTCCTCGCGCCGAGTTTTTTTTGAAGTCGGGCAACGCTCATGGCGCCGGCGTCGTGAAGGACGCGAAGGAGAGCGTGTTGCTTCGGTGCGGTCTTAACCGAGGCGGCGAGGGCACCTTCAATGTCCGGTATCGCAAGGCGGGCAATTCGTTTGCTCTCCAGCGATCGACCCTGCGGTGTGGCCGCCCTCAGCACCTCACCCCAGGGAGCAACATAATACTCCGCGATCCACCGCGTCAGTTTCAGCATCTCCCCTGAAAAGCTGGGCGAGGTCTCAAGGATGTCGGTGACCGGTTTCAGCCCGCGCACGTTTGATTCTGCCGGGAGGCCGACGATGACGCCGGTCAGTTTTTTCTTCCCAAAGGGAACAAGGACACGTGCCCCGACGACAGCCTGTTGCTGAAGAGCCGGGGGAACAATGTAGGTGAACGTGTGATCGATGGGGACCGGCAGGGCGATATCGGCAAGAAACTGTTTCACGGGGTCGCGGAAAAAAACCGGGAGGGAGTTCGCTCACGACCGTGCCGGCCGGAGCGGGGCTCCCTCCCGGATACCAGAGGCAACGTTACCTTCCCAACTCCTTTTCAAGGATCTTGTACACTTCGATCAACGGCAGGTTCTTTTCCGTTGCGAGGCGTTTACATTCCTCAAACTCCGGCACAAGACGCTCGCGTCCGTCGCTCACGATCGTTTTCATCAGCACCGTTCCGAGGGAACTGGAGACCTGCTTTTGGCCGCGCGTCAGCTTGAGACGTTCGACGGCGTGCATACGCACACCGAGCGTAGTCGTTTCACGAAACAGGACGGCCAGGATCCCATCCATCCGGGAACGCTCGACGAGTGTCGAGAGGAGAAAGCCGGGACGCCCCTTCTTCATGAGGATTGGCACCAGGTACGCATCATGGGCACCTGCAGCGAGAAGTTTCTCGACGACATACGGCAGGATCTCCGGGTTCATATCGTCGATATTGGTCTCGATGCTGACGATTTCATCGGAGCCGTACCCGGGTTCCAGTTCGCCGATGAAGACCCGGAGTAAATTCGGAACCTCTCCGATTTCGCGTGTTCCCGAGCCATAGCCGATTGAATGGACGATGACCCGTTCCAGCGAAAGGGTCCCGCCGGAGAGCGCCTTGATGATGGCCGCGCCGGTCGGCGTCGTGAGCTCGTAGGGAACCTCCGTCAGGATCGTCGGGTATCCTTTCAGAATCTCGACGGTGGCCGGTGTGGGGATGGGCATCGTGCCGTGCTGAGTGTTGATGAAGCCCCCATTCCCCAGCCGGACAGGGGAGGAATACACTTTTTCGATCCCCAACACATCGAGGCAGATTGCTACCCCGACAATATCGACGAGAGAATCAATCGCGCCGACCTCGTGGAAGTGGATCTTCTCGAGAGTGGAGTGATGCACGGCTGCTTCGGCGACGGCGACCTCGTAAAAGATCTTCTTTGCCGTTGTCTTCACGTTCTCGCCCAGACGGCTCTTTTCGATAAGCTGGTTGATATCCTTGAAATGGCGGTGATACTTCGGCTGTTCGGAGATCGTCACGTCGACCTTCGTTGCGACAATGCCGCTCCGGGTGATGTGCCGGGCGGAAAGCTCATAGCCGGGAAGGTCGAGTTTCCTCAACTCGTCATGCAGCGTGTCGAAGGGGACTCCGGCGCTCACGAACGCCCCCAGGGTCATATCACCGCTGATACCTGCAATCGTATCGAAATACGCGATTTTCATGGTTGGGAGTGAAAGCTACTGTTTGCTCAATGGTGGCGTTTGCGCTCCGTTGCCGAGGAGGTGGGCGAGGAATGCCATGAACCTTCCTGTGGCGCCGAGGTTCTCCTGCACGAGCGTGCCGGCGATCGAGCCCGCCCGGGCCCGCGCTCCTTCATCGTCGAAGAGCCGTCTCAAGTGTACGTAACAATCCTCGGGATTCAAAACCACGAAGCTTCCTCCCCTCCGCACAAGTTCGAGCGCTTCCTGCGAGTTCTGGTGCTTCGGTCCGTACAGGACGGGTACGCCGTACACCGCCGGCTCCAGTACGTTATGGATCCCTTGCCGGAAGCTTCCCCCCACGTACGTGACATGGGCGTACTGGTACAATGCCGTCAGGATCCCGATACTGTCGACCACAATGACGTTTTCGTCCGTGTAGTCGTTGAGCTCGGAGAATCGGATGGAGCGGAGGCGGTGATTGAGGGCGGACTCGATTCGTTCGAGTGTCTCCACGGTCGGTTCATGGGGGACGAGAATCATCAAAGCCCGGCTGTCCTCCCCGGCCAGTCGGCGGAAGGCGGGGATCAGCACCTCGTCATCCTCATCCCAACTGCTGCCCGCCACGAACACCCGCTTTCCCTTGAGGAGAGCCTCGGGGATCAGATGCTTGGTCCGGGCGTCGAGGCTTCGCTGCCAAACCTGGTCGTACCGTGTCTCCCCGATCGTGTGGAGTTTCTCCGGGTCCATGCCCAGGTCGAGAAATGCTTGACGGTCGGTCTCCGAGACTGTCAGGATTGCCGTCAGCTCATTATAGAGGTGGCGGTGGAAGTCTCTCAACAGCAACGAGTGACGGGAGGACTTCCGGCTCAACGTCGCGTTGGCGATAAACGTCGGGATGCCCCGCTTCCGAAGTTCCCACAGGTGGTTGGGCCATACATCGTACCGGACCATGATCGCGACGGTCGGTTTGATGAGGTCAAGGAACCGACGTGCATTTCCCCGGGTATCGAACGGGAGATACGTGATCAGCGAAGCGGGCTTGTAACTCTTTGAGTGGTCATAGCCGGAAGGGGAGAAAAAACTTACGATGATATCGAGATCGGCGTATTGTTTCCTGAGCGCGGCGATGATCGGTTTGGCCTGTTCGAATTCCCCCATGGAAGAGGAATGGAACCAGACCCTGCGCGAGGCATGAAGGGTACGGACCTGCCGGTCAAGCCGTTCAAACAGTTTTCTCCGGCCACGGAGGCCGCGGCGGATCTTAGATTTGAAGGGGTAGGCAAGCCAGAGGAGAAGCCAGAAGGCCGGGATGGCGATGTAGTTATAGAGAAGAAACCAGAGGCGCTGCATCGTGGTCTGAGTCCGGGGGATGGTCTGGAAAAGTCTAAAGTAGCTCGATTTGCTCGCCCCGGCGTATCAATCCCCCTCTGACAACGCGGGCCGGGATCCGGCGGCGTCCTTCCGAAGCTTCGGGCGAACCGGATGGAGTTCCTCCAGCCGATAGCACGGTTTGCAGCCGGACTTCGCCGATCGCCAGGAGTTGATTTCGGGAAAGCGTCATCAACGCGATATTCCGGGTTGGGATATTTTCCTTCACTTCGCCCGGGGAACGTTGCAGGGAATCCGATGTTTCCCCTTCGAGGAGGAGAACCTGCCGCGTGTTTTTTTCGAGCGAGTGCATGTCTGCCTCCAGGCCTCTGTTTGTCAGAACGCGGACTTCGTGGAGCGGCAGCATCGGTTTGCGATGGCCGGGACAAATTTGCAGGGAGGCTACAAAACCTGCGGCACTCATGGGGCAGGAGAGAAATCCGGAATGATTCTTGGAAGCGAGAAGAATGCGCTATGGTAGAGAGATTTTGTCCGAAATGCAAACAAACGTCCACGCCCGGGTTCTGCTCTGCCCCTTTCCCTTGAATGCCCCTTGTGCCGGGGGGAGTCCCCGGATGGACTTTGTTGTGTGTACGGCTGTCGGACTCCGTGTAGGTTTCCTTAAATCACCCTGCGACGAGCCGAGGGCAAGGCCTGACGGGTGTTTTTCCAGCGGAGAAAATACACAGCGAATCGCTTTCTTGACTAAGTGAACGAATCTTGTTATTATACCGAGCATTTCAGTCAGAGTGTGTTCACTTTGGAGGCAGTTCATGGCCAACCCAGGCCGCAATCTAGAAGCGCTTCGCGCGTGCGCCATTTTTGATGGCGTCAGCGATCAGGAATTGCAGGCTGTCGCGGCGAACGTGACCGAACACACCTTCCCCCCGGGTCATCTCCTCGTTGAAGCGCAGGGTTCCGCAGGCAGTGTCTATTTCATCGGAAGCGGCAAGATCAAAGTCTCCCGGCTCACGAACTATGGCGAAGAAACGACCCTCAATATTCTCTCCGCCGGAAATGTTGTCGGCGAGCTCAGCGTGGTGGACGGCCGCGAACGGTCCGCCCGCGCGACCTGCATCGAGCTGACCACCGTTTACTCACTGTCCAAGAAAGAATTTGAGCAGCTCCTGAATGCGAACACCCTTGTCGCCAGAAACATTCTCCGGGAGCTCACCAGCAGGTTGCGACAGGCCAACGACAACATCGTTCATCAGCTGGAAGTGCAACGCAAAGCGACCGAGATCCGGCTGGGAAAGCTCCAGCAACTGATCGAGGCGAGCAAAATGGTCAACTCCACGCTCGACCTCGATAAATTGCTCGGCCTGATCCTTGATGCGGCGGTGAAGAGCATCGAAGCTGACCGGGGAACGGTCTTCCTGGTCGACGATATTAAAAAAGAGTTGTGGTCGAAAGTGCTCCAGGGGGATAACATGGTGGAAATCCGTCTCCCGGTCGGCAAGGGCATTGCCGGATACGTGGCCGAGACGGGCCAGACGATCAATATCCCCGATGCGTACAGCGATCCCCGGTTCAACCCCGAAGTGGATAAGCGAACCGGGTACCGCACGCGGAACGTCCTGTGCATGCCGATGAAGAATAAGGACGGGAAGATCATCGGTGTGTTCCAGTTGTTGAACAAGAACGACGGGGTGTTCACGCGGGATGACGAGCAGTTCATCGATGCGTTCTCGGCCCATGCCTCGGTGGCTATTGAAAACGCGCGGCTGGCGCAGGAAATGGTGAGCAACGAACGTCTCTCCGCCGTCGGTCGGATGGCAAGCACGATCATCCACGACATCAAGAACCCCATGGGAACGATTCGCGTCTACGCCCAGGTGATGAAGAAGAAATCGGGGAACGAAGAAGCTTCGAAGCTTGCCGACGAAATGATCCGCCAGGTTGACCGCTTCGTGAACATGACGCAGGAGATCCTCGACTTCACCCGCGGCGTCAGCTCCATGAACATCCAGGAACTTGATTTCGAAGAGGTCATGAACAGCGTCCTCGACTTCATCGAGAAGGACCTGACCAAAAACAACGTCCAGCTCGTCCGCCAGGCGGAGTTCGCCGGCAAGGTGAGCCTGGATCAGGATAAACTGGTCCGGGTGTTCTATAATATCGCCTCGAACGCACGCGATGCGATGCCGCAAGGAGGGTCCCTGA
Source organism: Ignavibacteria bacterium UBA6688 (assembly GCA_002454845.1). GTDB lineage: Bacteria > Bacteroidota > Ignavibacteria > UBA10030 > UBA10030 > UBA6688. The sequence goes on from DKJQ01000062.1 coordinate 5,305, forward strand.
CCGTCCGCACTATCAGGGACAACGGTTTCGTGAAGATCGAGTTTTGCGACAGTGGCTCCGGTATGCCGGAAGAAGTGAAGAAGAGGATTTTCGAACCGTTTATGACCTACGGTAAGAAACACGGAACGGGACTCGGCATGTCCATCGTGAAGAAAGTGATCGACGATCACAAGGGAAAGATCGAGATCGACAGCGTGATGGGTGAGGGAACCACCATCCGCATGTTCCTCCCTGCTGCTTAGGGCAGTCCGTTTTCGTTGTCTTCAACCCCCGATTGAACAGTTGTACCGCCCCCACTCTTTTCTCCCCACAACGCATCCTATGATGACCCGGATCGGTCCAGCGGTGCTTGCCATTCTTCAGGGAGACATCACCGACCAGGAGGTGGACGCGGTTGTGAATGCTGCCAACAACCACCTCTTGATGGGATCCGGCGTCGCCGGCGCGATCAAACGCAAGGGGGGTGATGCCATCGAGCAAGAGGCGATGGCGCTGGGCCCCGTTGAGATCGGAGAGGCCGTTCTGACCTCTGCCGGATCACTCCGGGCGCGCCACGTCATCCATGCCGCCGTGATGGGGCAGGACCTGCACACGAACGCTGGTTTGATACGGAAGGCGACACACAACAGCCTGACGCTTGCCGAACGGAATCAACTTGGGTCCCTCGCCTTTCCCGCTCTTGGTACCGGGGTGGGAGGCTTCCCGCTCGGTGATTGTGCCGGCATCATGCTGGCAGAGACGATTGATTTTTTTCCCCACGCCAAATTTGTCCGGGAAGTACGGTTTGTTCTCTTTGATAGGGCAGGCCTGGAAATTTTTGAAAAGGAACTGACACGCCGTACGACGGCACCACACTGACAGCTTCAGGAGGAAAAACGCATGCCAGACCGTACCCACAGCAATACTCGGGAAATTCGCCAACGCCTCGCCACGTGGCGGGAGGTGTTCTTTGCCCAGAAATACCGGTTCGACCTGGGCCAGTCGTTTCTGGTTGTCGTAAACTTCACTTTGCTGATTATTACCGCGAGCGACAAGCTGCAGGTCTTCTTCGGCATCCCGCGCCTCCGGTCGCTGCTGATCGTTCTGATCCCGCTCGGATTTGTCGGAGTGTGGCTGTTCGGGTATTTCATGGACAGGGTTGTGCGCGCCGCGCAGATGGCCGAACGCCAATCGATGAAACGAAGCGAGGTCTGGGCGAAACACCATGAGCAAATGGACAGGCTCGAACAGCAGATCGGGGAACTCAAGGAGCTGGTCGTTCAACGAGGAAACGCCTGATGGACCCGCTTCTGCAATGGAGGGAAGAGTTCCCCATTCTTGCGGAGAAGACCTACCTTGTCTCCAACTCGCTGGGAGCGATGCCCCGAAGCGTGTCCCGTCGTCTGCAGGAGTACGCCGACACCTGGTCTTCGAAAGGGGTCAGGGCCTGGTCGGATGAATGGTGGGAGATGCCGGTCCGAACGGGGGATACGATCGCCCCGTTGATCGGTGCCGGAAGCGGCGAAGTTTCCATGCATCCCAACATCACTCTGATGGAAGCCGTCATCCTTTCGTGCTTCGAGGAGGAAGCGACGAGGCAGGGGAGGAGGAAGATCGTCTGCGAGGAGATGAACTTTCCTTCTGTCCTCTATTTATACCGCAACTGGGCCGAAACACACGATTGTGAGTTGGCGCTCGTCCCCTCGGAGGACGG
>DKJQ01000088.1 GCA_002454845.1 Ignavibacteria bacterium UBA6688
CTGGGTTTGATCTCCCGTTCAATTTTCTCACGGATCTCCCGACTGTCATGGCGAAGGTCCTCCCGCATTCTTTCAAGATCGATTTGGAGTTCGTCCAAATCCGGACGGATGCGGTCGATCTCGATCCGGGGAATTCTTATATCGATATCCGGAACATGGTTGAAGTGGAATTCGCGAAATTGGCGCGGGTGGCTGGGATTGGAGAAGAATTCATAGCCAAAACCATCTCCTTCTTCACCGACCTCGAGTGATACGGTCTTCCTGGCCCCTTTCCGCAACAGCTCCACATCCACTTTCTCCCCCTCATCGTAGGCTCCTAGCGCCCGCGACACGTCCCGGATCTCGTCGATCTTCTTTTTTCCCACCTGTATAATCACATCCCCTGCTTTGATCCCCGCCTTTCCAGCGGCGCTTTCCTGATCCACCTCTTCAACCAGGACTCCCTTCTTCTCCGGAGCACCGAAGTACTCTGCAAGTTGTTCGTTCAGTTCCCGGAGCCTGAGCCCCTGCAGGTTGCTCCTGCCAAACACTTCGACTCGGCCCCCACGGGGCATCGCAAAGGCAAATGACCGGGTGCGTGGAGCCTTTCCCACGGTGACGGGCAGCGTTTTCCTTTCGCCCTTCCGGAGCACTACCATGGACACTTTGGTCCCCGGCGCAGTCTTGCTCACGGCTCGCTGAAGGTCGTACGTATCTTCCACCTGGCGGTTTCCAAATTGAAGGATGACATCACCGTTCATCACTCCAGCCTCCTCCGCCGGGCTTTTTTCAGTCACTTCCCCCACCAGCGCCCCCTCATCCGTTTTCAGGTCCATGGACTTTTTGAGCTCGGGTGTAATATCCTGAATGGAGACCCCCAGCCATCCCGGCCGTGAGGAGGCCTTCCGGTCTTGTTTATCCTGGACTGCCCATCCGAGGCTGAATACCGCCGCGAGGGCAAGCAGGAGCAGCAAAAGTATCCTGTTCTTCACGATACGTTCTCCTTATGAAATATGTTGGAAGTTTTGAGAAAGGGACGGCCCGACCGCTCCTCCCGGCCCTGGGTGTCGCTTCCGTCCACATCGAACTAAAACTTTAGACGCTGGAGCGTTCCTGAAGTTCCATCGATGGGATGATGATTCGGGGAGTTGTTAACGGGATGAAGAATTCGAGGGGCTGACGCTTGATGCGAGAGCAATGCGGGTTTTGTCAAGGATTCCCCGAACGATGGAGTGGACAATCTCAGGGACGTATGGCTTGGCGATATAGGCATGCGCCCCTTCCTGGAGACTTCGCTCATGCGCTTCGGCCCCGAGATAACCGCTCGCCAGGATTACGGGGACCCGGGGATCGATTCTCTTCATGTGCTTTAATGCTTCCCACCCGCTCATCTGCGGCAAGCCGATATCCATGAGAACGAGCTGAATCGTGCCATGGTGCTCGCCAAACACGGAAACGGCCGTTACTCCATCCTCGGCCATGAGGACTTCGTATCCTTTCGTCTCCAACATGGACTTCAGGAGATCGATCAGCATTTTCTCATCTTCCACCACAAGGATCTTTTCCGATCCACCGCGTGCCGTGCCGGGGCTTTCGGAGGGCAATGCTTCGGGGCCCGGCCTGCCCGCCTCCGGCAAATAGACCATAAACGTAGTCCCTTTCCCGACGGTGGTTTGGACATCGATAAAGCCCTTTTGACCCTCGATGATACCATACACGACAGAGAGCCCCAGTCCGGTCCCCTTTCCTACTTCTTTGGTCGTGAAGAAAGGTTCGAAGATCTTGTGCTTGATCGAATCCTCGATCCCCATTCCCGTGTCCGTGACCTCGATCGCAAGGTACCCCCCCTCCGCGGCATGGGGAAACCGGTTCGCCAGGTCCGTCGATTGTATCAGCCGCGTCCCAACCGTCAGGGTTCCTTCCCCGAACATCGCGTCCCGGGCATTCACGCAGAGGTTGAGCAACGCCTGGTGCAATTGGTTGTGATCCATCTGTACGGGGGGGAGGTCTTCTCCAAGTTGCAGCGTGAGCGAGATCGTCTTCGGGAAGGTTTCAGAGATCATGGATGCGAGTTCCCTGATGGTCTTATTCACGTCGACCGCTTCAAGCATGATGTCGGTTTTGCGGGCGAAGGTGAGAAGCTGTCGCACCAGGGCGGCGCCCCGCTCAACGGTTTTCTGAATGGCTTCGATCCCGTCCTGGAAGCGTGCCCGGTTCTCGCGCTCGCGCCGAAGCATGGAGGCATAGGCGAGAATAATGCCGAGGATATTATTGAAGTTATGTGCAATGCCGCCGGCAAGGATGCCGATGCTCTGGAGTTTTGAGGCCTCGCGAAGCTGATCCTCCAGTTGTTTGCGCCCTGTGATATCAGTCAGGGCACCGACGATCGCAATCGTCGCGCCGTTCCGCACCACGGGGGCTTCGTGCACCTCCACCAGAATTTTTCGCCCAGTCTTGGTCACCAGCTCCAGCTCATAGTTCGGCTGGCGCTTGCCCGAGTCGATCGCCCGCTGGGTATGCCTGAGGCCAACCGAGTTGATTGGATTGTCCGTGAGGAATTCCGTCCACCGGATCAATGCTTCCTCCGGCTCGCAATCGAAAAATTCCCGGGATTGAGGACTGACATACGAAAGGACGTGGTTAGCATCATGGACATAGAACAGGTTGGTGCTATGTTCTACGATGTCGCGCAGCCGTTGTTCACTCACGCGGAGCGCCTCCTCCGCCTTATTGCGCTCCATGATTTCAAGGTTGAGGTCCTTCGTCCGATCCGCCACGATCATCACCAGCTCCGCCTCCCGGTGTTCGTGGCGATGGGTATGGGAATAATACACTCCATAGGCGATGAGGACGAGGAGCAACACACAGGACCCGTAGAAATATTGGGTCTCATAGAAGTGCGCCTGGATGGTCATGGCAACGGACGCGCCGAGAGCGTTCCAAATGCCGTCGTGGTTGCGGGCCGTCACCCGGAAAACATACTCCCCGGGAGGAATGTTCGTATAGAATGCCGTCCGACGCGATCCCACCTCCATCCACTCCGCTTCGAGTCCCTCCATCCTGTACCGAAATTGCACCTGTTGCGGTGCGCTGAAACTCGGCGCGGCATAACGAATTTCAAGATGATTGATCCCCGGGCTCAGGATCATCGATGGGCCCGGGTACACGGTACTGGCTCTGGCGATCACCGCTTCCACGACCACGGGGGGGATCTGCGTATTCACTGTGATATGCCCCGGGTCAATCGACACCACACCCTTGATCGTCGGGAACCAGAGGGCGCCATCCCTCGCTTTCCATGCCGCCGGCTGCCGGCGCCCGACACACTCGCTACTCGGCATCCCATCATGTCTGTTATAAGCGATCGACAGGACCCGGCTGATCGTTCCATTCGCAAAGGCGTTGAGTTCCTCCTTGGAGACACGGAAGATCCCTTTGTTACAGCTCATCCAGAGGAACCCAAAATCGTCTTCGAGAATCGAAAACACGACATCATCGAACAGCCCCCCCCTGGTGTCGATCACGGCAAATCGGCCGCCCGCATAGCGCACCAGTCCGCCCCCATCGGTCCCGATCCAGAGAGCCCCATGCGCGTCCTCATAAAGCGATGTGACATAATCCACCGGGAGTCCATGGTCCGTGGTTAAGAAGGTGACGTCCCCATCCCGGTAATGAGCCAATCCCTTTCCCTCTGTCCCGATCCAGAGTCCCCCCTCCCGTGATTCCCGGAGAGCGATGATCGCGGGCTGATTGGAGTCCCCGGTAAGTTTCAACGCCCGGAACGTTCCGCCCGATTGCACATTCAGTCCATTCGTCGTCCCGACCCAAAGTGCGCCATTCTTCCCCTGGAGTAACGCGGTGATGAAATTGCTCGAGAGTCCGTGGCGGATCGTGAAGGTCACAATCTTCCCGGCATCCATCAACGATAATCCCCCCCCGTAGGAGCCAACCCAGATCGCTCCTCCACGATCGGGGAGGACGGAGGAAACAATATTCGAGGGCAACCCATGGGCCGTGCTGAATTGAACCGCCTTGCCTCCTCTCAGGCGATTCAGGCCGCCACCGTAGGTACCAACCCAGAGTGCACCTCCTGCGTCCTCGCAGACCGTCAGGGTGAAGTCGTGAGAGAGTCCCTCCGTGCGCGTGAACCCCGTAAATTTTCCGTCGGCGAAAAAGTTGACTCCTCCCCCAAACGTTCCCGCCCACAAATTCCCTTCGCGATCCTGAAAGAGGGAGCGCACAAATCCGTCGGAGAGCCCTTCTTCCACACCGAAGTATTCCTGACCGCCGTTCCAGATTCTCAGGAGGCCGTCCCCGGCCGTCCCCATCCAGATGGCACCGAGGCTATCCTGGAGCATCGAAAGAGCGACCGCCTTGATGTCACGGTTTCCGGAGCGATAGGTGAAAACAGCGCCGTTCCGGATCACGTTTACGCCACCGTTGGTTCCGACAAGTAAGGAGCCCTCGTTCAGTTCGAGGATGGAAAGCACGGTATTATCAAGCAAACCCTGTTCCACTTTAAACGCATCAAAGACTCCCTGCCGGAGCCGGTTCAATCCGCCGCCGTTCGTCCCGATCCACAGGGAACCTTGTGAGTCGGTCGACAACGTGATGACTTCATTATGCACCAAACCATCCTTCTTCGTAAAGACACGAAACGTACTGTCCACGTGCATTGCGAGTCCCCGGTTCGTTCCGATCCAGAGCCGACCCGAGTTGTCAAACTGCAATGCGGTCACATGATTGGAGGGGAGACCATCCTTCGTCGTGAACGCGGTGCACCGGTTCTCCTTGATCCTGCACAACCCTCCCCCTTGCGTGCCGAACCAGAGACTCCCGTCCGGACCTTCGGCGATCGTCCAGACATAATTGCTGGTCATCGCATTGAAGTGCTTCTTGTCAAACACAGAGAATCGTATCCCGTCAAAGCGCACGAGCCCTTCCTGCGTCCCCAGCCAGATGTACCCCCGGGAATCCTGCAGGATTGCGTTGACGGAGTTTTGGGGCAGGCCATCCTCCGCCTGCCACACGCGGTGCGTGTACTGGGCGATGGATTTTTTGGGATTGAGCCCGTGGAGATGATCAGGATTTGCAGTGAGCGGGACGGGCACAGACAGAAGTACTGCAAGAAGAGTGACGATCGGAGGAAAACCGGAGAGCGCGGAGATGGGTGCGAGGCGTGACAATCCGGGGTGCTCCGGTCGTGCCTTGATTGGGGGAGTTAAGAAACACCCCAATATACATCTTTTTGAGAAAGATGCACGGAGGCTACTCCGGGGGAATCCATCCGGCATTTACCGGCATGGGGCTTCTTCTGAAGATGGACCGGGAAGTGGAGGGAGTTACTTCAACAGCACGAGGCGTTTTGTGGCGACGAGGCCGCCCGCCTCCAGGCGATAGAAATAGACGCCGCTGGGAAATCCCGAAGCATCCCACATAACCTCATAGCTTCCCGGCCTCAGTTTCTCGTTCACCAAGGTCGCCGCTTCGCGGCCCAAGATATCAAANNACGCCGCTGGGCATGGAGGAAGCGTTCCATTTCGTTTCGTACGTTCCTGCATGCAGCCGTTGATCGACCAGGGTTTCGACCACCGAGCCGAGAATAGTATAGACAACGATCCGGACCGGGGATTCTTTCGGTACCGAGAACCGGATGGTGGTGGTGGGGTTAAAGGGATTGGGATAGTTTTGGTGAACGACGAACTCCCCGGGCTGTCCGGTCTCCACTTGTTCAACGGATGTGGCGGTGGACGAGGCGGTGAATTCCCATTCTGCACTCCAATCGCTCGTTTCGCGCGCATTTTTCGATCTGACACGCCAGAAGTATTTCTCCCGTGACGTCAGGCCAGCAACGGTCAGTGACGTGGTGGGTAAATCGGTATGTTCGATCAGGTCTTTTCTGAAGTCCTTGTCAGTAGCGACCTGAACGTCATACGTCGCTGCATCCGGAGAAACCTGCCATTGGAGAGTCGGTGTGGTCGGGGTTTCGCTCCCGGATGCAGGCGAGAGAAGCACGGGCGCACCAAGACGACCGGAGCCGGTAGTGAAGGCCCGGTCAACGGACCAATCACTGACCCCAGCGCTATCGCGCGCCATCAGTCGCCAGTAGTAAGTCTCCTGCGGGGCGAGTTCCGAGATCGCGTAAGAGGTTTTTTCGATATTGTTGATCTCGACAACGTCCTTCTTGAAGTTTTTATCCGTGGTGTACTGAAGTGAGTACGACGACGCTCCCGGAGAAGGGCTCCAAGCAAGCAGGGGAGTGATGGAGACACCGAGAGCATCATCCGAAGGGGAGATCATAACCGGCGCCGAGAGACGACCGGAACCTGTCGTAAAGCTTCGCTCCGGCGACCAACCGCTGAAACTGGTCGAATCGGAGGCACCGACACGCCAGTAATACGTTACGTTTTTGGATAATCCTTCCACCTGGAGAGAGGTCTT
>DKJQ01000090.1:0-2986 GCA_002454845.1 Ignavibacteria bacterium UBA6688
GATCCGTAATTGATTCCGTAAGAATCAGAAAGTCAGAACACGAAGAAGCGGCTAAAATACACGGAATTTGAAGTAACACTGGATTCGACCGAGTTTTGATCTCAAAACGATCTTCGAATGAGACAGATCGCCGTTTTTTCTCAACAACGGGAAAAACGAACGGGAAATGGGGGGAGGTTAAGAAACGTGATCAGCGGGGCTTTGCCTTTAATTTGATGCCAAGACGGGAACACTTGTCGTAGAGAGTTTTCTCCGGAATACCCAGGAGCGTTGCGCTCTCTTTGATACTCCATCCGGTTTTGTCGAGCGCATGGAAGATCGCGATGCGGGCGGCGGAATCGCGCGCTTCTTTCTCCAGTTCATGCAGCGGCTGAGGTGAATGGACAGCTTTCCGTTCTTCGACGATCTCCTTCGGCAGCTGATCGGGATGAATCGTATCACCGGTGGAGAGCAGCATCGCCCGTTGAAGGACGTTTTCAAGTTCACGAACGTTGCCGGGCCAATCGTATTGCATCAGGTATTCGAGTGTCAGCGGGCTGATTTTCATGTCCACTTTGCTCAGTTCCTTCCCGTACCGTTGAAGAAAATGCTCAACGAGGGGAGGAATATCTTCCTTGTGCTCCCGGAGTGGCGGGAGTGAGATCGGGTAAACATTTAACCGATAGAAGAGATCCTGGCGGAAGTCGCCGCGCTCGACCATGGCGCTGAGGTCGCGATTCGTGGCTGCCAGGACACGCACATCGACGGAAATGGGTGTGGCCCCTCCGATTCGATCGATCTCGCGTTCCTGAAGAACCCGCAGGAGCTTCACCTGAAGGTGGACATCCAGCTCCGCGATCTCATCCAGGAAAATTGTTCCGCCTTCGGCGAGTTCGAACTTCCCCAGCTTCGTTTGCGATGCGCCCGTAAACGATCCCTTCTGATGGCCAAACAATTCACTTTCGATGAGTTCCTTGACGAGCGACGCGCAATTGACGGCGACAAACACACGCTGTCTCCGTTTGCTCCCCGCATGAATGGCGCGTGCCACGAGTTCCTTCCCTGTCCCCGACGCGCCGGTGATCAGCACCGTCACATCCGTCATCGCGACGCGCTGGATCGATTCAAACACCTGGTGGATCACGGGACTCTCACCGACGATGGTCCCGGAGACGCGCTGAACCTCCTCGCGCAGCAGCTCATAATCGCGCTTGAGCTCCCGCTCCGCCAGCGCCTTCTCGACCAGCGTACGCAGCTCCTCCTTCTTGGGAGATTTCGTAATGTAATGGTAGGCACCCAGCCGCATCGCCTGCACTGCGCTTTCAACCGATGCATGGGCCGTCAGCATAATGACGGGAAAGTCCGGCATCATCTCTTTCACTTTACGGAGAACCTCCATCCCGCTCTCCCCCTCCGCGAGCACGAGATCGAGCAACATCACGTCGACCTTCCGGTTGTTGAGAAGGTCAAAGGCCTCCCGTTCCGTCTGTGCGGTCAGTACGTTGAAGGACGGGCTCATGAGCGACGCGAAGTCTTCCAGGAAGACCTTATTGTCGTCTACCACAAGAACCGTTCGAACTTGATCGAGTGTCTCCATACACCGTTACCCTGGATACGCTCGGCCTGACATCGACCGGCGCATCTAATAAAGCAAAAATAGTTCAGCAATCAAGCAGTGACGGAGGATCCTTTGACCACCTGGAAGCGGATCAGGAAGAGGGTCCCCGTTTTCTCCGAGCTTGCCTTCACACACACATCCGCGTCGTATCTCTGAAGGAGGGCGGGAACACTCGAAAGACCCGCTTCTGGCGTGTCGTTCCCGGATGGGGTGAAGATCAGCTTCCACATCCGTAACGGGAGGAGTGTGTGTGTATCACGAATTTCAAAATTCCAGCGATCCTCCGTCCTCGTGCCCGAAAAAACGACTTCCCGGGGATGATCCCCGGCCACACGCCCTACGCTGTTTTCCACAAACCGGTCCAGCACCTCTTCAAATTCTGGCTCTGTGATAACCACTCCATACTCCTCATCGATCAATGGCGAGGTAATGAAGAACGTCGTGCGTTGCTCTTCCTGAGACCATTGTTCGATCCGGCGGCGCAGCACTTCGTGCGGCTTGCATCGAAATGCACGAAAGATTTCCCCCCGCATCAAACGCAGGGTGTGGAGAAGGTGGTCTACATGCTCGGGGATTTCGACTTCCATTCGGGCAAGTTCATCCACGGCGATCCCCGGCTCATCGCTCACACGCCGAACGGTCTTCATCAACTCATCTGCATGAAAACGAAGCGCCTCAACGACCTCCGGGTCAAACTGGATACGTTGAAACTGCTGCGCGAGGCTCCTGAGTATCGGGTGGACGCGCTGGGAATATTCCGTCAGGGCGACCCGGAATCGTTCGTAGTTCCGCCCGGACGTGGCCTCGGTGATATTGCGGCCGAAGAGCGCAATCCTGTTGAGGTTCATGTGTGCCCAGGCACCATGGTACAAAGGCTGCAGCTCTGCAAGGATTCGTTCTTTCGCCTCCTGTTCGGGACTTTTGCGTGCTGGATCGAACTTGTTCACCGATTCCTCCCCCTCAGGGGTTTGTTGAGAGACTGTTGAGAACTATGGTGACCGATTCCGTTACGACCGGATCAATCAGGAAGCTGAAGGTCGGTCCTTTTCCGATCTCGCTTTTGACCTGCAGCGGATATCCAGGCAAGCCGGAGCGTGGCTGCAGGTCGAGCAACCAGCAATACCCGGAGGATCATGAACAGGTGTGCGGCGGATGCAATCCTCATGCGGAGGAATGTCATAGGGGGTACGGTACGACGGATGATAGTCCTTATGCCTGGGAAACATCGTTTGCAAAGAGAATGGAAAACGCGGAGCCCTTTCCTTCCTGACTTTTGACAACAAGCCGATATCCCAGCAGCTCGGCGAATCTGTTTGAGATGGTCAGTCCCAACCCGGTTCCCCCGAACCGTCGGGTGGTGCCGGCATCGGCTTGTCTGAACGGCTCCCA
>DKJQ01000090.1:3042-3192 GCA_002454845.1 Ignavibacteria bacterium UBA6688
CGGCTTGTCTGAACGGCTCAAAGATCGCTTCCCGCCGGTCGGGAGGAATGCCGATCCCGGAATCGATCACGTCGATCCGCTGCGGGTTCCGGTTGGAGGGATCAAGGGAAAGGCGAACACGGATCGTTCCCCGGTCGGTGAACTTGATGG
>DKJQ01000223.1:0-400 GCA_002454845.1 Ignavibacteria bacterium UBA6688
CCTACGGCTGCCAGATGAACGTGGCAGACAGTGAGGTTGTGCTGAGCATTCTGACGAGTGCCGGGTACAAGCTGACCGACTCGCTGGCCTCGGCCGATGTCGTGTTCGTCAATACGTGCGCCGTGCGCGATAACGCCGAGGTCCGGATCTATGGCCGGTTGGGCGACTTCAAGCATTACAAGAAAGAGAACCCAGGGATGGTCATCGGCGTCCTCGGGTGCATGGCGGAGCGGTTGCGGAAGGACTTGATGGAATCGGAGAGTTACGTCGACCTCGTGGTCGGGCCCGATGAATACCGGAGACTTCCGGAGTTGATCGAGGGGGCGATCGAGGGGGAAAAAGGAATTGCGGTAAAGCTTTCCCGCGTCGAGAATTACGACGACATTATCCCGCTCAGGAC
>DKJQ01000223.1:513-6789 GCA_002454845.1 Ignavibacteria bacterium UBA6688
GTCCCGTTCACCCGGGGAAGGGAACGGAGCCGGTCGCTACAGGGCGTCGTCCGGGAAGTGGAGCACCTCTCGCACCATGGATTCAAGGAGTTGACGTTACTGGGGCAGAACGTGAACTCCTACCACGACGGGACCCATGACTTTGCGGACCTGATGGCAGCCGTCGCCCGCGTCGACCGGACCATGCGGGTACGGTTCACGACCTCGCATCCGCAGGACATGTCCGACAAACTCATCCGGACGATCGCGGAGAACGACAACATCTGCAAGTTCATCCATCTCCCCGTCCAATCCGGTTCCGATCGGATTCTGCGGCTGATGAACAGGACGTACGACCGGAACCATTATATGGGGCTCGTTCACAAGATCAAGGCCATGCTCCCGGAGGCCAGCCTCTCGACCGACTTTATCGCCGGCTTCCCGACCGAAACGCCGGAAGACCAGAAAATGACGATGGACATCATCCGGGAGGTGGAGTACGACGGGGCTTTCACCTTCAAGTACTCCCCGCGGGAGAACACGAAAGCCTGGCATATGGGGGATGATGTGCCCGAGGAGGTAAAGCTGGAGCGTTTAAATGAAATTATCGGACTGCAGCGGGAGATCTCCTCTGCGAAAAACCAGCGGGAGATCGGCAGGACCGTCGAGGTGTTGGTGGAGGGGAAGAGTAAAAAGTCACCAAACGATTACTGCGGTCGAACAGATACGAACAAGACGGTGGTATTTCCCCGAGGGGACTCCCGTGTGGGGGATTACTTGAATGTCGAAATTGTGCGGGCAAACTCGGCGACGCTCTTCGGGAACACGGTTTCAACCTTCAGCAGTGCAACGCAGGAACCCCTTCCGCTCGCAATCAGTGAGTAGATTTCCCAGATCTCACAGGAGGAACGTGATGACGACAATCAAACAAACATCAGGCGTGCTGCTTCTGCTCGCGTTCGCGCTCGTTGGTACCTTCGCTCAGACACAGGGGGGACAGCCGGACATCCAGCGCCGGCTCGAGCTGATCGACCGCGGGCAGGCGGAAGCGGTGAAAGCCGAGCTTCCTACTTTGATGACCAATTTTCAAAACCATCCCGGAGTCCTGTATTTGCAGGCCGTACTGATTTCTGATGGGTCGGAAGCGATCAAGACGTACCAGAGCATCGTGGACAACTTCCCCACCAGTGAATGGGCCGACGATGCCCTGTTCAAACTCTATCAATATTACTATTCCATCGGCCTGTATAAGACGGCGGATCAGAAGATCGAGCAACTCAAGAAGGATTACCCTTTTTCGACCTATGCATCCGACCAGGCGCTCGCAGAAGAGCCCAAAGCGATGGCCCCCGAGACCCCCGCGATGGTGGCGCAACCGGCCAAGGTGGAGAAATTCACGACGATCTACACCGTCCAGGCCGGAACGTTCTCCGTCTTACAGAACGCCGAGGAGCTGAAATCCCGCTTCGAGCGTGACGGGTACCCAACGACCATCTTCACGCTGGTCAACAACGGCAGAAAGTTCCACAAGGTCTGGGTCGGCGAGTTTCAAAAACAAGATGAGGCAAGGCGGTTCAGCGGCGACATCAAGAAGAAGTACAATTTGGATTCCATCGTCGTCACACGGTAAGGGCGGATCGGGAGAACATGGATCGGGAGACGTTTCAGCGCGAGCAAGGGATTATCGGCGGGTCCCTGGAAATCCAGGAGATCGTCGATGTCGTGCGCCAGGTCGCCCCGACCGACATCACGGTGCTGATCATCGGGGAGAGCGGCGTCGGTAAAGAGGTGATCGCGCGCGCCATTCACACGGCAAGCAAGCGGTCGAAGAAGAATCTGGTGACCGTCAACTGCGGAGCCATCCCGGAAGGACTCATCGAGAGCGAGTTGTTCGGCCATGAGAAGGGGTCGTTTACGAGCGCGGTGGAGACCCGCAAGGGGTACTTCGAGATCGCTGACGGGGGTACGATCCTCCTCGATGAGATCGGTGAGATGCCTCTTGCCACACAAGTGAAGCTGTTGCGCGTCCTGGAGAACGGGGAGTTTGCCCGAGTCGGTTCCTCCTCACCGCGAACCTCGGATGTCCGCGTTCTTGCCGCAACGAACAAGGACCTCCAGTATGAGGTGCAGCAGAAGCGGTTCCGTCCCGATCTCTACTTCAGGCTCCGTTCCGTGAATATCACCGTCCCTCCCCTCCGGAGCCGGAAAGAGGATATTCCGTTGCTTCTGGAGCATTTCGTCAAGGAGTTCACGGCGAAGAACGGCATGAAATTCGAGGGATTCACAAACGATGCAACCGACCTGATCATGAGCTACCACTGGCCGGGGAACGTGCGGGAATTGAAGAACGTGATCGAAAGCATGCTCGTCCTGGAAAACGGCCGGCGGATGGACGCGGATACCACCAGAAAGTACCTCAAGGAATACCATGTGCCGGTGATGGAGCGCAATCTCCCCGTCGTGATGAACAGGACTGTGGAACAGGCGGAGCGGGAGCTCATCTACCGCGCTCTTGTCGATCTGAAGGGATCCATCATCGACCTGCGTGAGATGATGCTCCAACAAGGCAATTCCGTCCCGCCCGAGACCGACGCTCTTCAAATCGACCAGACGAACGGGAACGGAGCCCTGTCGTTGAGTGAGATGGAACGACGGATGATCGTGAACGCCCTCGAACGGCACAAAGGAAACCGCCGTCTGGCGGCAAGGGATCTGAACATCAGCGAACGGACACTGTACCGGAAGATCAAGGAATTTGGACTCCACGAATAATTCAATAGGGATGACGCGCAACAGAGATGTCACCATGCGGGCAACTGCACGCATGCTCTCCGGCTTCCTGCTCGTGATGCTCTCCGGATGTGCCGGATGCCCGTACTCCTTTACCGGGGCATCGGTCCCGCCCCACCTGAAGACCATCGCCGTCCCGATCGCAGAGGACCAGAGCGGCTATGGCGACCCGACCTTGCGGGATCTGTTTTCGAGCCAGTTGGCGCAGCGGTTTATCAACGACAATACGCTTCAATCGACGGACCGCGCATCCGCCGACGCCCTTCTCGAAGGGGTGATCCTCGCCGTGAACGACGCACCGATTGTGGTTCAAGCAGGGGAACTCGTCGCACGCCGTCGGATTACCGTCTCCGTCCGGATGCGGTTCCAGGACCTGAAGCTCCGCAAACAGATGTGGGAAAAAGAATTCAGCAATTGGGGCGATTACGCTTCCGGTGGAGGCTTGACCCAGCGGAACGACGGAATTGCAGAAGCGGTGCGAAAATTAACCGAAGATATTCTCAACGAAACAGTAGCCGGATGGTAAACCAACCCCTATGACACTCGCAGTATTCTTCCGACAAGAATTGCTCGATAACCCGTACCTCACCGACATCATTCTGTACCTTTATTTCTTCTCGCTCCTGATCCTTTTCGCCTTCGGCGCTCATGGATTCGTCATGGTCTATCACTACCTGAAGAACCGCCGACCGGAGGAGCCGCTCACGATGTCCGGCGAACTCCCGGTGGTCACCGTCCAGCTCCCGGTCTTCAACGAGTATTATGTCGTGGAACGCCTCATCCAGTCCGTGTGCGCCATCGAGTATCCGAAGGAGAAGCTGGAGGTGCAGGTGCTCGACGATTCAACCGATGAGACCGTCGATATCGTCGAGGCGCTTGTGCGCGATTACCAGTTACTCGGATACGACATCAAACACATCCGCCGCCCGAACCGGTCGGGGTTCAAAGCCGGCGCGCTGAAGGCGGGGTTGGAGACCGCGCGCGGCGAGTTCATCGCCATCTTCGACGCAGATTTTGTTCCGAACACGGATTTCCTCCTGCGGACGCTCCCCCACTTCGCCAACGCGAGGATCGGTCTTGTCCAGACACGCTGGGAACACCTCAACAGCGAATACTCCCTCCTCACACGCACGCAGGCCATGGCGTTGGACGGGCATTTTGTGATGGAACAGGACGTCCGGAACAAAGTGGGATACTTCATTAACTTTAACGGCACGGGCGGCATCTGGCGCAAGGAGGCGATCCTCGATGCCGGAAATTGGCAATCCGATACGTTGACAGAGGACCTCGACCTCAGCTATCGCGCCCAGTTGAAAGGCTGGCAGTTCAAATACCTCAACGATGTGACCTCCCCGGCGGAGCTTCCGTCCGAGGTCGGTGCGCTCAAATCACAACAATTCCGCTGGACCAAGGGGGCCATTGAGACCGCGCGCAAGATGCTCCCCGAAGTCTGGAAGGCAAAGATCCCCCTGCGTGTCAAGATTCATTCGACGTTCCACCTGACCAACAACATCGTCTTTCCGTTTATCCTCCTGGCCGGTCTGTTGAATGTCCCGCTAATGTTCATCAAGCACCGCGGGGGGCACGAGGCGTATTTCGCGATGATGTCGATCTTCGTCGTGGCCTTCATCGGATCGTTCCTGTTCTATCTTCTCTCCCAAAAGGCTGTTTACCCCGATTGGCGCCGGAGACTGCTTCTCTTCCCCCTCTTCATGGCTGGCAGCATGGGGTTCGCCGTCAACAACTCCCGGGCGGTCTTCGAGGGGTTGCTCAGGAAAAAGAGCGAATTTATCCGGACCCCAAAATATCGGATCCAGGGGAAAACCGATTCGTGGCGGGAGAAAAAATATGCCCCGCTGAAACTTCACTGGGTTGTTCTGGTGGAAATTCTTCTGGCAGTCTATTGCTTCTTCGGGGTAATTTCTTCATTATACTACCTCGAAATTGCAGCAGTGCCGTTCCAGTTGCTCTACTTCCTTGGGTTTGCGTTCGTCTCGGCACTCTCCATTAAGCAAGCCTTCGAGGCACGGAAACTTCGACAACACCAGCAGGCATAATGGCCGATCTTCCTGAGGAACACGTCACCGCGCTCGAGCAGCGTCTCGCGGCCCATCCCACGTCCCCCCTTTTCACCCGCCTGGCCGGATATTATCTCCAGATGGGACGAGCGGAGGATGCCTTGCGCGTCTGCGACGACGGACTGGCACATCACCCTTCGTACTCCACCGCACACCTGATCAAAGCAAAAGCCCTGCTGGCGCTCCACATGCCCTCCGAGGCAAAGCGCGAGTTCGGGATCGTCTCCGATTTTCTCCCTTCCAACAAAACTGTTTCTGACCTGTACTCCAGCATCGAGGTTCCTGAAGCGCCAGCGGCTACCGAAGAGACTGAGCCTGTGGCTGAAGTCGCTTCCGGAAATCAACTGTTCACCGGAGTGGCAGAAGAATCTCCGCAGGTAGTTGAAGAAGAACCGCAGGCCGGGTTCGCTCCCGTTGAAGAAGAAACACAGGATGGGTTCGCCCCGGCTGAGGAACAGCAACCTTCGCCATTCGGAGGGGAAGAGGTTCAATCCGCCGAACCAGAAGCAGCCGAAGGATTCGGCGAAACGGCAGCCCAGGAACCTGCCCCGGTCGAAGCACTTCCTCAGCCTGTCATCCCGACATACGATGAAGCTGACCCGCTTGCAGCACTTCGCTCCGATTCGGGAGAAGATGCATTCGGCGAAACCCCCGCCGTTGCCAGCAAACCTGAAGCGACTGAACCGGATGCTCCATCAACAGATTATTTTGACGCCTTCAGTCAGCTTCAACAAGTCTCCCAGGAGAATGAAACCGCTTCTCCGGACACGGAGGCGACGGACGAGAATCCCTTCGCAGCATTTGGCGCGGGGGCGGATGATGAGGGCCAGGCTGCGTCATCCGTGACGGGTGAGGGTGAATCGTTTGAGGAATTTTCTGCGCGCACCAGGATGGAGTTGTTCGGAACGGAGAACACGATGACGCTGGAGGAGTATCTCGGCGGGACGCCGGAGGCTCCGACGCCCCCTGCCGCGGACCAGATCGGGGAGTTAGCGGAGAAACTCAAGACCCCGAAGAAGATTACCCCGGTGATCAATTTTTCCGAGAAGGAAACGCGCAAAGCCTCCGAAGCGGGGACGGACGCCGGGTCGGGTTTCGTCACGCC
Source organism: Ignavibacteria bacterium UBA6688 (assembly GCA_002454845.1). Taxonomy (GTDB): domain Bacteria; phylum Bacteroidota; class Ignavibacteria; order UBA10030; family UBA10030; genus UBA6688. Next base: position 6,466 of record DKJQ01000223.1, read on the forward strand.
GACGCTTGCCGAGATTTATGCGAAGCAGGGGTGGTACGATGATGCCATCAAGGCATATAAAACGCTTGCAGCCAATAAACCTGCGGAAAGAGAATCATACGAACGGCGCATTGCCGAGTTGGAGGAGTTGAAGAACAAGCAGTAAAAACTGTATCCACGGAGTTCACAACGAAATAGAAAACCCCGGCCAGTCGGTCGGGGTTTTTTATTGAACATATATCAATACTAACATCAAGGAAGAGGGACCCACCCCGCCAGCTTGACTGCGCCCGCCCGAACGACTGATCGTTCAGTCGGGCGGGTCAGCAGTCGGGCAGGGAATCT
>DKJQ01000107.1:0-24902 GCA_002454845.1 Ignavibacteria bacterium UBA6688
CCTCGGGCTGCGGGAAATCGACCTTGATGAACATCCTCGGTTTGCTCGATAATCCCACCGCGGGGAGCTACTTCTTTCTCGGGGAAGATGTGGCCCGGCACACCGAACGCCAGAGGGCGAACCTGCGCAAGGCGAACATCGGGTTCGTGTTTCAGAGCTTCAATCTGATCGACGAACTCACGGTGTTTGAGAATGTTGAACTGCCGCTCTTCTACCTTGGCGTCTCCACCGCCGAGCGTGAAGAGCAGGTTGATGCCGTTCTGGAACGGATGCAGATCATGCACCGGAAGAACCACTTCCCCCAACAACTCTCCGGCGGTCAGCAGCAGCGCGTTGCCATCGCCCGCGCCGTGATTGCCAATCCGAAGATCATCCTTGCCGATGAACCGACCGGAAACCTCGATTCCTCCAACGGGCAGGAAGTGATGAGACTCCTTGCTTCGTTGCACGAGGCTGGGACGACGATCGTGATGGTCACCCACTCGGCAGAACAAGCGGACTATGCGGGGCGCATCGTCCATTTGTTCGATGGGCATGTGGTCAGCGAGAATATACGGGAAGCACAGGTCGCGTAATGTTCTCCCGCTCAAAAATCTTTTTCCCCCATCAAAAGGAGGTCCCTGCATGGTTTCCAACTACCTGAAGATCGCGGTTCGCAACCTGATCAAGCACAAAGGATATTCTTTTATCAATATTTTTGGACTGGCAGTCGGGATGGCGTGCTGCATCCTGATCATGCTCTATGTCCAGGATGAGCTCGGTTACGACCGGTACCACGAGAAGTCCGACCGGATCTACCGCCTCTCCCGGCAATGGACCAACCAGGATGGAAAGATCTCGCTTCACCTCGGCCATGTTGCGCCCCCGTTCGGGCCGCTGATCCGGAACGATTTTCCGGAGACGGTGCTCGAATCTGTCAGGTTTCTCCGCCCCGGCACCCTGCTCCTGAGTCAGGGGGATACGCATTTTCAGGAAACGCGGTTCTTCTTTGTCGATTCGACGGTCTTCTCCGTTTTCTCCTGGGAACTTCTCCGGGGCGATCCTGCAACGGCGCTCGCGGAGCCGAACATGATCGTGCTGACGGAGTCGATGGCAAAGAAGTACTTCGGTAACGAGGACCCCATGGGGAAGGTCCTTCGGGTGAACCAGACGACTGATGTCAAGGTCACCGGTATCTTGAAGGACGTGCCATTGAACTCCCATTTCAAGGCGGATTTTCTCTGCTCCTTCGCTTCGTTTGCCAATGCGGTCGGGCGACAGAATCTGGAACGCAATTGGGGGAGCAACAACTTTGCAACGTATATCCTGGTCCCCGAACAATTCGATCCTGTCAGCTTTGCCGCTCTGCTTCCGGCCTTCATCGACAAGTATATGGGACTTGGTCCTGCGGGACAGCGTCCCTCGCAGGGGACTCAGTTGAACCTTTGGCCGCTGACGAGCATCCACCTCCATTCGAACCTCGACTCGGAAGTCGAGCCCAACAGCAGCATCACCTACATTTATATCTATTCCGCCGTTGCACTCTTTGTTTTACTCATCGCCTGCTTCAATTTTATGAATCTCTCCACTGCGCAGGCTTCGCGGCGGGCCAAGGAGGTGGGGATGCGGAAGGTGCTCGGCGCGCATAAACAACTCCTGATCCGGCAGTTCCTGGGGGAATCAGTTCTTCTCTCCTTTCTCGCGCTCGTGCTGGCGGTTCTGGTAGTCCATCTGACGCTTCCGTGGTTCAACAGCTTTGTCGGGAAAGAGCTGGCGATGAACTATGCGGGCAACGTAGTGGAGCTGCTGCTGCTCCTCGGCATCGCCGGATTGGTCGGCATCGTGGCTGGGAGCTACCCTGCCTTCTTCCTTTCGGCCTTCCAGCCGGCAGAGGTCCTGAAAGGGGAGACGAAGAGCGGGAAATCGGGATTGGCATTCCGCTCCGTCCTTGTCGTCAGCCAGTTCGCCATCTCCATCACCCTCATCGTCAGCATGGGGATTGTGTTTGACCAGCTGGAGTTTGTCCGGAAGAAGAACCTTGGATTCGACAAGGAGATGGTGGTCTATCTTCCCGCCAGCACCCAGATCCGTCAGCAGTTCATTTCGTTACGGGACCAGTTGCTGGCCCAACCCGGCATCACAGATGTGACGATCTCCAGCCGCGTCCCTTCGGGCCGGTTGCTGGATTCGCAGGGAGGCACGGCAGAAGTTGGCAGCGAGATGCAACAGATCACGACCCGCATTGCCGATATCCACGTCGATCATAATTTCATGAAGACCTACAAGATCTCTTTTGCGGCCGGTCGTGACTTTGACATCAATCTCGCGAGCGACTCGACGGAGGCATTTCTCCTGAACGAAGCGTCGGTCTCCGCCATCGGCTGGAAGTCGGCGGAGGAGGCGATTGGGAAGAAATTCCAGTACGGCGGGCGTTCGGGCAAGATCATCGGGGTGGTGAAGGATTTTCATTTTGAATCACTCCACCAGAAGATCGCCCCGATCGTTTTCATCATCAATCCGGGACGGTTTAACAGCGTCTCGATCCGCGTCGCGGCAGGGCACCTGGAGAAGACGCTTGCGTTCCTCAAGGAGCGGTGGCAGTTCCTCCGGCCGAACTTCCCGTTCGTCCCGCAATTTGTCGACGAGCAGTTCAATATCCAGTATCGTTCCGAGGAGCGCCTGGGGCAGGTGTTCGGCCTCTTCTCCGGACTTGCGGTGGTCATTGCATGCCTCGGCTTGCTCGGTCTCGCATCGTTTGTCGCCCAGCAACGGACGAAGGAGATCGGCGTCCGGAAGGTCCTCGGTGCATCCATCGGGGGCATCGTCTTCCAACTTACAAAGCAATTCGCCCGCCTGGTGCTCTTCGCCAATCTCCTCGCTTGGCCTCTCGCATACTATGGCATGACGAAGTGGCTGGACGGATTTGCCTATGCGACCGATATCAGTCTCATGTCCTTCCTGCTGGCCGGGATTCTCGCGTTGGCCATCGCCGTGGTAACCATCAGCTACCAAGCGATACGGGCCGCGATGGCGAATCCGGTGAATGCCTTGAAGTATGAGTGATGTTGGAAGCAAGGGGCGGAGAAAATGTGTGGGTGAAACGTTGAGTCGGGAACTTCCTGAACGGTGGGCTCATCACCAAAGAAGAAGAACGGCGCGGAGCCCTCGTACCGGCCTCGCTTTGACCTCCGCTTTCTCCACATCAGGCAGAGGGGGCGGACCGGGTTGGTGAGCCTGGTCCAGCTCCCACCAGAACCGCGCCGTTCGAATCGCCCTGATTTTAATTCTTCTGTGCCCTGTCAGGCGAATCCAACAACTTAATGGGGGTCGGGGAGCTTCTCGAAGAGCTGAATAATGTTCTCATTATTATCCAGCACGAGGATCGTGCGGACACGATTGAGTTTGTCCTCGACTAACCCTCCTCGGAACTTTGCTCCCTTCCGTTCAAGTCGGGCCACCCACTCATCGATGTTCTTCACAAAGAACCCCACTTTGAAGAGACCATGGATGAGAAATCGCCGGTCAAGTGCAGGGGCATACTGTTCGATGGGGGCAGAGGCCGTGTGTTGAATAACCTCGATCATCAAGCCTTTGTTCCTCAGGACAGCAATGCTTGCGACCGTATCACGTGGAGGTATCCGGATGGTTTCCATGTCGAACATGGTTTGATACCATGTTACGGTTTCATCCATGTTGGGAACCGAAATGGTAAAAAAGGTCGGCGACTCCTGTGCGTAAGCAATCCCGGCGATGAGAAATGAGAAAACGATGACAAGGTGCTTCACAAGTATCTCCTGGTGGCGCGTTTTGCCTTCCACAGAAGTATACAAAGAGAAGCAGTGGAATCTCAACAGCAATGCGGTGATCCGCTCCCAGTGTTGATGAATTGCACAAAAAAGAGGGGTGAAGCGCGTGATGGGGAATGCCTGCTCCTGCCGCACGCGAGCGTGAGTTTCGGGGTGGGGTGAGCCTTGTTTACAGCGAACTCTTCATCAGCTTGGAGATCTTTTCACGGTAGGTTCGACTGAGATTCAGTTGCGTGCCGTTCCGGAGGATGACCACGTAATCCCCATAGAACATCGGCTGCATTTCTTTGATCCTGTCGATGTTGACGATCGTGGAGCGGTGAATGCGGAGGAAGCGGGAGGGATCGAGTTTCGATTCAAGCTCCGTGATCCGTTCCCGGATGATATGCTCAGTGGTGTTGATATGAATTTTGACGTAATCCCCTGCAGCCTCAATCCAGTCGATCTCCTCCGTCCTCAGGAAAAAGATTTTCCCCCCCGTTTTGACCACCAGGCGTTCGAGTTTCCGGTCCTTTGATTTGAGCTCCTCGAGCAGGGATTTGAGGTGCTTATCCGATCCGTTGCTGCGTTTTGACTCGAGCCTCTTCCGGGCGCGATCCAGCGCCTGCGTGAACCGTTCGGCATCGACTGGCTTCAACAGATAGTCGACGGCATGGATGTCGAAGGCGCGGAGGGCATACTGGTCGTACGCCGTGACAAAAATGACGGTCGGGATCCGTTTCGGGTCGAGCGACTCCAGAACCTGAAAGCCGTCGATCTCGGGCATCTGCACATCAAGAAACACGACATCCGGTTGCTTTGCTTCGATCGCTTCAATAGCCTCTTCACCGTTCGCACAGACACCAATAACGTTGAAGTCGCGTGCGCCCTGAAGGAGCGTGATGATCCCTTCGCGCGCAAGCGGCTCATCGTCCACAACGAGGGTTTTAATGAGTTGCATACGGTGTGAGGCCTGCGCCTGCTCCCTCCTCGATGGGTTGGTACGGGATCTCTAACGTGGCGATGAGTCCTCCTTCTTCGGCGTTGGAGAGTACGAACCGGTAGGCGGTTCCATACAGCTGCTGCAGGCGGGCGCGGGTGTTGGAAAGCCCGACCCCCTCCTTGACTTCGTCCAGTCCCTTTCTCAATCCCTTGCCGTTATCGCGCACCTGCACATGCAGGGTGCCGTTCATCCGTACGGCCGTGATGGCCACCCTGCCGGGCCCGGAGCGTTTTGCCACGCCATGTTCGATGGCGTTCTCCACCAGCGGTTGGAGGATCAGGTTTGGAACTTTGGCGTCGAGCACGGAATCCTCCACCTTCATCGAAACCGATAAGCGATCGCCGAAACGGGTTTGTTGGATTTTGATATACCGGTCGAGAAACTCCATCTCCTGCCTCAGGGACACTTCCTGGATCCCCGCCTGGTCCAGCGACATCCGCAGAAGTTCCGCAAGACGCGTCAGCATTTTTTGCGCGGCTTCGGGGTTCTTCTTGATCAGGACAGAAATGGCGTTCATCGTATTAAAGAGGAAATGAGGGTGCAGTTGCATCTTCAGGGCTTGGAGCTGTGCCTGGGCCAGTTTCGTCTCAAGCTGGGAGCTCCGGAGCTCCCCTTCACGGTATTTCTTATACGCGGTGAAGGTCAGAGACGCAAGCACGATGAACCAATACATCATAACACCGTAATCGAAATCGAGATACGAGGAGGTCAGCATTTTTCCCCATTCGAGATTCTCGACTCGAAACACGTATTTGGCGCGGAGCAGCTCCGAGGCGACCCGCGCACAGTAGGCAACGATGAGACTGAGAGCGATATGGAAGGCGACATGAGGAACCAGTCTCCTTCCTTCAAAAGAGAACCGTTTGGTGAGGCCAATGACCACGGGTGTCAGCGCCGCCCAGAGATAGCAGTATCCCAGCCCCCAAATGAGCGCCCGCCACAATTCAATCTCCCATCGCCCCGTCATGGCTGTCTTCAACTGGGTGCTGAACAGGATACCGTTCAGCGTCCAGGCGATCAGGACCAGGAGGATAACGTTGCGACGGTTATTGAGAAGATCCAGGTTCATAGAATTCTTTAAATTGGGGATTTGAAAGCAGAATAGCAAGATCCAGGTACGTGGTCATTTCTGCACTCTTTTCCCCATCCTTGCAGGGTCTCCGCCCCACAAACCCCCGCTCAACCTGATACGCCGGGATGATTGAGAAACGGACTCTTCTCAAAATCTGTCCTGTCCTAAGGTCTCACAAACGGTCTCATTCCGGTTCAGTAGTATCATAATGATACCGGAATAGATGCCGTATGGCTTTTTTTTGCTTGTTTTCGGGCATTTCCGACTGGCACGTGCTTTGAGTATATACTACCAGAACAATGAAAAACCAACTCAACACCAATTCAACCTTACAGGAGCTTACAATGAAAAAGTCACTCGCAGTCCTCGCCATCGCAATCCTGAGCTTCTCGTTCGTCTATGAGTCGAACGCCCAGGCCACTGCGAACCAGACCGTCAACCTGACGGTAAGTGCGGTTTATAAAATTGGCGTCTCCGGCAACCCCGGAGCCCTGACGATCAGCGACGGAACAGCTGGCGTCGATGCTTTGATGTCAGTGAGTGACAACTCGACGACCTACAGCATCACGCAGAACGTCGGCAACACATTGAAGGTTACGGCCCACATGAACTCAGCCCTGGCTGCCGGCTATATGCTGGAGCTGGGTGTTGCGAGCACGAAGGGCACCAGTGCGGGAACGATCGACATCTCGAATGCGACCTCAGGCAGTGCGGTGGATATCGTAACAGCGATCTCCCTTGGAGCGGATGCGAACCAGGGAATCACCTACACCTTCTCGGCCGATGCAAGCGCCGGTACCCTGGCAGCGACTTCCAAGACTGTCACACTGACCTTGACGAACTAAGAAGTATCTGGTTCCTGTATGGTCCCGTAAGCCCCGATACAGGAAAAACACAAAGGGTCACCAACTTCGGTTGGTGACCCTTTGTGTTTGTACGGCGACTTGACTCAGTGGAGAATGGCCGGCTCGGTGCCGTTCTTATTGTTTATTTCGCAACATCCTGTAATTCTCATACTGGATTGCCTTCTTTGCCCGACGTGCATCGTTGACACTGTCTTTCAGAATGTGCTGGTACTGCTCGAGCCTCGACCGCTGTTGGAGAAGGAACCCGGCTCCGGCCCCGGATGGGGCGTTGGCGATCGAAGTGGCAATCATGGTCTCGGCAGCTTTCAACTCGCCGGCCGCCTCGTCCATATCTCCCCGGTCCATCGCATGCATCGCTTGCTCGACATTACGGGTTGAACGGGCAATATCCGCCTTTGCCTGAACCTCACTGTCCCTGTTTTTCTCGATGTCCGCCCTATTCTCAGAATAGCGAACGGTCGTGGCAACGGAGGGGAAGCCCCCGAAGAGACCCTTTCCCTCGTACCGCAGTGTGGTCTGGACCGCCGTGATGTTGCCGGTTCCTCCGGGAATATCGATCTCGACGGTCACTCCCTGCCGGTCGCCGGACGCGAGGTCGCCGATCGGGATGACGAGCCGGTCTCCTTCGGCTTTGTGCTCATAGCCGATGACATCGATGAGGCGAACGCCCCGGCCGGGCAGCAGCTCGATCGTTGCATTCTGGGCAACGACCGTCGAAAGTTGGTTGAATTCCTCCCTCATGATCGAAGCAAGCGTGCGGGGGTTCTCGATGAAATAATAACTGCCGCCGCCGCTTTCCGAAAGTCCCACCATCAGATTTTCATTGTAGTCCAGCCCCATCCCAATGGTGGTGAGGGAGATTGATTTCCCCCGGTATCGTCGTGCAATCCTGTTCAATTCGTGTGGGTCTGTTACTCCCTGGTTGGCAAGCCCGTCCGAAAGGAGGATGACGCGATTGGCAAACTCCTTTCCCGCGTGGCGTTCGACCTGCCGGAATCCTTCAACCATGCCCCCGCCGAGGTTTGTCGAACCACGAGGGGACACCCGTTCCACGAGTCCTTTCAGTCGCTCGGTACTGCCGACCCGCTGCGCCCGGTGGAGGACCTCGACCACATCGTCATAGATGACAAGCGAAAAGATGTCCCCTTCACGCAACTGATCGATGAGCGAGGTCAAGGCCTTTCGCGCGTACTCCATCTTTCCCTGATCCCCCATCGAACCACTCCGGTCGAGCACGACGGCCAGGTTCATGGGCCGCCGCTTCGACGTTGCGATCGGAGGGGCATGGATCACCAGGTGGAGGTAAACTCTCCCGCCCTCCGTGGAGATGACAGGGCAATTCAGCTTTCCTTCGATGGAGACGCCGTTCGGTGCCTCCGCGGCGAGGGTTGGGATGGTTGCAGCGGCGAAGGCCGCCAGCAAGAAAACGAACATGGTTTTCATTGGTATGCCCCCCGTGAAAGTGTGAGTGAATTTCTTAAAGTGTTTCCCGCGAATCTTCACTAATCTTCGCGAATCATAAGACTCAAGAAAGGCAGTCGGTCATACTGCTTTTGTGAAGGTTCGCGCAGATTCGTGGGCAAATTTTCCTACCACGAATACCGGATTGTATAGGTAATAACCGCCTCGCCGTCCTTCCGGATCTTGACCGGGAAGGTGAGGGTTGTCTGGTCCACCTTCGTCCACTCGGTATTGCTCTTCACGATCTCCCACTGGTTCCACCGCCAAGGATGTTCGTACACCTGAACGGTCGCAGCCTCCTCTTTGTGGTTCCGGACTTTGATTTCGATCGTCTCTTCCACGATTCGGCCCGATGCGATCGACTTGAAGTCCTTCTGCGCCCGTTCCCCGACCAGATCGAAGGCGTTCCCCAGATAGAGTCGGACGGGTTCGTCCTTCGGCGTATGGTCGATCATGTCCTCGCCCACGAACTGCTGTTTGCCGTCATCGTCCTGTTTGTAGACCCGCACCTTTCCTTTCGGGAGCGGCATACCCATGCCGGAGGCCGCGTCGTTCTTGAACGTGACATAGACGCCGACCTTCGTGTTTGATTGTTGGCCAAAGCTCCCCTGGGATCGGTAGGAAGAATTCCGGTACCAGCCTCGCCATGAATCCGCAAGTCCATCGTACACGAAGATCTTGGCAGACGGCACCGCATGAGCAGAGACCAACTCGACCTGTTTCGTTTCGTTCTGGTTCACGTCGGTGCGCCGCTGAAGTGTATAAAGCTTATACTCGAAGAGCTCTGTTTGCTTGAACTGCGGGGCCGCGGCGTCTGCGACTGCCTGGGTTTTCATAAGGCGAAGATCGTTCTCAAACTGCTCCTGAACAACATTCACATCCCCCGCCACCAATTTCAATCCGGCGTTCTTAAAACTTGTGCCGGAGTGGTTGGTCAGCGTCACCCAGCCGGTCAGATCGATCCTCGTATCGTCCTTGCTCAGGAGTGCGACGTAGTCAGAACTCCATGAGAGTTGGCCCGCGAGGTAGCTGACCTCGGTCCGGTGTTCCCCCTCCCGGGTGCTCGACATCAGCCACTGGAGCTGTGGTTTGACGATGAACCCTTCCGGCAGTGTGGGGAGGACGAGCCTTCCTTCCGGGTTGATCTCGATTCGACCGTTGATCTCCGCGATCATGCCACCCGTGAACTGATAGTTGATTGTGTTTCCGCCATAGGCGGGGAGAGTCTGATACCCCGTCGAGAGAAGCTTCCCTTTTACGGAATACTCTCGTTTTGTTTCCGGATCGAGGCGCATGAATTCCACCTCTTTCCCCAGATACTTCTCCAGTAATTTTGCCTGGTGGACGAGGTCGTATTGGTAGTTTTGCTCCAGCACGCGTACTGCGGCAGGGTCGGTCAGGCTTCGAAAGAACACGGAGGTGGCGTCGATTGTCGAGGGGATATCGGCCAGGGCAAGGCGGCTCATTCCTTTGATCAATCGCATCACCCGCTCCTCCCGTATGAGCGAGAGGTTCTGGTTATAGATGGTCAGTTCGACTCCGGTGCGCTCCCCGGCGATCGATTCTTTCATCTGTTGCGCCCTTGAGCCGGGAGTCGCGGCGAGAACCAATGCGACCATGAAGAGAACCATGCTTTGTTTCATACAGCCCCCTGTGTTGGTTGATGAGTGTGATGAGGTTTGAATAAAGCCGTCATTCTTCGTATTATCGTTCGTTATGGCATTCACCTTCTGTCCATAGATGTCATATACTCTTGAAAGGTAAATGAAGGCTCCTCTCTTTTTCCTGAATACCGATGCGAAGATCCTGGACCTGATAAGGCAAGGTAATGAAGAGGCACTGGTGATGCTATATCATGCGAACCGGAAAATGATCATGGCCTTTGTGACCCGGAATAATGGCACTCCGGATGATGGTGAGGACCTGCTTCAGGAATCGCTTCTTGTCTTATGGGAGCGCGTGCGGGCAGGACGATTCGAATACTCGGCAAAACTGAGCACGTTCTTGTTCGGAACGGCCAGGAACATGTGGATGCGGCGGCTCGCGAACAAGAGGCGGGATTCTCCCGCCATCCCTGACCTGGACTCCTATCCTGATGGGGGAGCCTCAGCCCTGGAGAGCCTCATAGACAGCGAGGAGGCCGCGATGGTGCAGGAAGCACTGAAGAAGATCGGCGCTCCATGCAGGCAGTTGCTCCTTCTCTTTTATTGGGAGGAACTGTCCATGGAGGAAATTGCCGGAAGAATGGGGTTCGCCAACGCGGATACCGTGAAATCGAAAAAGTACCAATGCAAGAAAGCTCTTGAACGGGTTTTGACGAGTGCGATGAAGGAGTGACCGAAACCGCCATGCACGAAGGCCATCCACACTGGACATCCGATCCCGAACTCGTAGAGCGCTACGTGCTCAACCGTTTGGATTCGGCGGAGCGCTCGCAGCTCGCGGCTCACCTCCGGACATGCAGTGATTGCGCGCGGGTGATCCGGGCCGAGGATGTTCTCGTCGCGGGCATCCGGGCGCATGGTCGTGCCGGAATGAAAGCACGATTGCAAGAGAGGGTTGCCATGGGAGGGGGGAGCGGGCTTTCTTGGTACCAGCTTGTGGGGGCGGCCGCCGCTATCGTGGTCCTGCTCACGGTGGGTGTCCACAACCGTTGGTTCATGGAGGGTGGAGTGGAACAACACGCGGTGAGCGTTGAGATGACGGAGCATGAGCAATCACCTTCTCAAGGGGAACGGGATGATGCGGACAAAAGAGATAAACAGATTTCCCCGGAGCAGAATGAAAGGGAGTCGGGTCGGCGCGCAAGAGGGTCCGTGCCGATGCCTTCGGCTGCGGAGCAGGATGCGGTGCAGCCTCAGATGAAGGATGAACGAGTCTCCCCGCCGTTGAGCGGGCCCGCTACACCACGGACCGCGTTCGAAGAATACTCGTTGTCGTCCAAGCCGGCTCATGCTACCGTGACGACGCTCCGAAAGGACCCTGAGGTGTGGCTGGAAGGAAGGGTCATCGAATCGACGGTTCATTCCTCCCGGACTTTGAACCTGCGGGATCAGGTATCCGTTGAATCAAAGCTGAAGGCACAAGCGAATGGGTTAGGGGCGGCAAAGCGGTCGGAGGATCGTGCGTTGATAACGAAACGTGAGCAGCAGCAGGGGGGGCTCCAGATTCTGCAGCGTTCTCTTTCCGACCTTCCACAATCACGGCAGGCAAGCCAACGCATGGACCCGGAGAGCGTGCCGGCTCTTCTCGAACAAATCGACAGTCTCACGCGATTGACTCTCTTTCTTGATTCGCTCGTCACTGAGTCCGATCTGGAACGTGCTGTTATCGAACAGGTGACGGGAGATTCCATTGTCATTGAAGTCGGCTCGCAACGCATCGGTTACAGGGTTCCGAAATGGGTCGATGTTCCCCTGCAACTCCGCCAAAAGAAGCGTTGAAAGTCGTAGGGCCGGAGGCCGCTGGAAGCCTATTACTAACACACGCGATAGCGTGTGACTACTCGGATATAGGCTATACAAACCTTCGGATGCGTCAGCATCGTTCTATTTGGATCAAAGCACGCGTAAGCGTGCGACTATTTGGAACGTGGGCACTCAAACACAGATCTCGCAGTGGACGGGACTGGAGTCCCGTCCTACATTTTCTGCCAATGAGTGAAGACAAAACCTATTACCGCCGGCATTTGCCGCACTATCATCCGGAAGCGGCGACATTCCATACAGTGTTCCGTCTTGCGGGCTCACTTCCGTTGTCCATCATCGGGGAATTACGACAAGAGAAGGAACGGCTGGAGCGGCAGTTGAAAACGATTAAGAACGTGAACGACTTGAAACAACGGCAGAATGATATTCTATGGAAGTATTTTGAGCGGTTCGACTCCTTGTTGGATGGAAGCTTGACCGGGCCAACCTGGCTCAGGGAGCCTAATATTGCCGCCATTGTCAGAGAATCAATGCACCATCTGGATGGCAAAGAGTATGACCTCTTTGCATATTGTATCATGCCGAACCACGTACACATGGTGTTTTCGATTGAAGCTCGGGTCCCCAGACCCGACCACAAAACGGACGGGACGAGAGTCCCGTCCTACATTGTCTCGGATATTCTTGGATCGATTAAGAAATTCACAGGGAGAAAAGCAAACCCAATCCTCGGTCGTGAAGGAGCCTTCTGGCAGGATGAAAGCTACGACCACGTAATTCGAGACGCGACCGAACTCCGACGGACAATCCATTATGTCCTCAATAATCCAGTCAACGCTGGCTTGGCACAATCCTGGGAACAGTGGCCCTGGAATTACGCGCAACCGGGAATGTTGTAGGTCGGGTCTCCAGACCCGACCACTCAGCGGACGGGACTGGAGTCCCGTCCTACATTGCTGTGCGCAAACCCAATGCAGATTGTAGGTCGGGTCTCCAGACCGCCGGATCCCCATAACTGTATCACGCGAAGCGTGATTCCACCTGGGAACTCCGACACTCAAACCCAGATCTCGCAGCGGACGGGACTGCCTGCCCGCCATTCCCTGTCATCCTTCAAAAGAGCCCTGTGAACAACATCATTCTGCGCTGGTGAATTGCTGTTCATTGCATCTCACCCCCCCCTTCTCTACATTTCGGTTGGGGGATCCTGCTTGCCCCCCGTCGTTATCGATACCTTTTGAGAAAGGGAACCCTCTTGATGGACAGGCTGCGTGTGCTTCTTCTTGAGGACGACGCCAGGGATGCCCAGACGGTCGAAGAACTCTTCTCCCTCAACACCCTCCCCGCTACATTCCATCGTGTGCAATCCGAGGATGAATTCCGCAATGCCCTGCGGGATTTCAATCCCGATGTGATCCTTGCAGAGTATGTGCTTCCGGGTTTTCACGGGAGTCATGCCTTGAACCTTGCCCACGATCTTGTACCCGACACTCCGTTCATCTTCGTGACGGGAACCCTGGGAGAGGAGCGTGCGGTCGAGTCTCTGAAGCAAGGGGCGGCGGACTATGTGCTCAAGCGAAATCTGGCACGTCTCGTACCTTCTGCGCAACGGGCATTGGAACGGTCCCGGGAACGGAAACAGCAGAAACGTCTCGAAGCAGAGCTTCAGCGGAAAACGCATGACTTGAGTGAACGCGTCAAAGAAGTAGGATGTCTTTACTCTGTTTTCCAGGCGCTGGCCAATGCAGACCGTCCTCTCCACGACACGTTGAAGATCGTTGTCGATCTTCTTCCCGGGGGATTGCAGTTTCCCCTGGACGCGTGCGCAAAGATCTCCCTGGAAGCATACAGCGTCACGACAAACAATTTTCAGAAACCCCACGCTGCCATCGTGGCCCCGATTGTTCTCCACGGTGTGCAGGCTGGGACCGCGGAGGTGGGGTACTTGTCATCCCGTCCCGACGAATCCGATGACCCGTTCCTGTCCGAGGAGCGGGACCTGGTACACACGCTGGCTCAGCAGATTGGCGGGTGGTATGAGCGTCGGAAATCGACAGAAAGGTTACGCGCCGGCGAAGAGGAGTACCGGCTCTTGTTTGAGAGTAATCCTCTGTCGATGTATGTCTATGATGCGCAGACCCTGGAGTTCCTCGCGGTCAATGAATCTGCGACGCACACCTACGGGTACACCCGCGAAGAGTTTCTGAGGATGAAGATCGGAGACATCCTGCCTGAGGGGGATATCGCGAAACTGGAAAAGTTTGTCAGGACGACCTCAGGGAAGTTCAGTTCATCGGGCGAGTGGCGTTTCAAGAGGAAGGATGGAAGAATCGTCGATGTCGAGATCGTTTCTCACGCCATCGGATTTCCTGGAAGACGGGCGAGGCTCGTTGTCGCAAGCGATATCACCGAACGAAAAAAAGAACAAAGTGCTCAGCGTGAAGTCGAAGCACGCTTCACGGCCTTCATGGAATACCTCCCGGGTGTGGCGTTCATCAAGGACGGCCATGGGCGATATCTCTTTGTCAACAAGATGATGGAGTCGATCCTTCAGACGCCGAAGGAGGGAATCCTTGGGCGAACCGACCGGGACCTGGTTCCTGAGAACAATGCGCGCGAGTTCGCACGAAACGACGCGGCGGTCCGCCGCAAAAGGAAAGCTCTGGATGTGATCGAGTCGACAAACTTCCCAGCCGGACCCGAGGAGTGGCTCATGGTGAAGTTCCCGATCGCGGGGGGTGAGAAGGGGGAGACCTGGTTGGGGGGGATCGGTGTCAATGTGACCGAACGCCAAAAGACTGAAAAAGCTCTCAAAGAGTCGGAGCGACAATACAGAGACACCATCGAATTATCACCGATCGGCATTTACAGGTCGAAGCCTGACGGTAAGATTGTCCTGGCCAACAGGGCATTGGCCCATGCCCTCGGTTATCGTTCCGAAGGAGCGTTGCTGGGGCGAAATCTGGGACGCGATGTCTGTTTCGGTCCAGCGGACCGGCGGCGGCTTCTGAGAACTTACGCGAGGGAGCGTGCGTCATCGCAGGTGGAAGTACGCTGGAAAAAGAAGAATGGCGCCCCTCTCTGGATCGAACTCGCAGCCCACACCGTCCGGGACGATAAAGGCAGATACATGTACTTCGAGGGGTTTGCTTCCGACATTACGGATCGAAAGCGGGAAGATGGGGAACGCCAACGCAGGATCAGGGAATTGAGCACCTTGAATCATGTGGGCGCGGCATGCAGCGTTGCTCTTCATGAAAACGCGCTGATTGAAACCGTCACTGCGATCCTCGGGCGACATTTCCAACCGAGGAATTTCGGTTTCTTGCTCATCGATCGGGAATCCGGCATGCTTCACCACCACCCGTCGTTTGTGGTCTCCGGAACGCGGGTACAGAGGCGTGACATCCCATTCGGGGAGGGACTGACGGGCCGGGTGGCGAAAACCGGCAAGCCGCTCCGGCTCGCCGACGTCTCAAAGGTTAAGAGCACTATCCGGCCCGATCGAACAGTGCGTTCGGAGATTTGTGTCCCCCTCCTTGTCGGTACACGGGTCACCGGTGTGATTGAGGCCGAGAGTGAACGGGGCGGGGCGTTCACCGAAGCAGATCAGCGCCTTCTCCTCACCATTGCCGGCCAGGTGGGAGCTGTCCTCGAACGGCTGCGCTCCGCGCAGGACTTGCGGCAATCAGAGCAGCAGATGAGGAAGCTGGCAGCACGCTTCGATGCGGTGCGCGAGGGGGAGCGCATGCGCATCGCGAGGGAAATTCATGACGACTTGGGCCAGTCGCTCACAGGTCTCAAGATGGACATGAGCTGGCTCGTCAGGCGGTTGACCAACCCCGAGAAGTCAGATAAAGTCCGCTCCATGTCGAACCTCATCGACGCGACGATCAAATCCGTGCGACGGATCGCGACAGAGTTGCGTCCGGGAATCCTGGACGATCTCGGCTTGTTCGCCGCCATCGAGTGGCAGGGGGAGGAGTTCGCGGCAAGGACCGGCATCCCATGTAAAGTCCACGCCCCGCCTGTTGCGGTTGAACTCAACCCTCAGGCTACCACCGCGGCGTTTCGGATCTTTCAGGAAGCCTTGACCAACATTATCCGGCACGCTCACGCAACGAAGGTCCAGGTGACATTGAAGAAACTGGCGAAGAGCCTGACGCTCGAGGTTGCCGACAACGGTCGCGGAGTTCTGCCGGTCGATCTGAAACGAAAACAGTCCCTGGGGATCCTTGGTATGCGGGAGCGCGCCTCCATGGCGGGCGGTACTCTCTCGATCAGGCCGGGCAGGAAGAAAGGGACGATTCTTACGGTGACGCTTCCACTCATGGAGCGGAAGCGGGGTCGCGGAAACGGTGTGAACATCCCATGATCCTGAACCTCCCCACCGCCGGAAAGGAAACCGGATGATCAGGATTGCCGTTGCAGACGACCATGCAGTCGTCAGATCCGGACTGAAGCAGATCCTGTCGGAAGAATCTGACTTCACCGTCACCGGCGAAGCCCGATCCGCGGAAGAACTGCTCAACCTTCTCAGCAATCGACCCGTCGATGTCGCGGTTGTAGATATCTCGATGCCCGGGAGGAGCGGATTGGACGTCCTTGCGGATATCGCCAGAAGGTATCCTCTGGTACGAGTACTCGTCCTCAGTATGCACCCGGAAGACCAGTTTGCTACACGGGCCCTGAAGGCCGGAGCGGCAGGGTACCTGACGAAAGAAAGCGCACCGGAGGAACTTGTGCGTGCCGTTCGCAAGGTATACTCCGGTCGGAAATACGTCAGTTCGCACCTTGCCGAATCGCTTGCAGAGAAAGTCGCCGGCTCCGATCAGGGTTCCCTGCACGCATCGCTCTCCGAGCGTGAGTTCGAAGTCCTTCGTTATCTCGCCGAGGGAATGACGGTGGGCATGATTGCGACGCGCCTCTCACTCAACGTCAAGACGGTTTCCACCTACAAATCCCGGTTGCTTGGCAAATTGGGAATGAAATCCATTGCTGAATTGACCCGGTACGCCGTCGAACAGAAACTCATCGAGTAGTCCCATCCCGATCCATCCGGGTTGCGTCCCGGAAAACGGTTTTCGCCTTTACCCACCCCTCATCCTGAACCTCCTGCAGAGCTGTTCCACGTTCGATCACGAAGCATGACCCCTCGCCCGGACTTGCGGTACTTTCAAGCCCGGATGACTCCAATCCCTTTGTGAACGGGCATTGCAGAGCCTTCACGCCCGCGTAGGAAACATCCTACAAGAGAATCCGGTGTATGCTGATACCCTCTCATCCTCCCACCCACTACCATGGGGTATAAGAAACTCGCAGTAGTCATTTCCAACGGGAGTCACGATGACCAAACCAGATGGCAAAACAACCATGAAGATCTTCATAGCTGATGATTCACCAGTCGTTCGGGCACGCTTACTGACGATGCTCAGTGATTTTGATCAAATGGAGGTCGTTGGTCAGGCATCCACTGTTCAAGAGGCGAGAAACGGGATCGCGACGAAACGTCCCGATGTTGTGATCCTCGACGTGCGCATGCCGGGGGGAACGGGTATCGATGTTCTTCACAGCCTCAAGAAGAAACATGGGCTTCCCGTGGTGATCATCTTCACGAACTTTCCGTACGATCAATACCGGTCGAGATGTTTCGAGGCGGGAGCGGATTACTTTTTCGATAAATCAACTGAGTTTGACAAGATGCTCGGTGTGTTCGAAAAGCTCGCTTCGAAAATTGGTCCCGGCCGATCGATCTGACGTCGCGGAATGCCCGAGGGCCGCATTCAGGTCCATCGGTGGTTCTTCGGGTCAGAGACATCGTACGATGAACGACCGGTAGTATGAGCGAAGTGTCAACATTGGACGCTGCAAACAGTGCACAAGACGCAGAGGAAGCAACCATGAAGAAAAAAGAAACTGTCAGGCGGAGCGTATCCCGAACAACTGCCCCAATTGGGCAGAATAGCCCAAAGTTCAAGGCTCTTTTTGAGCATACCAACGATGCCATCCTGATCGCCGACGATGGTGGGCACTATGTCGATGCCAACCCTGCCGCGTGTGCGCTGTTCGGAATGGGGCGGGAAATGCTCCTGGGAAAATCTGTCGCAGATTTCGTCCGACCCGAATTGGCTGAAAATGTAAAAACGGCCTGGGAACGGTTTGTTATCGAAGGGGGGGCGGAGGGGGAATATGAACTTCTGAGACCGGATGGGACCATGCGCTATCTGAACTTCAAGGCCACAGCCAATATCCTTCCCGGCATGCACCTTTCGATCGTGCGGGACGCCACGGAACAGAAGCTCTCCCTGAAGCTGATCCGCGAATCCGAAAGATTTGCCCACGCTGCCATAGACGCACTGAGCGCCCATATCTCGATCCTGGATCAGGAAGGATTCATCATCCATGTCAACCGGGTGTGGGAGGATTTTGCACTCGAACAGTCCGGCTCGCTCGCGGACAAAGCGATTGGTGCAAATTATCTCGGGGTGTGCGATGACGTGGAAGGGGAGGATGGAGAGGAGGGACCGGTCGTGGCGCAGGGAATCAGGGATGTGATATCCGGTTCACGGGAGGAGTTTACCATTGAGTATCCGTGTCATTCACCTTCCGAACAGAGATGGTTTGTCTGCAGGGTGACCAAATTCAAAGGCACCGGTCCCGTGAGAGTTGTCGTGGCTCATGAGAACATCACCGAACGGAAACTTGCTGAAGACCAGAGGAGGAAAAGTGAAGAACGGTACCGTGGCCTGATTGAAAACATCAGCGAAGTTTTCTACGTTGCCGATGGAGCCGGAACGATCACCTACGCCAGCCCGAACCTGTCCGAGTCGACCGGATATGACGTGCATGAAGTTCTGGGTCGATCGTATGTTCGTTTCGTTCACCCCGACGACCGCCGCCGTGCAGTCGAATTCTATGCCGAGGCGGCTCGAGGGGATGCCATCGATGTCAAGATCGAGCTCCGCGCCGTCAGAAAGAACGGATCGGTGTTCTGGGTGGAGCAATCCACCAGGATCATAAAAGACAAACAGGGAAAGGTGCTGGAGTACCGGAACGTTGTTCAGGATGTCTCCGATCGCCGCTCGGCGTACGAAAAACTGGAGCAAGAACGGACGCTTTTGAGAACGATCATCGAGGCGATCCCCGATGAAATTGGTGTGAAGGACGATCAACGACGATTTATTCTTGCAAATAAAGCTTGTGTTCGTGCCCTGAAGCAATCGACGGAAGAGGGTCTTCTCGGAAGAAAGGACGAAGACCTGATCAAATCCATCTATGCCGATATCGGCCGGATGGAGGACGAATCCGTGCTCACGAAAGCCAAGCCGATGATCAGCAAAGTCGGTACGACAGGAATCGCACCCGATGGGTCGGTTGGCCGATGCCTCCTGACCACGAAGATACCTCTCCTCGATCAAGGCTCGAGAGCGATCGGCCTCGTGGTCATCAATAGAGACATTTCGGAGCTCAGGGAGACAGAGGTCAAGCTCAGAAACAGGAATGAACAGCTCGGCAATATCTTTGAGAACCTGGATCAGGTGTTCTGGTCGTTTGATACGGTGAAGCAACAATACACGGACATCTCGCCGACGTTCGAGCGTATTTACGGCGTGGCGCCTCGGGAGTTGCTTGTGAATCCCGCCCTTTGGTTGGAGTTGGTGCATCCGGAAGACAGAAACGCGGCGATGGACTTCGGTGGCGTGGAGTCCGGCACGCCGGTCATGCAGGTGATGAGGATCATCCGCCGGAATGACGGTGCTGTCCGGTGGGTGCAAAACAGGATCAGGGGGGTTGTGGAGAATGGCAAACTCGTCAGGATGGATGGCGTGTTGACAGATATTACCGAGCAGAAGCTGGCGGAGCTTGCCGTGATGGAAAGCGAGGCGAAATACAGGCAGCTTTTCGATGAAGCCCCGGTCGGCTTTCACGAAATCGATAGCGAGGGGCGAATCGTCAGGATCAACCAGACCGAGCTTTCCATGCTCGGCTACCAACGTGACGAAGTGATCGGGCGATTTCTCTGGGAGCTCATCCTCAACCCGGAGGCGAAGGCGGACATTCTCGCGAAGCTGAAGGGGTCGATGCCGATTCAAAGCGTGGAACGAACAGCCATCAGAAAAAACGGTGAACATTTTCCCGTTTTGATCGAACATGGTTATGTGATTGACGAAGCAGGGAAGATCGTTGGTATGCGCGGCTCGTGGCAGGACATGACGGCAAGGACACGGGCAAGGGCCGCACTGGTGGAGAGCGAGAGGCGATTCCGCGCCCTGATTGAAAACAATTCAGACCTGATCGTGCTCGTGGATGAAAGCGGGAAGGTGAAGTACGCGAGTCCGGCCAATGAGCGGATTCTGGGCTTTACGGAGGCTGAAGTGGTAGGCAAGTCGGGTTTTGAGTTTATCCATCCTGAGGATTTGGCAGCAGTAAGCTCCATGTTTGAGCACCTGCGGGCCGTGCCAAACGAAGTGGCGACGGCACAATTCAGGTCCCGGCACAAGAGCGGCGGATGGCGATGGCTGGAGTGCACAGGGAAAAACATGCTGGATGATCCTTCTATTCAAGCGATCATTACCAACTCCCACGATATCACGAATCGTCGGGAAGCCCAGAAGGCGCTGGAACAGTCGGAGGAGAAATACCGCGAGTTTTTCGAAGAGGATCTGAGCGGGGCGTTCATCTCGTCGGTGGACGGTAAGATGCTTGCGTGTAACCAGCAATACGCACACATCTTTGGATACGATTCGATCGAAGAGGTCCTCGCGACACCCGCCTCACAGTTTTGCGCTGAGAGCGGCGACCGGGAAAGATTTCTCGCCCTCGTGAAAGAAAACAAAAAGCTGGAAAACTATGAAGAGGATGCGAGAAAGAAAGACGGCCGTCTGATTCACCTGATCGAGAATATCATCGGCAAATTTGATGAACAAGGGGAGCTTGTGGAGATTCGGGGATACGTCATGGATATCACGCAGCGTCGTCTGCTCGAGGAGCATTTGAGGCAGGCACAAAAAATGGAAAGTGTCGGGACGCTCGCCGGCGGGATCGCCCACGACTTCAACAACATCCTCGGCATCATCATGGGGTACACGTCGATCATCGAGCGGATCCCGGGGCTCCCTCCGGGGGTTGAGCCGAGTCTTGAGACGATCAACAAGGCTGTCCATCGTGGCGCTGGAGTGGTGCGCCAACTGTTGACGTTTGCGCGCAAGGGCGATGTGAGCGTTGAATCGATCGATGTGAACCACGTCGTTGAGGAACTGACCGGGATGCTGAGGGAGACCTTCCCCAGGTCGATTAACCTGTCGGTACACCTCACGGATCACAAGCTGCGGATCCTTGCTGATCACACCCAGCTTGTGCAGGCGATGCTGAACCTGTGCGTCAATGCCCGGGATGCCATGCCGAATGGAGGGACGTTGGCGATCGTGACGGATCTCAGGAGCGGAAACCTCCTCAAGCGGACAAACCGGGGGGCGGTGAGCGGCCCCTATGCTTACGTCGCAGTGACCGATACGGGTCATGGGATGAGTGAAGAGGTAAGGAAGCGGATATTCGAGCCGTTCTTCACCACCAAGGCCACGGGGAAAGGTACCGGTCTCGGAATGGCAGTGGTGTACGGGATCGTGAATGCCTACAACGGTTTCATCGAGATCGAGAGCGTTGAGGGCCGGGGGACCACCTTCCATATGTATTTTCCGTTGCAGGGTGCCGATCACATCGTTGTGGAATCCGGCGTTGGTGAAGTGGGGGAACTACCCGGCGGGACAGAGACGATCCTCGTGGTGGAGGATGAAGATGTGATGGCCGATCTGCTTGAGAATATCCTGTCTTCAAGAGGTTACACCGTTCTGGTTGCACGGGACGGTGAAGCGGGCGTGAAGATGTTCCGCGAGCACATCGACTCCATCGACATCGTTCTCTCCGACCTTGGCCTTCCGAAGCTCGGCGGGTTTGAGGCATTCAAAGAAATGAAGCGGATGAAACCGCAGCTCAAAGTCATCTTCGCCAGCGGGTATCTCGCGGCGGCCACCCGTGAGGAGATGAAGAAGGAGGGGGGGAACCACTTTATCCAGAAGCCCTACGTCGTCACCGATCTCCTCCAGCAACTCCGCCAACTCCTTGATGCCCCGGAGCCAATGGAAAAGGCTGTCAAGGTAGCCGAGGTGGTCCATGCTTAACCATTTTCTGCTATTGTGACTGCGCGCACACAAAAAGGGGTGACAAAGAGCACAATTTGATCCGAAACGGGACACCTTTCTTGACATTATGCGTATGCTTTTCTAAGTTTGATACAGTTCTCCCTCCTCGCCGGGGTGTGTATTGAGGCTGCCACACCGGGCAGAAGACCCTGATGCGGAGAGGGATTCCTTCCAATCCAAGCGTTGCGTAGAAAGATCGATTCACATGTTCGCCACCTCCCCTCGAAGGGCTGCATTTTCTTCTTCCGCATTTTCGATGCGCGGGTGGGGGATGGTCTGGGTTATTTTCGCGATTGCATCCTTACCAGGCATTCTCTTTGGACAACAACCCCCTAGGAACCTGGCTTCCTCGAACATCGGACAGACTTCTGCTACTCTCGGATGGGACAAGGTTGGCCAAGCCGACTCGTTCGAAATCGCAGTGACCTCAGGTTCGGATTCAATCTCAGAAAGCACCGAATCGACATCGAAAGAGATCACAAGGCTTTCTCCCGGGACGACTTACGCCTGGAAAGTCCGAAGTATTGACAACAAAGGTGACGAGAGTGAATGGGCAGTAGGGGATGATTTCACTACTCTATCCGATTCTCTCCCCCCACCTCCTCCAGGCAACCCTCTGGCTCCTACCGGATTGACATCGACTACCACGATTACGACGGCAGAGTTGAAATGGGATGCTGTTGCTGGCGCGCAGACTTATGATATTGAGATCAAGGGGCCCCAGGGATACAAGTCCGATGCCTCCGATATTTCCGTTACTTCCTTTCTGGTCACCGGGCTCAAGGGAGGGGAGACATATGATTGGCAGGTTCGCGCAACGAATGCATCGGGCAGCAGTGCTTGGGCGGAGGCAAACTTCACCACGCCGGATCCACCCCCGCCTCCTGCGAATCCATCAAACCTTCTCGCCCATCCCAGTACCACAAATGTGGCGCTGAGTTGGGGGGCTGTACCCGGAGCGAGTTCATACTCGATTGAAGTCTCGGACGACGATAAATTCAAGGAACCGCTCAAAACCAGCGTGAACGCACCTGCCACCGCGACGGTTGTGAGTCCCCTTCTCTCGGACAAGCAATATTACTGGAGGATCAATGCAGTCGGGGCCGGGGGACCGAGTGATTGGGTTGAAGGGAGCTTTAAGACGTTATCGACGCGGCCCTCCGCTCCTGGGTTGGTGGCTCCTTCCGACGGAGCATCCAATATTTCAACCAATCCGGCCTTGGATTGGCAACCGGTCGGCTTGAGGATTTCGTACGATGTCGAAGTGGACACGGACGATAAGTTCAATCATCTCGTCTTCTCCGGAAGCTCGACGGCTGCGACCATCTTGGTCTCCCCTGGACTGGAAAATAACAGAGAGTACTTTTGGCGCGTCAGAGTGACGACCGCGGGGGGAACTAGTGACTGGTCAGCGGTCTGGAGCTTTAAGACTATCTCGGCTCTGCTGACGGCTCCGAAACTGTCGAGCCCGTCCGACAACACGAGAGACACTCCCATTGATCCCACCTTGGCGTGGGAAGCGGTAACGGGAGCTGCTTCCTACACGGTTCAGGTTGCCTCCGAGAGCAAATTCGATGTTCTTGTGGAAAGCCAATCGGGGTTGACCTTGACATCCCACACTCCCGCCGGGCTGTCTTATGACAAGACGTACTATTGGCGGGTCAAAGCCGTGAGTTCCCTCTCCGAGAGTGGATGGTCGCAGGAATGGAATTTTAAAACGGTTGCCATGGTACTGCCGGTCCCTGCTCTTGAAAATCCGCCGGACAATGCAAGCAACGTTCCCTCAAACGTGAAGTTGGAATGGGGGGGTATCCCCGGCGCCGTTTATGACGTGGAGGTCGCGACAGACAACAAGTTTACCGTTCTCGTGGGCGGAGGATCGGGAATTTCATCAAACTCTCTCGAACTTACCGGTCTCAAGCCCGGAGAGAAACACTTCTGGCATGTGCGCGCAAAGACGGCGCTCGGAACCGGCTTATGGTCTGGTGACAGAACGTTTACGACTGCAGCCCCGACACTTCCTGCGCCGACTCCGGTTTATCCCGGGGTGGGCGAGAAACAAGTCCCGATGAATCCGCGCCTGGAATGGAGTCCGGTCATCGGCGCCGAAGAGTACGAGATTCAGGTTGCCCTCGAGAGAAAATTTCACGTCATCCTCATCGAGAACAACGGGTTGAGGGAGACCGTGTTTGAAACGGGAAAACTTCTTCCGGGGACAACGTACTACTGGCGGGTCAGGGCCACCGGAAAGCAGGGGGCGAGCGATTGGCCGCGGGATGAATGGAACTTTACCACGGCCGCGGCACAACTGGCGGTCCCGCGCCTTATTGCCCCCTCGGATGGAACGACGAACATTGTGACGGATCCAATGCTCTCCTGGGCTCCTTCACCCGGTGCGACCGGCTATGCGATACAGTATTCCACAGACAAGACGTTCAAGAAAAATCCTGTCGAAGTCACTGGGATTCGCTTGACCCAATACCAGGTTTTGGGCCTGACTCCGAAGGAGACGTATTATTGGCGGGTCAGGGGAGAAGACTCAACGGGTGTGAGTGAATGGTCTGATGCGTGGGGTTTCACAACCGGCTCCGGACGGTTAGCCGCTCCTGCTTTGGTCAATCCCTCGGATCAGGCAAAAGGTGTATCCACAAGTCCACAATTCGAGTGGAAGGCGGTGGGCGAGGGCAAGATGTATGCCTTCCAGTACACCACCGACCGACAATTCAGGAAGGACACGATTTCCGTATTGGGTATCGACCGGCCGTCGCTGTCCTTGGCCGTGTTTTTGCCGAACGAGACCTATTACTGGCGCGTCAAGGTTCAGGATGTGACCGGCTCCAGTGAATGGTCGGAAGCATGGAGCTTTACGACCGGCTCGGGCAGGCTTGCTGCGCCGCAACTCGTCTTCCCTATGGATGGTACCAAGGGCGTTTCGACGAGTCCAACAATGGAGTGGGGTCAAACGAAGGCGGCTCTCTCGTACGCGGTGGAATACGGGCAGGATAAGAATTTCAAAAAAGATGTCATACTCGTTGAAGGCATCGAAAAAACCTCGGTGACATTGCAGAATCTTCTGGCGAATGAGACGTATTACTGGCGGGTGAGCGCG